>NZ_FNLB01000006.1:3092500-3302500 GCF_900104145.1 Pseudovibrio sp. Tun.PSC04-5.I4 | reverse complement strand
GAGCCTTGAAGATTTCAATGCTGGTTTTGCACCGCTCTCGGAGCAATCCTTTGAAAACATTCAAGTCCGCATTACAGAAGAAAACGTTTCTTTCCAGCCAAAATCACGCAAGACAACCCAAGCAAGTCAGATAGAGGAACGCATTGTCCCTATTCTGACCCAAACAGATTTTATTGATGTATTGCTGGATGGTGAAGCCTCAGAACGAGAGGCCGAGGGTTATATCCAAGCCTTCACAGACAATTATGGTATCAAATCCATCAAGTCAGGCCAGATATTCCGGCTATCCCTTAACACAGATCAGCTTGAATCAGTTGACGGCATTCTCGTTCGCGTCAGCATCTATGAAAATCAGCGCCATATCGGAACAATCGCACGCACCGATGAAGGAGAATTCGTTGTAGCTCCCGAGCCATCCTCCGAAATGGTCGCGGATGCTTTTGCCTCACAGAAACAGAATTCATCTGGCCCACGTGCAAACTATTACAATTCCATCTATCAAACTGGACTTGAAAATGAAGTCCCGCAGTCCCTGATCAAAGAACTCGTCCGGATTTACTCCTATAGTGTAGATTTTAATGCCCCGGTTAAGGCCGGCGATGAAATGAGCGTTTTCTATGGATTGGAAGCAGACCAAAACAACGGTGCCTCTGAAATCCTCTACACTTCCATTGTCGTCAATGGCAGAACCTACCGGTTCTACCGCTTCCGCACACCGGATGATGGTGTTGTCGATTACTATGATGAGAACGGGCAAAGTGCGAAACAATTCTTACTACGCAAACCCATTGCATCAGGACGCTTCACCTCAGGCTTTGGTATGCGCCGGCACCCTATTTTGAAAACCCGCCGCCTTCATACAGGAACAGATTGGGCGGCACCGCGTGGAACCCCTATTTTAGCAGCTGGCGACGGAGTTATTCAGAAAGCGGCGTGGTCAGGCGGTTATGGTAAGCGTGTCGAGATCAAGCATTCGAATGGGTACGTCACCACATACAACCACATGACCCGCTTTGCCAAAGGCATCAAAAAAGACGGAAAGATCCGTCAGGGGTCTGTCATCGGGTATGTTGGAACGACTGGCCTCTCTACCGGTAACCACCTCCACTATGAAGTCAAGGTCAACGGTCGCTTCGTGAATTCGCTAAAAATCAAAGTCCCTCAGGGACGCATTTTGGAAGCGAAAGCTCTGACAACCTTCAAGAGCGAAAGAGATCGCATTAATGCACTGATGGAAACGGGGCGTTCCGGTCAACGCGTCGCGTCATTGGGTAATTAAAAAGGGCCGGTTATCCGGCCCTTCTCGCTTCTAATAGTTAAGTCGCTTCAAACAGCAGGCGATCCGTCCCAGCGCATACTTTGATGTGTTGCCCATCCGACAAAGTACCGGAGAGCAACATTTCAGCCAATGGATCCTGCACCTGTTTCTGGATAACCCTTTTCAAAGGCCGTGCGCCGTAAGCAGGGTCATAGCCTTTTTCAGCAAGCCAGCCCATAGCGCCATCGTCCAGTTCAAGAATCATCTTCCTGTCATCAAGCAGCTTCTGTAAACGTACCAGTTGAATGTCAACGATCCGAGACATCTGCGACCGCTGCAAGCGGTGGAACAAAATGATCTCATCCAGACGGTTCAGGAATTCCGGACGGAAGTGCGCTTTTACCGATTCCATCACCGGACCACGCACCGCATCGGCATCTTCCCCCTCACCTTGAGAAGCAAGGAACTCTGAGCCGAGATTTGAAGTCATGATGATAAGCGTATTTCGGAAATCAACCGTCCGCCCCTGCCCGTCTGTCAAACGACCGTCATCCAGCACTTGAAGCAGAACATTGAACACATCGCTGTGTGCTTTTTCAACTTCATCAAACAGAACAACCTGATAAGGGCGACGGCGAACAGCTTCCGTCAAAACACCGCCTTCTTCGTACCCAACGTAGCCTGGAGGCGCACCAATCAGACGTGCAACACTGTGCTTTTCCATGAACTCGGACATGTCCACGCGAACCATAGAGGTCTCATCATCGAAGAGATAACTGGCAAGCGCTTTCGTCAGCTCAGTTTTACCGACACCAGTTGGGCCGAGGAACATGAACGAGCCAATCGGCCTGTTTGGATCTTGCAGACCTGCACGAGATCGCCGAACTGCCGTCGAAACCGCATGAACAGCTTCGAGTTGGCCAACAACCCGTTTGCCAAGCTCGTCTTCCATGCGCAGTAGTTTTTCGCGTTCACCTTCCAGCATTTTATCGACCGGAATACCTGTCCAGCGGGAAACCACCTGTGCGATGTCTTCACTGCCAACAGATTCAGTAAGCATGGCTCCTACATCCTCTGAACTTTCTGTATTGGCGATTTTCTTTTCCAGACCGGGAATAACCCCGTAGCTCAACTCACCTGCACGAGCCAGATTGCCCGTCCGTTGCGCTTGTTCCAGCTCGGTCCGAGCTTCATCTAACTGTTCTTTGAGCTTTTGCTCGCTGTTCAGCTTATCTTTTTCAGCCTGCCAGCGTTGTGTGAGAACATTAGATTCCTCCTCAAGATCGCTCAGTTCTTTTTCGAGACGCTCAAGACGGTCCTTGGTGGCACCTTCGTCTTCTTTTTTCAGCGCTTCCCGCTCAATTTTAAGCTGAATGATACGCCTGTCCAATTCATCAAGCTCTTCTGGCTTGGAATCGACCTGCATCCGCAAACGGCTACCAGCTTCATCAACAAGATCGATGGCTTTATCTGGCAAAAACCTGTCTGTGATGTAGCGGTTCGACAGAGTAGCTGCAGACACAATCGCACTGTCAGAAATGCGTACGCCGTGATGAAGCTCGTACTTCTCTTTGATCCCACGAAGAATGGAGATCGTATCTTCCACAGTAGGTTCACTGACGAACACCGGTTGGAAGCGCCGTGCCAAAGCGGCGTCTTTTTCAACATGCTTGCGGTATTCGTCCAATGTCGTCGCACCAACACAATGCAGCTCACCACGCGCAAGCGCAGGTTTCAGCAGATTGGATGCATCCATAGCGCCATCCGCTTTACCAGCACCAACAAGTGTATGCATTTCGTCAATGAAGAGGATCACTCCCCCAGCTGCGGCTTGCACTTCATTGAGGACGCCTTTGAGGCGCTCTTCAAACTCACCACGATATTTTGCACCGGCAATCAAGGAGCCCATGTCGAGCGAAAGCAGGTCTTTGTCCTTCAAACTCTCGGGCACATCTCCATTTATGATGCGCAGAGCCAGTCCTTCCGCAATCGCGGTTTTACCAACACCCGGCTCACCAATCAGTACAGGGTTATTTTTAGTCCGGCGGGAAAGCACCTGAATAGTTCGGCGAATTTCCTCATCGCGGCCAATAACAGGGTCCAGTTTACCGTCGCGTGCTGCTTGCGTGAGATCCTGGGCGAACTTTTTCAGCGCATCATATTGATTTTCAGCGGAGGAAGAGTCCGCAGTGCGGCCTTTACGCAGCTCATTGATCGCTTCATTAAGCCCGTTTGGAGTGACACCGCCTTGCGCCAGAGCTTTACCAGCTTTGGTGTCCTTCTCCATCGCCAAAGCTAAAAGCAGCCGTTCCACTGTGACAAAACTATCGCCCGCTTTGTCGGCAATCTTTTGTGCTTGCTCGAAGAGCCGCGCCGTTTCTGGCGATAGGTACAACTGCCCGTTCCCACCACTTACTTTTGGCAGGGCAGCAAGGTCAGTTTCTATTTGGAGACGAACATCCTGCACACGCCCACCAGCCCGCTCAATCAGACCAGCGGACATACCTTCGCTGTCATCCAGCAAAACCTTTAGAATATGGGCAGGAGTAAATTGTTGATGCCCTTGTCCCAGAGCATATGTTTGCGCAGATTGAATGAACCCGCGCGCACGGTCGGTGTATTTCTCAAAATCCATTTATATCTCCTATGTGCCAAATCACCCGAAGCATGACCAAGCATTTTGGGAGGGTCCGAGCCTTACATAAGCGCTCGAAGTAGGAGACTTTCTCCTACACCCTTCATATAGTTAGTCAAACTGCCGACAAAAGAGGGGTCCCGCAAGATCTTGCCATAATCCTTTGATTCTCATAGTTTCTATCTGCCTAAACAATGGGATTTAATATGATTTTTTCACCTGCTCAGATTGCAGCACTCAAAACCCACCCGGTCAAAGGCCTAACGGCCCACCCACTCCAGTTTGCCGATCTTCAGGCAGGTGGCGTATTTCCAATGGATCGGGCATACGCCATAGAGAACGGGCCATGCGGTTTTGATCCGGCCGCACCCCAGCATATCTCCAAGAGCAAGTTTCTGGTTTTGGCTCGATATGCTGAGATCGCCGAAATCAACTGCACATATGAGTTAGAACAACAAACCATCACCCTGGCAAAGCCCGGTGCAGATAAGCTCACGCTCTCTCTCAACACAGCCGATGGACAAGCTGCGCTGGCAGCTTACTTTTCACAGCATATGGCCGAGAAAGCGATTGGGCAGTTGCGCGTGCGCCACTCCAATACCCATTCGTTCACAGACACGCCTGAAAACACAATTCATGTGGTCAATATGGCGAGTGTAAATGCTCTTTCAGAAACATTGGGGGTTCAGATTGATCCTGCTCGCTTCAGAGCCAACATTCTAGTCGAGGGCATTCCGGCCTATGAAGAGTTGTCTTGGGCTGATCACAAAGTGCATTCCAGCTCTGGCCTTGAGTTCAAGTTCGTAAAACGAACCCGCCGATGTGCCGCTGTGGATGTAAACCCACAGACCGCAGAGCGGGATACCAACATCAATAAGGCACTCCGCGAGACACTCGGCCATATGGATGTAGGTATTTATCTAGAAGCTTTGAATGATGGCAGATTGACAGTCGGAGACACGCTCCACGTGGAGTAGACCTCATACCGATTTAGACCAAAAGAAAAACCCCGCTCACAGGCGGGGTTTTTGTATTTCTTGCAGGACAGCAACGTATCGCTATCGCCTCTCAATTTTTAAGCGGCCACTTTAGCTTTCGCCGTCGCCAGTTGTTTCCAAAGCTACCGGAGCTGGAGCCGGAGCATCGCCCTCCGGGGCATCCTGCGCAGGCACGCGAGGTGAACGGCTACGCTGTGTTCGTGCTGCACGTGGAGTACGAGCCCGAGGTGTACGGCGTGTCTTTGGCACAGCTTCTTCTTCACCACCCTCTTTAGCTACAGAAGGCTCAGCCGGAGCTGGGGCAGAAGTTGGAGCCTGAGCCGGGGCGCTAACTGGAGCCGCAGCCGGAGCAGTCACTGCACGAGCTGGAACCGGTTTCGGCGCACTGGCTGGAACTGGAGCGCTGGCAGGAGCCACGACACTAGCTGCAACTGGAGCCGGAACACTGGCAGGAGTCGGAGCTGGGGCACTAACTGGAACCGGAGTGTGAGCCGGAGCTGGTGAACGTGCTGGAGCACGAGTGCGAGCTGGCGCGCGCGATCGAACTGGAGCATCATCTGTTGGGCGACGAACCCCACGACCACGAGTTCCGCGCACACGGCGCCGAGGCCCATCGTCGTCATCGTCATCGGCAACAGCTGGCGGAGCTGGCCGTGCACCTTCATTCGCGTCAGAAGCGGTCACTGATCCGATAAACGGCTGAGGTGCGTCCAGACCCATAACGGGTTGAGGTGCAGCCACAACTTCCTGCTCTTCATTCATTAAAGCACCATTTTGTGCTTCAACAGAAGCAGGCGCTTCATCGTCCTCGTTACGAGAAGAAGGAGCAGGACTCTGTGTCGGTTGAGGTTGTGCAGCAGCTACAATACGCTGATAGTGCTCAGCGTGCTGGTAATAGTTCTCAGAGATAATTCGATCCCCTGAGACATGTGCATCACGCGCAAGCTGCTGGTATTTTTCAGCAATATGCAAGGCAGTTCCCCGGATTTTTACATCCGGTCCGTTTGACTCAAAACTTCTGGTCAAAGCGTTTGGAGCTTTACGTCCCCCGCCACTACTATTGCTATTGCTATTGCTACCACCGCGTCCACGCATACGCTGCTTATTATTCTGATTTCCTGGTCTCATTCTGCCGTTAACTTTCCGGAACAGCGCTTCGATCCAAAATCGAAGTCTCTTGGGAGTTATAGTTCTCCCGGATTCCAAATGCCGTTAATGAGATTAAGTCGAGCAAGCTACAAAAGCGCCCAACATCGATTGTACTCACAATCGAACATATATCTGCTTCAATGCGACATCCGACAATTGTCTGCAGCAATACAAATGCACTGCTCTTTCAATTTAACGATACGAGGGGTTGCTCAACAATCTGCTTTGAAACTATCAACCGATGTCTGTGCCAGGCTCGCCTCACTGCAAGTGAGTGCCCATCCCCTTCGTTTTCAGCTACTAGCTGTTACCGCTTGTCGGCGAGATGAAAGTATCCCGTTCCGACGTATTTTCCAAGGGGTTTTTTCAAAGTTATTGATTTCTTCGCCAATCATGGAAAAACAATCACAATGACCCTTGGCTGACCTGCCAGATCAAGCTGACACTGAGCTTCTAACCCTACAATATCCTTTGCAAGGCTCGCAAGTTCTTCAGCTTGATCAAATCCTATCTCCATAAGGAGTCCACTATTTCCCTTAAGAACTCGTTTAGCGTTACCTATCAATTCTCTGTAGGCAGCAAGTCCATCTTCGCCGCCATCCAACGCAAGCATAGGATCGTGCGCTTTGACTTCCTCAGTAAGGCCTTCAATCACCTCACTCCGAATATACGGCGGATTGCTCACCACAAAATCAAAGGGCCCCTTCAAGGCATCCAAATATGACCCTCGAACTGTTAAAAACCGCGTCAAAACCTCATTATTCGCGGCGTTTAACCGTGCTGTATGTAAGGCTTCTTCGCTAACATCAACGGCAACACAAACAGCGTTGGGTAACTCGCTCAACAACGCAATTGCGATCGCGCCAGTACCTGTACCAACATCGGAGAACAACCAAGGCTTATCCAGCCCTCCATTGGCCTGACAAAACGCCAGCGTGGCTTCCACAAGTGTCTCAGTATCCGGCCGAGGTTCCAGAGTTGCACTTGAGAGTGAAAACTCCAACCCCCAAAACTCTCGCTTGCCCAAAATACGACCGACAGGTTTACCTGCAAGGCGTTGCTCCACAAACGTTAAAATCCTAGAAAGTGCTCCAGGCACGACAATTTCATCGTAATGCAAAGCAAGGTTCTTAGGCTCATACCCACACGCCTCGGCTACAAGAATGCGCGCATCTAGATCTCCGTCAACAAGGTGCGCATCACGAAACAGGCTTCGCACCTTAAGGTACAAAGCCTGAATGTTCTTAAGCTGAGACAACTCAGAGAGAGAGGACATTAAAGCCCTTCGTCAGCAAGCAGATTTGCCTGGTGGTCCAGGATCAGCGCTTCAATCACCTCAGAAGTCGCCTCTCCCGCCATCATCTGTTCAAGTTTGTAAAGCGTCAAACCGATACGATGATCCGTCACCCGGCCCTGTGGAAAATTATAGGTACGAATGCGTTCAGAACGGTCACCGGAACCAACCTGCACACGACGAGCCTCAGTCCGCTCATCCGCAGCACGCGCACGCTCCACATCATAGATTTTCGCACGCAGCAGTTTCATAGCGCGGTCTTTGTTTTTATGCTGAGAACGCTCGTCCTGCACTGCAACCACAATACCGGTCGGGTTATGCACAATACGCACAGCTGAATCGGTCGTGTTCACATGCTGACCACCCGCACCAGATGCACGATAAGTATCGATGCGCAAATCCGCTGGGTTGATGACCACGTCAACTTCTTCCGCTTGCGGCAGAACTGCGACAGTTGCCGCAGAGGTATGAATACGGCCACTGGATTCTGTATCAGGCACACGCTGAACACGGTGAACACCAGACTCAAACTTCAGCCGACCAAACACTTCTTGCCCGGTAATCGCTGCAATAATCTCTTTGAAGCCACCCATATCTCCATCTGAAGAAGACATGACCTCAACCTTCCAACCGTTTGCATCGGCAAAACGCTGGTACATGCGGAACAGATCACCCGCGAACAGAGCAGCTTCATCACCGCCCGTTCCTGCGCGCACTTCAAGAATAACGTCGTGAGTATCAGCTTTATCTTTTGGCAGCAGGCCAACGCGAACTTGCTGTGTCAGCTCTTCAACGGTTACAACAAGCTCATCGCGCTCAAGCTGCGCAAGCTCCTTCATTTCCGCATCGCTTTCAGGGTCGTTTAAAAGGGCTTCCGCACCTTCCAAATCGCTCTCAGCTTTACGCAAAGAACGAATAATCTGCACAATTGGATCAAGTTCAGCATAATCACGCGAAAGCTTAACATAAACATCAGGCGCCGGAGCGGAGGCCATCTCAGCCTCGATGCCTTCAAAGCGTGCTAGCATTGAATTTAGTTTTTCTGGCGCCAGCATTTCGCGGCAACTCCTTAAGCGTTAGGCAATGAAGCAAATGAGCGGCCAACACCTTTGTCTGCCGCAATCAAATTTACGTTGCTTATACTGGAATATTGTTTTTGGTTGCAAAGTTCGTCAGGAACTCTCGGATATCGCCCGATCCATTACCTGCTTCCAGCTGAACCAGCAACTGCTTTGATAAAGCAGATAGATCCAAAGACCGTAACATCGCCTTAACAGGGCCGATAGAAGCGGGAGACATGGAGAGATTTCTGTACCCGATTGCCAGCAAAGCCATGGCCCCAAGCGGTTGCCCACCCAGTTCACCACACAGCGTAACAGGTGTATCCATTTTCTCGCCCACAACAACAATATTCCGCAGCGCCCGCAGGAAGCTCGCAGAAAGCGCATCAAAACGCTCAGCAACCAGTGTATTGCCGCGATCAACCGCATAGAAAAACTGGAACAGGTCGTTGGAACCAACAGATACAAAATCCACTTCATTGTAGATTTCTTCCAGTTGGTACAGCAATGCCGGCACTTCCAGCATCACACCAAGCTTCAGTTCTTTCGGCGTACCATGACCATGCTGACGGAGGTGTTTCAGTTCACGCTCCACATAATCTTTAGCCTGCCGGAACTCGGAAACATCCGCAACCATCGGGAACATGATCCGCAAAGACCGGTCAGCTCCAGCATGAAGCATCGCTCTGATCTGGGTCCGCAACAATCCCGGCCTGTCCAACCCAAAGCGAATTGCACGCCAACCCAACGCAGGGTTCTCTTCCTGAGCCAGACGCAGATAAGGCAGCACCTTATCACCACCGATATCCAACGAGCGGAACGTCACCGGCTTTTCGCCAGCCGCATCCAACACATGAGAATACAGCGAGTGCTGTTCTTGCATCCGTGGGAAAGCAGAGGCGACCATAAACTGGAGTTCTGTCCGGAATAACCCGACGCCATCCGCGCCCGCATCTACCAAACTTGGGAGATCTACAAGCAAGCCAGCATTAAGCAACAGGTTTACCTCTGTCCCGTCCTTGGTAATGGACGGCACATCGCGCAGCTGACGATAAACTTCCTGACGCTTGGACCGCAAGCGAACCTTATCAGCAAAGGCTTGTTCAACATCACTTGCCGGGCGCAGGTAGATCTGACCGATTTCACCATCAACAATAATCGCATCGGATGCTTCAACCAGCGAAACGATGTCTTCCACCTGTCCAACAGTTGGAATACCCAAAGCACGGGCTACAATTGTTACGTGGCTCGTGGGTCCGCTTTCTTCCAGAACGAGACCACGAATGCGCTCACGATCATAATCCAGCAGCTCAGCGGCGCCCATATTGCGGGCGATAATAATCGCATCTTTTGGAAGATCTTCCTCGCCGCTGTGGTTCTTACCCATCAGCTCACGAATAAGACGGTGAGCAAGATCATCTAGATCATGCAAGCGCTCACGCAGGTAAGGATCAGTCTGCCGAAGCATCTGAGCGCGCGTGTCGCTCTGAACCTTCTCAACAGCAGCTTCAGCCGTCAAACCGTTGCGGATCGCTTCTTCAATCTTCCGGACCCAGCCACGATCATAAGCAAACATCCGGTAGGCTTCGAGAACCTCACGGTGCTCGCCGTGCTGAGAAAACTCACCACTTGCCAGCATATGATCGAGGGATTGTCGCAAACGAGCAACTGAATCTTCAAGACGCTTGCTTTCTGCCTCAGCATCCTCAGCAATCAGATTGGTGATAACCACACGTGGTTCATGAAGAACAACGTGGCCAAGACCAATACCATCAGCAAGGGCAACGCCCTTGAGATGCATTGGCCGGATCACATCAATCGTAGTTCCTTGCTGAGCAATTGCTTCAAGCTCACCAGCAGCCACCATTTCTGCAATAACCATTGCCGTGGTTTGCAGCGCCTCAACTTCATCTTCGAAGTAAGTTCGGTGGTCTTTGTTCTGTACAACCAACACACCAAGGGTCCGGCCCGCACGCAGAATGGGGACACCAAGGAAGGAGTTATAATTCTCTTCGCCCGTTTCCGGGCGGTAGGCAAACGCGGGGTGCGCTTGCGCATTAGGCAAGTTTAGTGGCCGTGCATCAGAAGAAATCAGACCAACGAGACCCTCACCAACCCGCAATGAGGTGTGATGCACAGCGTCCTTATTGAGCCCTTCTGTTGCATACAGCTCAAGAACTCCATCCGCGCGCAAAATGTACACGGAACACACTTCTGCCACCACATTTGCCGCGATCAGACGTACAATCTTGTCGAGCCGTTCCTGCGCGTTAATCGGTTCCGCCATCACTTCACGAAGCTTACGGAGGAGTACGCGTGGTCCGGCCAAGCTGCTGCGCATGCTCCGCCCTAACTTATATTTCTGCTGGCCACCTTAGGCCACGTTGTGCCTTGGACTGTGCCAAGACACAACAGTATTGTCGACAGTAGGAAACCTAGCCGTCAAGTCCGTATAGCGAATGAAGAGTACGCACTGCAAGTTCCGTATAAGCGGAATCGATCAACACCGAGATTTTAATCTCGGAAGTCGTTATTGCGCGAATATTAATCCCCTTCTCAGCCAGTCCTGCAAAGCACTGTGCTGCAACACCGGCATGCGAACGCATACCCATGCCTATAACGGAAACTTTTACAACATCGGTAGCGCCTTCGATATTGTCGAAGCCGATTTCCCCAACGTTCTCCTCAATTACCTTTCGTGCACGATCATAATCGCTTTCTGGCACAGTAAAGGTAATGTCGGTTGTCTTCCCATCTGGAGAGATGTTCTGGACAATCATGTCTACGTTGATGTTGCCTGCGGCCAGTGGACCAAACACTCTGGACGCAATGCCAGGTTTGTCAGCAACGTTACGAATAGAAATCTGCGCTTCGTCTTTTGAATAGGCGATGCCAGTGACGACTTGTTGTTCCAAAATCTCATCCTCGTCGCAAATGAGTGTACCTACAGGTGATCCGTCAGCACCGATCTGCGGGGCTTCCGGATCATCAAAGCTGGACCGCACAAACGTGCGAACGCCATGAACCATCGCCATCTCGACAGAACGAACCTGCAAAACCTTTGCACCGAGAGACGCCATTTCAAGCATCTCTTCAAAAGCAACACGGTCAAGGCGGGTCGCTTTAGCAACCACGCGCGGGTCTGTTGTGTAAACACCATCCACATCTGTGTAGATATCGCAGCGATCTGCCTGAATTGCGGCGGCAATTGCCACTGCACTCGTGTCAGAGCCACCACGTCCGAGCGTTGCCAGCCTGTTGTCTGGCGCAACACCCTGGAACCCGGCGCATACAGCGACCTGTCCACGCTCCAGACGCTCAATGAGAGTTTGACCTTCAATACTCTCAATACGCGCCGCACCATGGGCTTCATTCGTACGGATTGGGATTTGCCATCCTTGCCAGGACCGCGCCTCCACACCCATATCTTGCAGCACAATCGCCAACAAGCCAGAGGTTACCTGCTCACCAGAGGCAACCACGGCATCATATTCGCGCGCATCATGCAGCGCTGCAGCATCTCTTGTATAACCGACCAGAGTATTCGTAACACCAGCCATGGCGGAAACAACAACAGCAACCTGGTTGCCTGCTTCCACCTCACGCTTTACGTGCCGTGCAACATTTCTAATGCGCTCTAGGTCGGCAACGGAGGTGCCACCAAACTTCATAACCAAACGGGCCATCGCTTCCCAAGTTCCTCCGAGGGCCTTTGTGATAAACTGATCATCACTACAAACGGCGCCAATCCATACAACTAGCGCCCATCTATCGCAACCAGCAGCTTGACAAAAACCGCGATTAGACCCACCAGTACCACGTTAAAAGTGGAGAGTTGAGATATGAGCACCGCGCAAAAACCAAGTAACCCCGCCAAAAATCCGACACAAGGAACCATCGACCCGGCGGAAGTTGCGCATTTCTCATCAATTGCATCGGAATGGTGGGATCCCACTGGAAAATTCCGTCCTCTCCACAAGTTTAACCCAGTTCGCATTGCTTACATCAAAGAATATGCGTGTGACCACTTTGGCCGCGACGAGACTTCGCCCAAAGCTCTTGAGGGCTTGCGTATTCTTGATATCGGCTGTGGCGGAGGCCTTTTAGCAGAACCAATGGCCCGCATGGGCGCAACAGTTGTTGGCGCAGACGCTTCTGAAACCAACATTAAAGTCGCCAGTCTTCACGCTGAACAATCCAAGTTAAACATCGACTACCGCGCCCAAACAGCAGAGTCTCTTGTAGAGGCCGGTGAACAGTTTGATATCGTCCTGAACATGGAAGTTGTTGAACATGTAGCCGACGTCCCTCTTTTCATGACGTCCTGCGCGGATCTGGTTCGCCCCGGCGGTATGATGTTTGTTGCCACAATAAACAGAACACTCAAAGCCTACGCGCTTGCCATTGTTGCCGCTGAGCGTGTTCTACGCTGGCTGCCAAAGGGCACTCACAACTACGAAAAGCTTGTACGCCCGGAAGAGCTTGAAACCCCACTCAATGAAGCCGGAATGAGTATCTATGAACGCTGTGGGGTAAGCTTTAACCCTCTGACAGATCATTGGTCCAGAACAACTGATCTCGATGTAAACTACATGGTAATAGCCAGGAAGCCAGAATAACGCTTAGCGAAGAGGGAGAATGAAAATGCCAGAAAGTGTAACTGCTGAGGCTGTTGTTTTTATTCCGGGACTAGCGTGTACAGGCGCCTTGTTTGGCCTTCAGATCAGCACCTTTAAAGAGCGTCCAATCATCATTGCTGAGACATGTGATCAGGACACGATTGAAGCAATGGCCACACGGCTGCTTGCTCACGCGCCTGAGCGTTTTGCTCTTGTTGGCCTATCAATGGGAGGCTACGTCGCCCTTGAAGTGATTCGGCAAGCACCGGAGCGCGTCAGCCGTTTGGCATTGATGAACACAAACGCTAGGGATGACGCACCACCCCAAACACAGCTGCGCCACGCACTCATGGAAATCACTAGAAAAGGTGGTTACCACAAAATTGCAGCAATGCAGTACTCACAGATTGTCCACCCTGCCCGCCATGCCGATACTGCTCTAAAAAATATTGTTTTTGACATGGCTACTGATATCGGCCCAGAGAATTATTTGAGGCAACAAAACGCCATTATCAATCGTCAGGATCAGAGACCAAACCTTTCAGCAATCAAATGCCCTTGCATTATTGTAGCAGGTGAGCAGGACAATCTGATCCCCCATGACAGAAGCCTAGAAATGCATAAGGCAATCAGCCAGAGCAAACTCCATGTCATTCCCGATTGCGGCCACCTCTCCACTCTTGAGCATCCCGCTCATACCAGTGAAGTATTGCAAGATTGGCTTGGGGCTTAAATTTTCCGATAGATTTAACTAGTATTCTTGCCGAAAAGTAGCCGAGTTCCCTTAGAAACAAGGATATCTTTTTGCCAATATTTGCGCCTATAACCTAAAGCGAACGCGGCGTGAACTCTCGGCAAATGAGCATCTTCCTAACCAACAGGCTCGCTCGAAACCTTTTGTCTCAACACCCTTTTCGCCGCTCCCGAGATTTGTGATCGGAGCCAGAGGAGGCACGATGTTTAACATCGACAAAGAGATGAAAGAAGCCATGGATCGCTTGACTGCAAAGGCAGACGACTTGCCGTGGCAAGGTTGGTTCTGGGCGCAGGGCGGAGATCAACTTTCTAATACCGCTCTGGAGCATGCAGTCTTCAACAATAAAACCATGCTTGAAAGCTGCCAGGCGATGATGAATGCAAACATGGCATTTATGAACCGGCGCACCAAAGCCAACACAGATTTTCTTCAGGAACTTCGGGACTGCCCAACCGGCGTTGAGTTTTCACGTCTTGCGAGCGACTACGTACAGCAAGCTTTTGAGGATTGCCGTCAAGAAGGCACTCGCAACATGAACGAGATGACCTCGTCCATGAAAGGTACTGTCTCTAAAACCCAAAAAGCTACATCCGAAGCTCTAACCAGCATCGATGACTTAAAGGCGATGGCACAGGCTGCGCCAACCAAAGCTCCAGCCAAGCCACGCAGACGCGCACCGCGGAAAGCAACCAGTACGCGAAGTCGTGAGAAGAGCGCCGATAAACCTTCCTCGGCCCGACCCGCGGACAAAAAGGGCGTTTCAGCCTGAGAATATTCCACACAAAGAAAAAGGCGCATCCCAAGCGGTTTGCGCCTTACATACATTTTAGGGATCGGTTGGAGTTCAGTTTCTGTCTTCCGGCAAAGCGGGCAATGCCAGCAGATCAATCCCCTCTTCTATAAGTTCCTTGGCATCATCAGTCGTTGTTTCACCGTAAATGCCGCGCTCTTCACTTTCACCATAATGGATCTTGCGCGCTTCCTCAGCAAACTTGTCGCCAACATATTCTGAGGAGGAGACCACCTGCTTGCGAAACTCGCGGAGGGCCTCAACCAACTCCTTAGCTTTCGCAGGAACCTTCTGCAAATCAACAGCAGGTGCAGAAGCCGCTGAAACAGGTTCGGTCTTCTCAACATGTCCTGACTGAGAGGATGGTTGTGTTGGTGGAGCCGCTTTTTCTGCCTGCGAAGCGGCGGCAGCAGTTACCTGCGCGACCTGATGCTCAACCTGCGCTTTTTTCTTGCTGCGAGACGTCGATACGTTCGGCGCCATCAATCGCTTACTAACGGAAGAGCTATTGCAGTGCGGACAAGCAACAAGTCCACGTTCTTTCTGTTTATCAAAGTCGCCAGAATTACGAAACCAGCCATCAAAATCGTGTCCGTTGTCGCAGGCAAGAGAATAACTAATCACCCGACGATCTCCCCATTGGGAGAGATAGATGTAATTGAAAACTCGCGCGCATTTGCAATAGCTGGAATACGTTGGCGAGCTTCATCTACTTTTGAAAGGTCAATCTCACCTAACAGTACGCCGGGTTCATCATAATCCAACTCAGCTATCACACGGCCCCACGGGTCAACCATCAAACTGTGCCCATAGGTTTTGCGACCATCTTCATGCGTACCGCCCTGTGCAGCCGTAATCACAAAAGCACCGTTCTCTATTGCGCGCGCGCGTTGCAAAACATGCCAGTGAGCTTCACCGGTTTGCTTGGTGAAGGCGGCTGGTCCAGTCAAAACCTGTGCGCCAGCATTTGACTGCGCACGAAATAACGCTGGCTGACGAATATCATAGCAAATAGCCATACCAACCTTAGCGATGCCCAGATCAACGACAGGAGATACCGCGCCCGCTGTGTAACTTTCAGATTCACGCCAGCTTTCACCATTTGGCAGATCCACATCAAACATATGGATCTTGTCATAGTGCGCAACGACCTCACCCTGCGGTGAAAGCATAAAACCCCTATTCGCAAGTTTGTCATCTTTCAGGCGAATAGCCAGAGAGCCGATATGAATCCAAATATTGAACTCACGCGCAACAGCACTCAGCCGCGTCAGGAATGGGTCATCACCCTCAAAGCTTGAGGCGGCAGTTTGTGCTTTGCGGCTGCGCTCCAGCACATTGGTCATCTCGGGCGTTTGTACATAGGCTGCGCCTTGAGCTGCAGCATCTCTCACAAACCCCTCACAGATCTCCAAATTATCGAGCGGGTTGCAACCCGTTCTCATCTGAATACAGGCAGCCACAAAACTTGTCATTAAATCTCACTTTCAAAGCGTAGTATTCTACACGCTTCCTAAGCTTCTTTAAATATCAGCACTTAGCAGACCATCCAAGTGTCCACGACGCTCCAGTGCAAAAAGATCGTCACAACCACCAATGTGCTCCGACCCAATGAAGATCTGCGGGAAGGTGTTTGCACCGTTTGCTTTGGAGATCATTTCCTTACGGATGGACGGGTCTTCGCTGAAATTGAATTCCTTATACGCGACGTTCTTTCCATCAAAAAGTTTCTTTGCACGAGCGCAGAAGCCACACATATTGCGGGTATAAATGGTAACTTTAGCCATATTTTCTGTCCTTTGAATACGCAGCGAAGGCCAACAAAATTCAGCCATCTCAAACTACTTCCTATATGGCTTAGCCCCCTACAAACCGCAAGCCACCTCAACTCAAGTTGATCACGAGGTGATTTCAAACAGCGTGCACTGGGTCATTCTATCCAAGCGAATCACTCTTCCCATGCTCTGGATCAACCAAAGCAAAAACAAGCACATCAACCTGACGTGCCCCTGCTGATTTTAGTATGCGCGTGCATTCCTCGACCGTGGCTCCAGTCGTCAGGACATCATCAACCAGCACGATATGCGCGCCAGAGACATACGGCATGAACTGATCTGAAATCGCAAAGGCACCTTTGACGTTTTGCGCCCGTGCTGCACGCTTCAACCCAACCTGCTGGATCGTCTTTCTTGTGCGGCTCAAGCCATCCGCGATAACCTTACAGCCGAAAGCTTTGCCTATCTCATAGGCCAGCAAGGCTGCTTGATTATAGGTCCGTTGCCTCAATCGGGCACGGTGAAGCGGAACTGGAATAAGGATGGTGCCTGCCTCAACCAGTTCCCGGCTGGCTCTCAACATACAGTGGGCTAGGAACCGCGCCAGTTTGGGCTGCCCGTTAAACTTGAACTGCCTCACAAGCGTACGTGCCGGACCATTATACAGAGCGGCGGCTCGGGCACGGGCGTAATCAGGCGGATTAACAAGCGCTGCTGCACTCCACGCATTAGGCCCTAAATCGCAGTACAGCGGCGTTCCGAGCCGCTCACAAAATGGCGGTGAAATAAGGTCCATCTGCTGCCAGCATGGCAAACACAACCCCGCATCCCCTTGTAAACACACATCACATACAGGACATGTATGCGGAAAAACGGCATTTAGCGCCGTATTCCGGAGATACCTTAGAGCGGAGATTAAGGCGGATTTCGAGAAGCCATGATGACCATTGGCGCTCGCGCCAGCAGAACTATCCACCGCGTCTGGCAACCACTCTAAGGAAGATAACTTGTCGCCCACAGGAGCTCACCGTATATATCTGCCGATAAACAAAGCTAACAAAGCGACTGTCGGGCAGCACTCCCCAATCAATTGGGGGAGAAATACCAATAGGCAGTACACTGTGACCGACAGCCAAAGGCAAACCAATGAGTGAACACACCCTCTTCGACCGCAAACTGATCGCAAAGCGCCGCATGGCAGCTTTAAAGCGAGCAGAGGGTGGTGTTGATTTTCTGATGAAAGCCGCGGCAGCCGATCTGGAAGAACGCTTGAGCTTCATCAGCCGTGAATTCACCTGCGCTGTCGACCTTGGGGGCCATACAGGTCATATATTTGAAACTCTGAAATCTTCAGGCAAAGTAAAGCATCTCATCAGAGCCGATGTCTTCGGTGCGGACCCGAACCTACCTGCGCCGGACCTCATCGTCGACGATGCTGTTCTACCCTTTGCACCTGAGAGCATTGATCTCATCGTTTCCGCTCTTCATCTGCAATTGCTGGATGATCTTCCCGGCACACTCATTCAAATCAAGCGAGCCTTAAAACCCGACGGCCTTTTCCTTGGCCTGCTTCTTGGTAGCGATACGCTTGCAGAGCTGCGTGACTGCTTGATGCGTGCGGAGATGGAAGTGAGCGAAGGTGTTTCCCCTCGTGTGATCCCATTTGCCGAAACGAAAGACCTCGGAGGATTACTGCAACGTGCAGGATTTGCGCTTCCAGTATCAGACCTAGACCGCCTTACAGTCAGATACGACACTATGTTTGATTTGATGAGGGATCTGCGATCAATGGGAGCAGCCAATCCTCTTCATGATCGCTTGAAAAAACCAACCAGCAAAAAAATCTTCATGCGGGCGGCTGAAATTTATGTGCAGGATTACAGCGATCCTGATGGCCGCATTCGCGCAACATTCACCTTTGCATCCCTGTCAGGTTGGGCTCCGCATGAATCACAGCAAAAACCTCTAAAGCCGGGCTCAGCCAAACAAAGCTTAGCAGAAGCCCTTGGAACGAAAGAGATAAAGTCGTGATTATTTGGATGTTGCAGCTGACAAGATGCCAGAGATAAACTGGAAATTATCGGAAATCGAAGTGCTAATCGCCGTTAGGCTGGCAACAATAGCAAGAACAATAAGAGCGACAAGAATGGCGTACTCTACGGCCGCTGCCCCGCGTTCATCCTCAGTCATATGCGCGATTGTAAAACCGCTTTTTTGAGTTTTGAACACTTGGTTGCTCAACGCCATTACTGCCTCTTATTCTCCGTGATCTCCCACTAATAAGACAGCAAGTCTATTAGGTGCGGGATCAACGGTTCATCTGCTGGTGGCATGTCATAATCACGCAAACGAACTGCCCGTACCCATTTTAGGTTTTGCCCCTCCGCCCCATGAGGAGTGCCCGTCCATCGTCTGCAGATGTAAAGTGGCATTAGCAAATGAAAATCTTCGTAAGCGTGGCTAGCAAAACTCAAAGGCGCAAGGCACTCTTTTTTAACCGTAATTCCCAGTTCCTCAGACAATTCACGGATCATGCAATCCTCTGGAGTTTCATTCACTTCCAGCTTTCCGCCAGGAAACTCCCAGAATCCTGCCATTGACTTGCCCTCAGGGCGCTGTGCAAGTAAAATCCGGTTGTCTGCATCAATGAGTGCGCAAGCCGCAACCATTACAATTTTCATTTATCTAACCGTTTCATAAAGGGTCACTCTGAAAACCTTTTGGAAACCATACCGAAGGTTCATCGTGAAATTTTACTGATTTCATTAAGCTCGTGGCGCGTGGCAGTAGTGATACGCGTAGGATTCTTTGTAGCCAAGAGAATCGTAAAGCGCGCTCGCAGCAGTGTTTTCTGCAACCACCTGAAGCCAGGCCGTCTCCGCTCCACGCTCTGCACCAAGACGATGCACTTCGCACATCAACGCGAAAGCCAGTCCTTGACGGCGATAGCTTTCACCAGTCGCCACATCAAAGATGCCGAGCAAATCGCCATCAACAACACCCAGCAAAACAGCAACCGGAACGCCATCTTCCGTTTCCAACACCAACGCGATCAATTCAACAGTTATTCTTGAAAGCACATCATAAAGCGCCTGTTGCGTGTCGCTAAGAGGAGCACCCGGTTCCGCACCATAGGCCTGCGCGTATTTATAGATCCACTCCGCAAGCGGAACCTTAGAGATCTTGAAGCCAGCAGGCACCTCGGTCTCACCAAGAACCCAGATAGAGCGCGTCATAACAAGAGTTTCATCCAACCGCTGGAAATTCCTCTGGTTCAGAACCTGATCAACATCGTTAGGAACCAACGGCGTCCATCGCACATGAAATTTGATATCTTGCCGTTTGAAGCGTGTCCGCGCAGCATCTAGCCGGCTCTCAACTTCATCACCATCCTCAGCATCATAAAAATTCAGCGAATTATTGCGTCGCGTCCCAATCCCCGGAGAGAGACGAGAAACCCAGCTTCCATCATAATGCACCATGAAGCTGGGAAAGCAGTTCAGGTTTGCCTGCTCCAGCCTCAAAACAGTCTCAAGATCACAGTTCGCCTGACGCGGCTGAACCGACTTAACTTCTGTAGTCACCATTGATAGCCACATACTCTTTGGTCAAATCACAGGTCCAAACCTGAGCGGAGCCTTCGCCAATGCCCAGATCAACTTTGAGGACAATCTCGTCCTCTTTCATCACGGCAGAAGCTTCATCCTCGCTATAAGCAGGATCACGCTCCCCTTCAACAGCAACGCGAATATCGCCGAACCAGATTGCAAGCTTATCACGGTCCGCAGGCTCACCCGCTTTGCCAACAGCCATCACAACACGGCCCCAGTTCGCATCTTCGCCCGCAAAGGCTGTTTTCATCAGGGGAGAGTTCGCAATGGCAAGCGCAATACGTTTTGCAGAAAGATCGCTTTCAGCACCTTCAACTTGCACTTCAACGAACTTGGTCGCCCCCTCTCCGTCCCGCACAATCATTTGAGCCAGCTCAAGCATCATGCTGGAAAGAGCACTGCGGAATTCAGCAAGGCGCAGGTCAGAGGCATCTTCAATCCAATCCCCTCCAGCGCAACCAGTCGCACTGAGAAGCACTGTGTCCGATGTAGAGGTATCACTATCAACTGTGATGGAATTGAAGGAGCCAGCAACACACTCAGAAAGCAACGTTTGCAACACAGGAGCTTTGATTGGCGCATCCGTAAACAGGAAGCTCAACATCGTCGCCATATCCGGTGCAATCATGCCCGCACCTTTGGCAATACCATTCAACGTTACGCTGGCATCCCCAAGCTGAACGGTTCGTGTACTGAGCTTTGGATAGGTATCTGTGGTCATGATCGCGTTGGCAGCATCCATCCACTTGTCCGCTACAGCATCTGCAACCAGATCATTTGCAACAGCTGCAAACTTCTCAGCAGGAAGAGGTTCACCAATCACTCCAGTAGACGCAAGATAGATCTCATCGACAGCAAACCCACTCGCTTTGGAGAGAATATCCGCAGACAGCTCAACGGAGGCCAGCCCTTTTTTACCGGTGAAGGCATTAGCATTGCCGGAGTTGACCATAATCGCGCGCGCGATACCTTTGGAAAGGTTCTGCTTACACCAATCAACAGGAGCGCTCGTACACTTGGATTGAGTGAACACACCAGCAATCTGTGCAGGCTCATCAAACACAGCGAGAAGAACGTCAGTACGTCCTTCATATTTCAATCCCGCCGCAGCAGTGGCCATTCGAACACCCTTCACCGCAGGAAGATCGGGATATGACTTGGGTGCGAGTGGAGAAATGGTGTCTGACAAGAGAACCTCCCGAATATATGCGCGACATAAAAAGTAACCCCGGAAGGCCTAAGCCATCCGGGGTTACAAAAACAAGATGTTTTATTTCAATAATCAGACAAGCTCAGAAGCAGATGGCTCTTACTTGCTCTCTTCTGCTTTTGTCTTATCAGTGTCAGCAGCAATGATTTCCACAGTGTTCTTGGCTTTCAGCTCTTCCAGTACTGCACGGAATTTCACCAGAACAAGATCCTGACGGATCTGAGCTTCAGCAGCTTCAAATGCAGGTGCATCCTTAGAACGCACTTCTTTGTTCATGATCACATGGTAACCGAACTGCGTTTTTACAGGTTCTTTTGTAAATTCACCTTGTTTCAGACCAAATGCTGCTGTCTCAAATTCTGGGACCATCTGTCCTTTACCGAAGAAACCAAGATCACCACCATTCGGGCCAGAAGGACCGGTGGATTTTTCTTTTGCCAGCTCAGCGAAATTCGCACCACCTTCAAGCTGTTTGATGATGTCGCGCGCTTCTTCTTCTTTCTCAACGAGGATGTGAGCTGCATTGATTTCAGGAGTACCCTGAAAATCTGCAAACTTCTCTTCGTAAGCCGCTTTAACTTCGCTGTCTGTCACAGTGCTTTGAATAAATTTCTGGAAATATGCATTACGCAGTGCCCGCGTACGCTCAAATGCCATTAGACGCTTGAAATCATCAGTTTCTTCGAGTTTTTCAGCAACGCCAGCTTCTGCAAGCAGGTTCATTTCGACCAGAACATCAGTCAAAACAGTACGCCACTCAGTAGGAGGAACGCGCTGCAACTGCTGCGTATAATCCTGAGCTGCATAAGCCAGATCTGCTTCGGTAATGACTCTCTGCCCTACTTTCGCAACGGGTTTGTCCAGATTGAGGGCCGCGTCAGACTCTTGCGCTTGAGCAGCACCAAGCCCAATAACCAATGCAGCAACGGCAACTGAACTACCTAAGATCCCTGTAATTTTACGAAGCATAAGATCGCTTTCTTTATCTGTTTATGGAGAATTTAAAAAGAGTTGCAGGCAACAAAGCCTTATATTGCGATGGCAACTGCCGTTGACAACCTTTCAACCCACTCTTATCTCTCTGTCGCCTGCTTTTTTAATCGCAGGTGTTTAATATGCAGTGACCCAGATCAGACTCACGGAGATTTGACTGGATATATCACAAATGTGAAGATTTTTAGGGCTCGACCGCGGTGAGAAAAAACCGGCGTGCCCAAAGTAGGAAGGACCGCCACATGGTGGGGCTCGGCGCACTCGCTCGTAAGATATTTGGTTCAGCTAATGACCGTCGGATCAAGACACTCAAGCCCACAGTAGACGCTATTGCTGCTTTGGAGCCGGAAATGGAAGCTCTGACAGATGAACAGCTGGGAGCCAAAACTGACGAGTTCCGCGAGCAACTGGCGAAAGGCGTAAAGCTGGACGATCTCCTCGTTCCGGCATTCGCAGTCGTGCGAGAAGCATCTCGCCGTGTCCTTGGTCTTCGTCACTACGACGTGCAGCTCATCGGTGCTATGGTTCTCCACTCTGGAGAAATCACCGAAATGCGCACCGGTGAAGGTAAGACCCTTGTCGCGACAGCTCCCGTATACCTTAACGCATTGACAGGTAAGGGTGTTCACGTAGTAACAGTGAACGACTATCTGGCAACGCGTGACATTGAATGGATGGGGCAGGTTTACCGCTTCCTCGGCCTGACAACCGGTTTGATCGTCCATGGCATCTCTGATGAAGAACGCAAAGAAGCGTATGCCGCAGACGTGACATACGGCACCAACAACGAATTCGGCTTCGATTACCTTCGTGACAACATGAAGTATGATCGTGAGTCCATGTGTCAGCGCCCGCATAACTATGCGATCGTGGATGAGGTCGACTCCATCCTTGTCGATGAAGCTCGGACACCGCTGATCATTTCCGGTCCCTTGGAAGACCGTACCGATTTTTACAACCTCATTGATACATTTATCCCTCGACTAGCTGCGGAAGATTTTGAACTCGACGAGAAAGCTCGCTCCGCCACCTTCACCGAAGAAGGCAACGAGAAGCTTGAGCGATTGCTCACAGAAGCTGATCTCCTGAAAGGGGAATCACTTTATGATGTGGAAAATGTCACTGCAGTTCACCATCTACAGCAGGGCTTGAAAGCACACAAACTCTTCCAGCGTGATAAAGACTACATCGTCCGCGACGACGAAGTTGTTATTATTGATGAATTCACTGGTCGTATGATGCCAGGTCGACGTTTCTCTGAGGGCCTCCATCAGGCTCTGGAAGCAAAAGAAAAAGTTGCGATTCAGCCGGAAAACCAGACCCTCGCATCCATCACATTCCAGAACTACTTCCGCATGTATGACAAGCTTGCTGGCATGACCGGTACAGCGATGACAGAAGCTGAAGAGTTCATGGACATCTACAGCCTCGACGTGGTTGACATTCCAACCAACGTTTCTGTGCAGCGTGTAGATGACGATGATGAAGTTTACCGCACCGTTGCAGAAAAATACGACGCTATTCAGGTGCTCGTAGATGATTGTCACGACCGCGGTCAGCCTGTTCTTGTTGGCACCACATCCATCGAAAAATCCGAGATGCTCGCCGACTTGTTCACCAAGAACGGCTACACTCAGATAGACGTGTCAGACCCACTCGGCTTTGCAAGCATGTACTCCGGTAAGGATGCAGGCAAAAAGAAAGTCTTTGCTGTACTCAACGCCCGCTACCATGAGCAGGAAGCAATCATTATCGCACAGGCAGGTGTGCCCGGCGCTGTGACCATCGCCACCAACATGGCTGGTCGTGGTACTGATATTCAGCTCGGTGGTAACGTTGAAATGCGTGTCGCCAAAGAGCTGGGCGATATGGAAAAAGGTCCTGAACGCACCGCGAAGGAAGTGGAAATTAAAGCTGAAATTGAGCAGCTGAAGCAAAGAGCGCTGAAGGCCGGTGGCCTTTACGTTGTTGCGACTGAGCGCCATGAAAGCCGCCGCATTGATAACCAGCTCCGTGGTCGTTCTGGCCGTCAGGGTGATCCTGGACATTCCAAATTCTTCTTGTCTTTGCAAGATGATCTGATGCGCATCTTCGGTTCCGAGCGCATGGATTCCATGCTTCAAAAGCTTGGTCTGAAAGACGGCGAAGCAATCGTTCATCCATGGATCAACAAGGCACTTGAAAAAGCACAGCAGAAGGTTGAAGCCCGTAACTTCGACATTCGTAAAAACCTGCTGAAGTTCGATGATGTGATGAACGACCAGCGTAAGGTTGTTTTCGATCAGCGCCTCGAAATGATGGATCCTGAAGTAACTCAGGAAGCTGTTATCGGGATGCGCGAAGAGTTCGTGGAAGACCTCGTTGCAGCACACATTCCAGAACGTGCTTATCCTGAACAGTGGGACACGAAAGGCCTGAAGGAAGAGGTTCTGACAAAACTGAACCTTGACCTGCCAATCGTTGAATGGGCAAACGAAGAAGGCATCGCAGACGAGGAAGTGACTGCGCGTCTGAAGAAAGAAGCCAACGAAAAGATGGCGAGCAAGGCCGCGAACTACGGCCCTGACATTATGCGCCAGATCGAACGCGCTGTTCTGCTTCAGACCATCGATAACCTGTGGCGTGAGCACCTTGCAGACCTTGACCACCTGCGCTCAGCAGTTGGCCTGCGTGGGTACGCTCAGCGTGATCCTTTGCAGGAATACAAAACAGAATCCTTCACACTCTTCGAGACCATGTTGAGCAGTCTGCGCCAAACAACAACAACGCAATTGATGCACGTTGAGATGGTTCAACAGCAAGCACCAGAAGCGCCTCAGATGCCCGCGCATATGCAAGCACATCACACCAACCCTTTGACTGGTGAAGATGAAATGGCTGAAGCAGACAGGCAGCTTGCTCAGGCTCACGCAGCAGCTGCCCCAGAGGGCCGCGAAGCTGAAGACCCTGATACATGGGGCCGAGTTGGCCGCAACGAGCCATGCCCGTGTGGATCTGGCAAAAAGTACAAGCATTGTCACGGTGCGCTGGTCTAGCCGCAAACCGTTTCACGTTTCAAAAGGGCTGCTTCGGCGGCCCTTTTTTGTTGTCTGCGCACGACTAGCTCCATGGGAATTACACAGCAAAAAGATGGGAGTATTCCATTTCAGCCAGAGTGCTAATCTACGCATTCCTTGGCATTAATCTGGAAGTAGCGACCGAAACATGACCAGCTCTCACACGCTCACCTTCAACAAGTTGCTTCGCCAACTGATACCCAAAACCAAGCTGGATAGAACACGTGCTTCAGTAGAGGAGCAGTTGGGGCAACGTATTGAGGCGTTTTATGCGCCAGCAACAAACAGTTACTTGGCCCAGCTTTGCGATGTTTATGGCAGTGATAAAGGGACAAATTGCCCGGAAACATCCAAGTTTCAATGGGAACCGCATACCTATACAGACTTCTACAGCCTGATCTTCGATCATTGCCGTGATAAAATCACAAACGTCCTTGAATGCGGAATTGGCACCAACGACACCAATTGTCTCTCCAACATGGGCAAAGACGGAAAGCCTGGTGCGTCACTGCGCGTTTGGCGCGATTATTTCCCGAATGCGGAAATCACCGGAATAGATATTGACCCCAACTGCCTGTTTTCAGATATTCGCATTCAGACTTTCCAAGTTGATCAGACCAGCACCGACAGCATTGTCAATTTCAAAGCTCAGGTAGCTCCACACCCCTACGATCTTATCATTGATGACGGCCTGCGTCATTATGAGGCGGGTATCTGTTTCTTTGAGAACATCAGTGATCTGCTCACCAGCAACGGTGTCTATATCATCGAAGATGTGAACCGACACGACATCCACCGGTATGCGGAATATTTCCAGCAACGAGAAAGCAAATACAACTGCCGCTGCCTCCTGCTTTATCGCCAACACGTTAGCCTGCGAGACAACATGCTGGTGATGGTCACCAAGAAGCAATAGATACACGCTAGGCCAATTGACAAACCTATCTCTGTATTCTAGCACTAGAATATAATTTTATTCTAAGGCTAGAATAGTATGTCTGATAATCTCACTGATAGCGAATTGCTGGTTCTTGGTCTGGTTTCAGAAATGCCTCGCCATGGCTATGAGCTTGAACAGGTTATCGAGCAGCGTGGCATGCGTGAATGGACGCAAATTGGGTTTTCATCCATCTATTTTGTCCTAGGAAAGCTGGAGAAGAAAGACTTTGTCACAGCGGAAAAACCATCCGGTGCAAAGGCAAAGAAAAGTTACATAATGACGAGTACAGGACGAGATGCCCTCGTCACACAAACTCTCACAGCTATCAAAACCGTTAGACCTACCTACTCTTCCATACTGCTAGGAATGGCACATTGGCCTACCCTAACCCGCCAGCAAGCCCTGAGTGCTCTGCGCCAGCGCGGTGAAGCTCTTCAAACAGAACTCTCCCGCATCGAAAATATACTAATAGATCAACAACCTTTGCCAGATCACGTCGAAGCACTTTTCAACTTTTCAATCGGGCAACTGAAGGCCGAAGCCGACTGGCTTCATCAGACACTCGATTACATGACCTGCAAACCCTGGAACAGGTGAGGAAGCAGCTATGGTCGCAATTGATATTCAAGACAGATTGAAAGAACTCTACCAACCAACAACCAAGGACTTCTCTTTGGTCGATGTACCAGAAATGCAATTCGTCATGATCGACGGAAAAAGCAACCCGGAAGGTCCTGCTTTTTTACGGGCAGTAAAGTGGCTGTTTACGGTGATCTTTCCAATAAAACGCATCGCAAAGGAGCGAATGGGCAAACACTTTGTTGAACCGCCATTGGAAGCACTGTGGTGGGCCGATGATATGAACGACTTAATCACCGGCAAAAAAGACCAACTGAAGTGGCGTGCAATGATTGTTCTACCACATTGGTTGGATGAGGATATATTCAGAGATGCCATTCAGTTGGCTACGCAAAAACTCGGAGACGCCCCTGCAAGTTTACGGCGTGAGAGCATAACAGAGGGCCACTGCGTGCAAATTATGCACAAAGGCCCCAACGCAGATTTGCGCCAGATAGTTGCCAAGCTTCATCAGGAATTCCTGCCAACGCACGATCTAGTCGCAAGGGGACATCATCACGAGATCTATCTGAATGACTCAAACCGCGTTGCTCCGGAAAAACTGAAGACAATCCTACGCCAACCAGTTCAATAAATGTGAACAATCCAGCAGTCTAATGACATTCATGCGCCATGTCACATCCTTCAGATCGCTGGATGCCCCAACACCTCACGACCCTTTAAGGTTTCCTAGGCGAAACTTGGCTAAACTCTCGGTTAAAACAAAAACAACCGGGTGTGAAACGCTTCAAACTGAGCAAGCACGCACCACAGGAGGCGTTAATGCTCCCGACTTATAAAGTCCAATTCCTGACCAAATTTGCTCTCTCAGTATCCGTATGCATGATCACTACGACAGCACTGGCACAAAAAACAAAACCGGATGGGCCTTCAACATCTCCCGGCTATTACAAACAAATTGATCAGAAACTAGGCGCACTATTGTCCATATACGATACGCCGTCGGAGACCGCCTCCGTGGTGGTTCAACTACCGGGTGATACCATCTTCAATTCCAGCGGCGTTCAGCGAAAAACCAACAACACACTTTGGCAGAAAGTCAGCATTGGAGAGATCCAGGGTTGGGTCAGATCCTCCGCGCTAAAAATCGTCGAGCCGATTTCCTTTTCAAACACCACTCTACCCATTCTTGGTATCTGCGGAGGAACAGAACCCTCCTGGACCATCGAATGGAACAGCAACACCGTAACTTACTCCAACATCATGGGTCTCTTAAACCGCGTTCCATTTGAGAGCGTGATTACTGAAGAAAACAAAAGTGCCACTCGCGTGAGTGCCGGTAATAATGAAATTACCCTGCACTTAACCGTGACTGAAAAGCAGTGTACTTTTACATCCATAGATACATTCGTATGGGGAGAGGCGCAGGCCACCATAAAACAGGTTGGCAAGAAAGACGTGGTCTTGCAGGGCTGTTGCCGCCCGGTTTCTGATGGATATCGTTAACTTCCACATCTGAAAGCGCTCCACCACGAATTATAGATACAAAAAAGCCCGGGTTTCCCCAGGCTCACATGCATACAGCTCTCAAAGCAATATTAATTTACGACAACTTTTGTGCCCAAATTGACCTGTTCATACAGGTAGGAAACATCGTCGTTGAACATACGGATACAGCCGGAAGAAACAGCGCGTCCAATGCTCCAGTCTTCTGTTGTTCCGTGAATACGATAGATAGTTGAGCCTAGGTACAACGCACGTGCTCCAAGTGGATTTTCTGGCCCACCCTTCATGTAACGCGGAAGAGTACGACCCTTCTTTGCTTCACGACGACGCATCTCTTCTGGTGGTGTCCAGCCCGGCCATTTCGCCTTACGTGTTACACGTTCTGTTCCATTCCACTCAAAGCCATCCCGACCAACACCGATGCCGTAACGCACTGCTTTACCGTTCTCTTGAACATGATAAAGGTAGCGCTCGTCAGTATCGATAATAATAGTGCCTGGCTTCTCCGCAGTCCGATAAGAAATCACTTTACGCTTAAACTTACTGCGTGCAGAACGGCTTGCCATTGCAGGCGTATCTGGAAAGATATCCCACTGACGCGTGTCTGGATTCCACAATTTGCCTGCACTTGCTGGCGCAACAAAAACGAAGCTAACCAGTGTACAAATGATCGCAAATATTCCCTTACGAAGATATCCTCGCATCGTCACCCCCTGAAATTGGCGATAGTCTCTGCTCAAAGCAGGACCGGTCGAATTTTAAAATTAAATCAACACCCAGAAACTCAACAAATTTACCCGGCGAATCTTAATGCTCATATGTTTCAAACTGAAACTGATTATCAACATCTGATAATCGATATCCAAGTAAAACCACTCAATTCTAGGTCGTTTGTTGCATGTTTTTACAATTTCGCGACATCTTGCAAAATTCTCTGCCAAATTTGCTTGTTTCTTGGCCGATAAAAAATTCTGCCTTAGCCTAAGTCACGGGTAAACCTCTGAATGAAAGGGGCATATAATACGCCTAAGGGGAGGCCTTATATGAATATCGATAGTATGCAAGATGTAACCTGTTTGCCATTCACCGTTTTCGGTCCTGAGAACTCAGAGCCAATTATTTTCATCCATGGGTTTGGTGGCGACGCCAGCACGTGGCGCAATATTCAAGTCCAGCTGGAAAATGAACGTCGAACAATTGCGTTCGATTTGCCAGCGCATGGACGTGCCCTTGCAGATTTCGAACCAAGCAACGCCGTCGGTTCCGCAAAAGCCATTGTGAAATCACTGGACGCTTTGAAACTCGACAAGGTGCATCTGGTTGGCCACAGCATGGGCGGCGCCATCGCCAGCCTTGTTGCCATGCGCTGTCCAGAACGTATTGCCAGCCTGACATTGCTCGCACCCGGCGGCTTCGGATCAGAGATCAATGCCAAACTGCTCCGCCGTTATGCTGTTTCGCAAACAGAAGCTGAACAGCAAGCCCTTTTGGAACAGTTTGTTGGGCTGGAGTTTGAACTGCCACAGGATCTGGCTAAGTATGTTGCAGCACAACGCTCCATACCGGGCGCGGCAGACGCTCTGAAAGCAGTTTCCGAACTCATTCTGGATGGGGAGCGTCAAGGCGTCTTGCCAACGGCAAAACTCGCCGAATTGCCGATGCCGATCAAAGTGGTCTGGGGCACACAGGATAAAATGTTACCAACCCGCCAATGCCACAAGTTACCGGGTCCGGTTGCCTGTCACGTGTTCGATGGTGTTGGCCACATGGTTCACATGGAAATTCCGCAGGAAGTTATCCGGCTCATTCTGGAAAACACCCGCTAAAGCACACGCAAAAAACAAAGAGCGTGTCGCTCAGCTGTGACACGCTCTCAAATTCAACAGGTCTAAGCAGGTGGCAGCAAATCGTCTTTCCAGTCCCGCCCAATCACGCGCCGCGCCATCATGTGCGAACGTGGATGGTTGATACTATCGACTGCAATCAACTTACCCTTCGCCAGATAAGCCACATAGAAGCTGTCTGAAGACGTATCCCCCACCAAAACCGCATCATCATATCCGTTAGAAAGACCGGCAATCTGTAGCTTGATATGATGCTGGTCTGACCAGAACCATGGCAGCGGATCATAATCGTGGCTGTGGTCATGATCTGCATCGGTTAAAGCAACTGCAACTGCTTTCGCCTGATCAATCGCGTTCTGTACGCTTTCCAGACGAATACTCCGGCCATACCGCTCTGAGAAGAAACGCACGCAGTCACCACAGGCATAAATATCCTCGTGAGAGGTTTGCCCAGCCCCATCAACCAAAATACCATCGTCAACATCCAAACCAGCAGCGATCGCAAGTTCTGAATTTGCGACAGCTCCAACAGCGGAAAGCACCAGATCACACGCAAGTTCTCTTCCATCAGCCAGCTTAACGGAAGCAACTTTTCCGTCTTTGCCCTCAATGCTGGTCACACCAGTTCCACAATGCATCTCTGCACCACGGTCTGTATGCAACGCGTGGAAAAATGTGGAGATTTCTGGCGAAACAACACGCTTCAGCAAACGCTCCTGCGCTTCTAGAACAGTCACGTCCAATCCCATGACGCGGGCAACCGCTGTCACTTCCAGCCCGATATAACCCCCGCCAATCACAACCAGCTTCTTACCCGGAACAAACAGGCTTTTCATGCGCTCAACATCACTGATGGAACGCAGCGTCACAACACCTTCAAGATCAGCCCCCGGCAGAGGCAAGTCGCGCGCACGCGTGCCAGTCGCCAGAACCAGTTTGTCCCAAAAAATCTCTTTGCCGTTGGAAAGCACAACGGACTTGCTATCTAAATTGAGATGATCCACATGCGCATTCACGCGCAAATCAATAGCATTAACCTCGAAAAACGCTTCCGGGCGAATAAACAAAGCATCAGGCGCCAAGTCGCCACTCAGAAACTTTTTTGAGAGCGGAGGGCGCTGGTAAGGTGGTTGAGGTTCATTCCCCAGCATCACCAACTCGCCTTCATAACCCTTTTGCCGAAGCGTTTGCGCAGTCTGCACACCTGCCTGTCCAGCACCCACTACAACAATCTTTTTTATCATTTTCAAAACCCGTAATAGCCGCAGAAAAACAACCCACCTGCTCTGAGTTGCTTGTTTTGCTCAGCAAATCCGTACCGCAAAAGCAATGTGGCGCTTACCTCATCCAAAAACCAGAGGTAAGCGCCACATATAAAATGTTATTTTGTGAAGATATTTAGGCAGCGCGCACTTTTTCTAAGAATGCACCAACAGTAGAGTTGATATGGTCTGCTTGCCGTGACAGCGCATCCGCCAGATCAGACACAGTCCCACCTGTTGAACGAGCGTTGGCTGAAGCATTTTCAACCATCTGCATCGCACTCGCACCCTCTTGAGAACTCTGCGTCGCATTGGCAACGTTCTCGGTGATCGCTTGAATAGCAGCATTTTGTTGCTCAACAGATGCAGCAACAGCAGAAGCAATCTGGCTCATCTCCTGAATAACGTTTCCAACATCACCAATCGCATCCACCGCCTCAGCAGAAGCTTCCTGAATGGAGCCAACCTGCAACGCAATCTCCTCAGTTGCTTGAGATGTCTGGCTCGCCAACATCTTCACTTCAGACGCCACAACCGCAAAGCCTTTGCCATGCTCACCAGCTCGGGCTGCTTCAATCGTCGCATTGAGTGCCAGAAGGTTGGTCTGGTTTGCAATGTCACGAATAAGGCCAACGGCTTCACCAATGCGGTTCGCAGCAGTACTCAGCAGGTTCATGGTGTCTGCAGTCGCTTTTGAACCTTGAACGGCACGATCAGCCACACGGGTAGACTGCTCAGCCTGCCCTGCAATCTCGTTGATGGACATCGCCAGTTCTTCAGTTGCAGCAGACGCACTGGAAACATTCTCAGCCGCATTCTCAACAGCCCGACCAGCAGAAACGGCTTCAGTAGAAACATTGTCAGCAGCTGTTCCAACATCATTGGACGCTTCACCAAGACCATCAGCGGCATTGTGCAAATTGCTCAGTGCATCTGCCACTGTTTGCTCAAAGCCAACAATCAAACCGTCAACCTGCTCAGCCCGCGCTTGCTTGTCTGCATTCTCGCGGTCTTGCTCATCGCGAAGGAGGCGACGTTCTTCGATGTTATCACGGAAGACCTGCAGCGTTTGGGCCATGGCAGACATCTCTCTACCACCACGGTTCAGCGGGATAACAGCTGAGAGGTCGTTTTTAGCAAGCAATGCCATAGCGCTACGCAACGCATTTAGGCTGCGTAAGATTCCAAAGATCAGGAAGAACCCAAGAATGAAGAGCGTTAGCGCAGTGCTACCGACAGCAACACCTAGATAAAGGTTGGTCTGCTGCGTTTTTTGGGTCAAGCGCTGAGAAGCGTCATTGGCACCCTGCAACGCAGCATTTTTCAACTCATTCAAGCGTGGAGGCAGAAGGTCAAACAAGTTCGCCAGTAATTCAGAGCTGGTTGCTCTTTTTTCATAAGCCTTAGTGTAAGCATCAAAAGCCTTTTTGTAGGCTTCCATATTGGCTTTCACTTTATCAACAACAACAGGATCGATTTCAGCACGCGGCAGTGTTCGCTCATACCGGGAGAATGCAACTTCAAACGCGCCCAGGGAATTTTCGCTTCCAGTAATTGTATAGTCAAACTGTGCGCGCGCTAGATCACTAAACGTTGTCATCAGTTTCAGTGTATTGGGGTCTTTGCTGCGTCTGTGCTTTTGTTTTACGGCTGACTCTGCCTGAACCAGCGTGGCGGAGAGTTCTTTTTGTAATCCTCGGTCTGCATCATAACCCAGTTTAGACTGGAAGCCATGCAGCATCCCGAACGCGCCACTAATTGCCTCAATTGTGTCGCGAGCATCTGAGATTTCGAGGAAGTAATCCATCGCCACAGGAAGAGCACTCAACTCCTGAAGTTTGCTCTGTGCCTCTGTTACCAGCTCATCAAAATCGCTTTTGAGGCTGTCTCCGGGCACATTCTCATAATCTTTTTGCGTCGATTGCAAAGCACCGGCTGCAATTGCAATCGTCTGGCTCAACTCAGCTAACTCGGTGTATTCTTTAGACTGCTGAAACACGATTTCGGTTTGTTGCTGCCCCCAAATGTAAACAACACCGACTGCGCCAAATCCCGCAAGTGTCAGAATTCCCAGTAGGATCGCTCGAAATCGGATACTTGCATTACGTGTGACGGAAAATATGCCACCCCGTGCCGCTTTAATAAATCGTTTCCAATCAATTCGCATCGGAGACCTCTCTACCGATAAAATTACCATCAGTATTTCTATTTATGACTCACACGTATAGGTTCAAATCGTTTAAAGATTGCAAATAATACAATTTACAATTGATATTGTTGCTCAACTCACCTGCGCCGTATGCAATATGCGCATAGAAATAAGACACGCCATTGCCCCGTTTAACCACACTTGTGCCTGTTATCTTCGTACTTCTCTGGTCCACAGGCTTCATCGGTGCCCGCCTTGGCGCACCCTATGCTGAACCCTTTGCGTTCCTCAGCTTGCGCTTTCTCATCGTGCTCCCGCTTATGGGTGCCATTGTTTGGTTTTCAGGCAGAAGCTTCCGTTTAAGCCGCAAGCAAATCCTGCATGCCGTTACAACAGGAATGCTCGTGCACGGGGTCTATCTCTCCGGCGTATTCTGGGCGATTGATAACGGGATGCCCGCTGGCGTCACAGCCCTGATCACAGGCCTACAGCCCTTTATTACAGGCACTCTGGCCTACTTCCTGTTGAAGGAAGACGTAACAAAGCGGCAATGGATCGGCCTTGCGGCAGGTTTCTTCGGCATTGTGCTGGTTGTCCTGCCAAAGCTCGGGTCTGGAATGGCGCAAATCCCGCTCTGGACGGTCCTTGCAGCTTTCATCGCCACACTCGGCATCGCCACGGGCACCACATGGCAAAAGCGCCAGCCGCTGAATACGGATCTGGTCTCGGGCACCTTCTTTCAGTATTTCGGGGCGCTTCTTATCACCTTGCCCCTCTCGTTAACCGAGACATGGGTCATCACATGGTCAGGTGATCTTATTTTCGCGTTGGCGTGGCTTGTCATCGTGCTGTCTATCGGCGCTGTATTGCTGCTTATGTACCTGCTTCAACACGGTGCAGCCTCAGCAACAGCAACGCTGTTCTATCTGACACCCGTAGCCGCTGCGATTGAAAGCTACTTCCTGTTTGGGGAAACACTGGACATCATCCAGCTCATTGGCATGGCGATCGTTGTTATCGCAATCGCGGTGTGCAGACCAAAGCCAAAGACCTGACAGCAACTACTCAGTGTTCTCAGAGGAACCCAATACAGTTCGGAGGCTAACCCGGCGCACACGCATCAACGCCGCGTTGAATTCACCACCAAGGATAAAGATGACTGCGGTCAGATACATAAAGATGATCGCCGTCATAATTCCCGCCAGTCCCGCATATAATGAAACGTAGTTGGCGTAACGCGCTAGATACGCGCCGAATGCGGCACCTGCAACGATCCAGAGGATCATAGTCAGGATAATACCCGGCAAAACCTCCCAGAACCGGCGGTTACCAGCTGGCAGATAGAGATGCGCCGCAAGCAACGCCGACAGCAACAGCAAAGAGGTCACGCCGTAGCGGACGATATTCGCCTTGTAGCTGAACTGTTCCATAACCGGAGCAAGATGCACCACCCATTCCCATGCCAGCGGACCAAACACGATCAGGAATGTTGAAATCATCAGAACAGCCGTTCCAACCAGAACAGCAAGAATGGATTGAGCCCGGCAAAAGTACCAGCTCCGGGTATCTTTCTGGCGATACGCACGGTTGAGACCAACCCGCATCGCTTCTACGCCATTGGAAGAAAACCACAGGGTCACCACAACACCAAAGGTCAACAAGTCTCCGCGTGGCTGAGTCAAAACAGCATTAATCTCACCAGAAACTGGACCCGCCACTTGCTTTGGCCAAACATCAAAAATCAAGTCTGACGCACCCTGAGCAACCTGTGTTAAACCAAGAAAACCAGAGAAAGCCGCTACAAATATAATAAATGGAAACAGCGCCATAAGGGAGGACAGAGCGACGTGGCTTGCCACTGCATACCCATCATCAGAGTTAAAATGCCCAACAGCATCTGCAATCACCTGATACGCTTTTCTTAAAAGGCCATATTTCTTCATAAAACTGATCTGGTCCGTCTCACTCGTAGTTTCAAGTAAGAGAATAGACAGTTCTTCAAGAAATATTCATGAAGAAAGCTCTCCCTTTAGGGCATTGTACAAATACACATCCGATTTAAGTTTGCACTGCACCATGATCAAGTGGAATGAGGGAGGCAACCTGTGTCAGAAACGGCGAATACACCAGACAATTCAAGCACACCATCACACCAGAACCGCGTTTTGGCATTGCAGTCCCTCTCGGCACTTTTGAGCATTGCTCGCAAAAACGTAAAACAGCGCGTTCTAAAAGATGGACGCATTGCCTCTGCATTAATGGAGCAAGAGCAACGCGCAACCCATGGGCTTGCTTGGTTGGCAACCTATGTGGAAGCGCTCAAGCAGCTCAACTCCTATGCAGAACGTCTCGACACAAGTGGCGCATACGGTGAAGTTGAAAACCTGATTGTTCGCATCAGTTTTGCTGAATACACTTCACAAATCTTCGGCGGCCTTCCAATGAGCCAGGGCGAAATACTTCGCCTTTCTGATCTTGGTATCCCCCGCGAAGAAGCAAACAGCCATTACTCAGAAGCCGTTGCATCTGTCATCGCAGATGGGTCTCAACCAGCCCTGCGTGCCCGCCTTGCCGAGCTTATGCAGCACGCAGAAGGCAATTCCACCATTGGCGCCACCGGGCTTGATGAAACTTACGAGCAAATCCGCGAAGAAATGCGCAAGTTTGCTGAAGCCAAGGTCATACCTTTCGCGCACGATTGGCACCTGAAAAACGAATACATCCCGCTTGAGATCATCAACGAGATGGCAGAGATGGGTGTGTTCGGCCTGACAATCCCAGAAGAATACGGCGGCATGGGTCTTGGCAAAGAATCCATGTGTGTGGTTTCAGAGGAATTGTCTCGCGCTTACATCGGTGTTGGCTCTCTGGGCACTCGTTCTGAAATCGCTGCAGAACTAATCCTCGGCGGTGGCACAGACGCACAAAAAGCCAAATGGCTGCCCCTCATCGCATCTGGCGAAGTGCTGCCAACAGCTGTCTTTACCGAACCTAATATCGGGTCTGACCTAGCATCTCTCAAAACTCGCGCGGTTAAAGAAGATGATAATTGGAAGGTCTACGGCAACAAAACATGGATCACCCATCCAGTTCGCGCCGATATCATGACCCTCCTCACCCGCACCAAACCTGAGGAACCGGGCTACAAAGGCCTCTCCATGTTCATCGCGGAAAAGCCACGCGGAACGGATGAAGAGCCATTCCCGGCTGAAGGCATGAATGGCGGCGAAATCGAGGTACTCGGGTATCGCGGCATGAAGGAATACGAAATCGCCTTTGACGGGTTTGAGGTCAAAGACGAGAACCTTCTGGGTCAGGTCGAAGGTCAGGGCTTTAAACAGCTCATGCAAACCTTCGAATCTGCACGTATCCAAACAGCAGCTCGCGCAATCGGTGTCGCTCAATGCGCGTTGGATCTTGGCCTTCGCTATGCGCAGGAGCGCATCCAGTTCGGCAAGGCCCTCATCAGCTTCCCACGCGTTGCAGACAAACTTGCGATGATCGCCTGTGAAACCATGGTTGCCCGTCAGCTCACCTACTTCTCCGCTTGGGAAAAAGACAGTGGCCGCCGTTGTGATCTGGAAGCAGGTATGGCGAAACTGTTGGGCGCACGTGTGGCTTGGGCAGCCGCTGACAACGCTCTCCAAATCCATGGCGGCAACGGCTTTGCACTGGAATACCCAATCTCCCGGGTACTCTGCGACGCGCGCATTCTTTCAATCTTTGAAGGTGCAGCAGAAATACAGGCGCAGGTTATTGCCCGCCGCCTGTTGGATGAAACAGAGCTTTAAGAAGCAAGTCAAAGTCCCAAACCCCAAGGAGCGCGGCTATTTTCTCCGCGCTTCTTCATGGACGGAAAGCCTGAGCCGCTTGTCCATCAGGTCTTTTCTCATAGCAACCCGTTTGTCGCTATCCGTAATTGTTTTGAGCTTTTCTTCCAGATCCGAGATCTCGCGGCGCAACGAAAGTTCTTGCTGAACACCCCCACCTGCTCCGTCCATCACACTCATACGAGCAGCCTGAGCGAAGTTTGTGCCAGATCTCCTGGGGATTGGTTTTCCTGCCCCGTCAAGCTTATCCAAAGATCCGCTCATCTGTGACCGTCGAATTTGTTGTTCGATCATTCGATCTATTCCCATAAAAACAGACCTTTTCCTATTGTTTTACTTAGTTCAATTTCCTTCAACACTATGGCGGCAAGATGATCTGACCGCAACTTTTCTCAATTTCTTTGCTGAATAAATTTAAGTGCCAAATCAGAAAAATTATCGATTTTAACCTCACGGTAATAAATTCACTCGCTCCGGTTGCATTATGCAATCAAATCAGTACATTTTAATTAAGATTTTATTAAATTAATATATATTGGGCACGTGATGCTGCGATCTTCGATTATTGCAAGTACTCTCCTAGGAATGAGTGTGTCTTTTTCTGGCGCAGCTCTATCCATGTCTCAGGTCAACGCACCAAGCAGGGGCCTGACCCAAATTCATGCACCTTCAAAGAGTACCTTGATACCTGTCACAACAAACGGAAAGCTCACCCGGTTAACAGCCAAGTCCAGCCTGATGCCACTCAAGGCCAAGTCAAAGCTTGTCCGCCTTAAGCCTAAATCTAAACTGATAAGATATCGGGTTAAATCCGCGAATGTGACGCCACCGCTGAAGTCCGCACCCGTCTTTTATGCATTTACCGACGGCGCATTGAGCTATTTCCCGCAGAAGGAACTTGCACAACTGTTGGATATCCTTGGCAAAGACATTTACCAGTTCATTCCATACAAAACACAAGCAGCTTTTTCACATCAGTTCTCATGGAAATTGAAACGGAGAGGCGACCTCTTGCTCAGAACATTCTATCCGCACCTCTTAAAAGTGCAGATAGAACTTGAAAGACTGAACAACGAGCTTGGAGTCTAGAGCGCTTTCCCTCTGCCTAATCATAATCAGGCGACAAGAAACTGCACCCAAGAGCGACGGTTAGGACGTGTTGAGTTAGGCAAATACGCACCGCATGCTCTAATCGGCTCTAAGCCCACCTTGAGACTGCTTGGGTAACCAATGGATAGCTTTCTTCCACCAGATACGGCCCACCACCTACACCAGCTTTTGCGGAAAACAACACAAATCGCCCGGCAGTAAACATTGGTGCTGAAAACTCACCCCGCATCCCAAGCCAATGTGCCAGTTCTACAATAGAGGTTCCCCTCAACCGCGCCAACGTCACATGCGGTTTGTATTTGCGCCCATCCGCCGGCAAGCCCAGCCGTTGCAAGATCCGTTCTTGCTCAGCTTGAAGCTCCGTCAGCTCCTGCGTTGGCTCCACCCGTGCCCAAACAACATGCGGTTTCCCGCTTCCAAACGAGCCAAGTCCGGTGAGTTTAACGGTTAAAGGAGCACGCTGAATGCGGGACAGCTCAAAAGCGATATCATCGGCAACACGATCATCGATATCGCCAATAAATCGCAGAGTAATGTGGTAGTTTTCCGAGTCAATCCAACGGGCATTGCGCAATCCCCCGCGCAGCAGGCTCAACATCATCCTGGTGCTCGATGGAAGTTCGAGACCAACAAAAAGACGAGGCATATCAGGACCCTCCGCTCATGCAGATGACAAATTAACTCACGTTTATCGGTAGAGTACAAGCAGAAAATGACAGGCCTACGAACATCAGGGCACTGCCCAATCTCACTTGAATAAACAAAAATACCGAAGCCTCTGAAAGGCTCCGGTATAAAATTTTTCGATCAGTGCCGACAAAAGACGCTCGCGCTAAATCATGGACAAGGGTTGGTGTATTGAAGGTGGATCTCGTTGATCCGTTTTTCAATTTCCTCAGTCATTTCAAAATCTGCCGCGCTGATATCAATCGCCAGCTGGTCTAAATTGGTCGCTCCAATAATGACGGAGGTCACGAAAGAACGACTGTGTGCAAACGCTAGTGCCATAACGGATGGGTCGATACCCAGTTCCGCTGCCAAGTCACAATACGCATCAACAGCCTTCTGGCCGCCTTCCGTCTCATAACGAGCAAGACGTTGGAACAAAGTTTTACGCGCACCAACTGGCAATGCACCATTGCGGTACTTACCAGTCAGATAGCCCTGCGCCAGTGAGGAGTAAGCCAGCAGGCCAACATCTTCACGATGCGCAACTTCCGCACCACCAACTTCAAACAAGCGGTTCACTAAGGAGTATGCATTCTGGATAGACTGAATCCGCGGCAAACCACGTGCTTCAGCTTCCTGTACAAACTTCATAGAGCCCCAAGGGCTTTCGTTGGAAAGACCAATATGGCGAACCTTACCGGATTTCACCAATTCCTGCATAACCTCAAGGGTTTCATGAATGGCGTTTTCGTCTGCAGCACAGTCTACACTCTGCCAGATGGTGCTGACAGAACCAAAGCCGGAAACGTTACGGTCAGGCCAGTGGATCTGGTAAAGGTCGATGTAATCCGTCTGCAAACGCTTCAGGCTACCGTCAACCGCTTCCATAATCTGGGCACGGGTCAGCTGACTGTCTGAACCATCTTCACGGAACCAGTTCATGCCAGAACGACCAACAACCTTCGTCGCAAGAATAACCTTGTCGCGGTTACTGTTCTTTTTGAACCATGTGCCGATAATCTCTTCGGTCCGGCCTTTGGTCTGTGGTTTAGGTGGAACAGCGTAAAGCTCGGCAGTATCAAAGAAATTGATACCTTGCTCCAGCGCCGCATCCATTTGCGCATGGCCTTCAGCTTCGGTATTTTGTTCGCCCCATGTCATCGTGCCTAGGCAGATGCTGGAAACGTTGAGGTCTGTACGCCCCAATCTACGAAATTCCATATATTCCTCGTCAGCAGCATATGGCTGCTCTAATTTCTGTCTTCGATATTCAAGCACAAAAACGGACAATCACACCTTGAAACCAAGACATGATTGATCCGCTAAATTTTTTTGGGCTTAATCTGCCTCAGCGATGGAGCTAGGCAGGAGGAGCGCCTCAAAGCAAAATTGTTATGCTCTTCAAGATTTAGTCTGTTCGATCAGCATTACAACGGATGGCAGGATCTTTTCGACAATAATTGAAACACCTTCACCAGTCGGGTGCATACCGTCCCCAAGGTTAAGGTCGGGCGTGGCCGCTACTCCATCCAGAAAAAATGGGTAAAACAGAACACCATGCTTTTCTGAAAGGTCTCCATATATGGAGTTGAAAGCCTCACCGTACTGCTCTCCCATATTAGGAGGCGCAAGCATACCAGCAACAAGCACTGGAATATTGCGAGACCCTAGGCGCTCTAACATTGTATCCAGATTTTTGCGTGTGATCTTAGGATCCAACCCGCGCAGCGCATCATTTGCACCCAGTTCCAGAATAACGCCGTCAACATCATCACCAACAGACCAGTCCAGACGAGATAAACCACCCGATGAAGTATCTCCGGAGACGCCAGCATTCACGACGGTGATGTCGTAACCTTTTTCCTGAAGCGCTTTTTCGAGCTTTACAGGAAACGCATCCTCCGGCGGCAACTGGTACCCGGCGGTCAGGCTATCTCCAAACGCAACAAGCTTCACTGTCTCGGTCCCATCCTGCGCGAAACTGGTGGCAGAGCTGAAAATAGCTAAGCCCAAGGCAACCATAGTTCCGCTCAAAACACGAAGCACACTAGGTTTCGTTACAACTTTTCGTGAAGCAAGCATGCAATACCCTTAGATTTTTTCAAAGCAAGCTGGTGGATGCAATCTATACTACCCATATGCTTTCGTAACCAGGCAGGAACAAGAGCTGCCAATCAGATTATTATAGGGTGTGATTTAGATATTTGCATCGCCCGACACATTAAAGTGCCTTACCGAAAAGTGCCCAGCGCTTTTCAGATTAGAATGCGCGCGAATACAAACGATTAAAGCAGTTTGAATGCAAACTGCTAAAAGGTGAAAGAATGACAAGTAATTCGGCACTAGATTTAAACGGCGTTCACCTCAGCTTGGGTCATGGCGCAGGCCGAACACATATTCTCAAGGGCGTTTCCCTTAGTATTGGAACTGGCGAAAGCGTTGGTCTTGTAGGCCCATCCGGATCAGGAAAATCCACATTGCTCATGGTTATGGCAGGCTTAGAACGCTCTGACGAGGGCACTGTGAAAGCTGCTGGACAAGAGCTGGGCAGCATGAGCGAGGATGAACTCGCCCGCTTCCGTGGTCAAAATGTCGGCATCATCTTCCAATCCTTCCACCTCGTACCCAACATGACTGCTCTGGAAAACGTCGCTGTTCCATTAGAACTGTCCGGCGATCCAAAAGCATTTGAACGGGCTAAAGAAGAATTGGAGGCCGTTGGCCTTGGTCATCGCCTCAACCATTACCCAACACAACTATCAGGTGGCGAGCAGCAGCGCGTAGCCGTTGCTCGTGCTCTGGTGGCGGATCCTAAGATCCTCATTGCTGATGAGCCAACGGGCAATCTGGATGAGGAAACCGGCGAACAAATCATCGAATTGATGTTTGCGGCTCAAAAGCGCAAGAACACAACTCTGATCCTCGTTACCCATGATCCATCATTGGCAAGTCGCTGTCAGCGCAAAATCCGCGTACATTCTGGCACCATTGAAGAAGACACAAATCTTGTGCGCGAGGCACGTGCACAATGACGACACCTGAAACAAACGGGTACCAACCCGGCTTTCGTCTCGCCGCCCGGTTTGCCCTGCGTGAAATGCGGGGAGGCTTGAGAGGCTTTTACGTCTTCATTGCCTGTATCGCCCTTGGTGTTGCGGCAATTGCAGGCGTTGCCTCCTTCTCCCGTGCCCTTACAGAAGGCATCACAGCAGAAGGACAAGCCATCCTCGGCGGAGATCTCTCCTTTGCTCTGGTTCAACGCGAAGCCAACAAGGACCAATTGGCCCACCTGCAAAGCATGGGTGACATCTCAAGAATCTCCAGCCTGCGGGCTATGGCCCGGACGGAGAAAGCTGGCAACCAGACCCTTATAGAGCTGAAGGCCGTTGATGATCCCTACCCGCTTGTCGGCAGCTTTGATCTTGCTGCTGGTAAAGATCTGCAAAAAACCATCACCAGCAGAACAAATGGCCTACGCAATGCGGTAGCAGAAATAGCTTTACTGGCACGGTTAGGCCTTGAAGTTGGAGATAATATCTCGGTCGGTAAAACCATCTTCAAAATCGCAGATACCATTGAGCTGGAACCAGACAAACTCGCATCCGGTATGACATTCGGTCCGCGACTTCTGATTTCAGAAGGAGCTTTGGCAGACACTGGGCTTGTTCAACCCGGATCATTGATAAACTACAAATACCGTGTTCGTATTGGCGACAATGTTCCAGAAGCCCAGCTTCAACAAGCGATAGATCGCACCAACGAGCTCTTCCCCGATGCGGGGTGGCGTATCCGCTCCAAAACGGAAGCCGCACCAAGCCTGCAACGCAACATTCAACGCTTTGCGCAGTTCCTCACCCTCATTGGCATCACCTCTCTGGTGGTTGGCGGTGTCGGTGTTGCAAACGCCGTCCGCGCCTATATGGATACACGGCGAGAAGTCATCGCCAGCTTTAAATGCCTTGGCGCATCCGGTGGGTTTGTCTTCAAGGTCTATCTCATTCAGATGATGGTGCTTGCTACAATCGGCATTGTTATTGGTATGGCACTGGGCGCACTCATCCCTCTGGTGGCAATGGCAGCGCTCCAATCCATATTGCCCATCACAGCCGTACAAGCTGTCTACCCGCTTCAACTCCTACTTGGCATGGCGTATGGCTACCTGACAGCCTTGGCATTTGCCCTTTGGCCACTTGGCAGAGCTCACGACATTGCCCCCACAGTGCTGTTCAGGGATGAAGTCAGCACGCGCAACCGTTACCCTAAACCACTGTACATGGCGGCCGCAGCTCTAACACTTGTGTTGCTCGCGGGCCTTGCATTGATCATGGCCTATGACAAAACCATCGCGGTTATCTTCATTGGGGCTTGTGCAGCAACATACCTCCTCCTGCTGGTTGTCGCCCGTCTCATCATGGCCGCAGCGCGCAGAATACCATCCGTTCGCTCAACCGAGCTGCGTTTGGCAATCACCAATATCTACCGCCCCGGCGCGCTCACCTCCTCCGTGGTTCTGTCCCTCGGTCTCGGCCTCTCCCTGCTTGTGGCTCTGGCATTGATTGACGGAAACTTGCGCCGTGAGCTCAATCAGGTCGCGGAAGAGCAAGCCCCAAGCTTCTTCTTTGTGGATATTCAAAACAACGAGAAAGACGCCTTCCAATCTTTCATCGCTAAAAATGCCACGGGAAGCGAGTTCAACGCCGTTCCAATGCTACGCGGCAACATCATCTCTCTCAAAGGCATCTCCGCAGCTGATTACCCTGCCCCACCAGAAGCCGAATGGATTCTGCGCGGAGACAGAGGCATCACCTATTCTGACAGCCTGCCGGACAATTCTGAAGTGACACAAGGCGAATGGTGGCCGAAAGATTACACGGGTGAACCATTGGTTTCTTTTGCGGATGACAACGGCAGAGAACTTGGCTTGAGCGTGGGAGACAAAGTCACCGTCAACGTGCTCGGTCGCCAGATCTCAGCAAAAATTGCCAACTTCCGCACTGTGGACTGGGAAAGTATGTCCATCAACTTCGTGATGGTCTTCTCTCCCAACACCTTTGCAGGTGCACCGCATACTAATCTGGCAACGGTGGCATGGCCAGGAGAAGCAACTCTTCAGCAAGAACTGGGCCTCTTGAAAGTTGTCACACAGGCCTTCCCAACCATCACCTCGATCCGCGTCAAAGATGCAATCGCTCAGGTGAATGATCTGGTTGGCCAGCTGGCATGGGCCATCCGTGGCGCGTCATCCATCACCCTGCTCGCCAGTATACTGGTTCTGGCAGGAGCGTTGGCTGCAGGCCATCAAGGCCGCATCTACGATGCTGTAATCCTGAAAACACTGGGTGCAACCCGTGGTCGTCTCATCAAGGCGTACATTCTGGAATACCTCATCCTCGGCGGCACGACAGCAATCTTTGCCCTGTTTGCGGGGTCATTGGCAGCTTACTTCATCATCACCGGCGTGATGGATGGAAGCTTCACTTTGATGCCAATCACCGCGCTTGTCTCCATTGTTGGCGCATTGGTCTTCACGGTTGGGTTAGGGCTCTTGGGCACATGGCGTGTTCTTGGAGAAAAACCGGCCCCGGTTCTACGGAACCTCTAAAACAGATTGGGCAGCAGCAAGTAAAACACATTCCTCATATTTGTTTGCTGCCCAAGTTCTTCAGCTTTTCCATTCTCTTCCTCAAGGCTTCGTGTCTTCTGCCAAGGTCTTCGGTGTCCACCAGCATTACCTCCTGTTAATAATAACGCAGAAAATTACCAGTTTTCTCCCATTTGACCTTCACTTTTGGGCGGTTCCTACAAAAAATCGAAGGACCGCACCCTTGTTTTGTGCCCTTTTTCCTACCATATTCCTTGGTAATGTAACTTGAGTAGAACGCTCAGGCTGTTTGGGTTGACCCCACAGCTGAATTTATTGGAAAGAAGAGAGGATCCTCATGGCGACTTTCGACGGCAACAAGACCACGCGGTATGGAATGGCAGGCTCACAAGCCAATGCAGCCGCATTTGATGCTGGTCTGCGCGCCTACATGCTTCGCGTATACAACTACATGGCTATTGGTGTTGCAATCACCGGTGTGCTTGCTTTGCTCACATCTATGGCAGCGACAACAACAGACCCATCCATGGCTGCAGCACAGCTCGGCAATGGTGAGTACCTCACCAACCTTGGTGTAATGCTTTACGCCAGCCCTCTGCGCTGGGTTGTTATGCTGGCTCCTCTTGGCTTCGTGTTCTTCCTGAGCGCACGCATCAGTAAGATGAGTACATCCTCAGCACAGCTCACCTTCTGGGCCTTTGCTGCATTGATGGGCGTATCGCTCTCCTCAATCTTCCTTGTGTACACAGGCGGCTCCATTACCCGTGTATTCTTCATCTCTTCCGCAACCTTTGGGGCGTTGAGCCTGTACGGCTACACCACCAAGAAGAGCCTCTCCGCATGGGGTTCCTTCCTGTTCATGGGCCTGATCGGCGTCATCATCGCGTCAGTCGTCAACCTCTTCATCGCATCTTCTGCGCTTCAGTTCGCAATCTCCGTGGTTGGTGTTCTGGTATTCGCAGGCCTCACCGCCTACGACACACAGAAGATCAAGGAAATGTATGCAGCTGTAGATGACAGCGAAGTAGCAGGCAAAAAAGCCATTATGGGCGCGCTGCGTCTGTACTTGGACTTTATCAACCTGTTCATCATGCTTCTGTCCCTGTTCGGCAACCGCAACTAATCGCAATAGCCAGCAGATACACAAATCACGAAAGCCCGAAGCACCTGCTTCGGGCTTTTTTGTTGGCTTACCCAACCTTCAATCCTAGGACACTACAGATTTCTCGGGGTTCAGTTTTACCAATCTAATTTCAATGTCTGTCCACAGATCGCGTTTAAAACAACCCTAAACTCACTGATTTTTCAGTGATCCCTTCGGCAGATTTACAACGATTCCGCTACTTTCACAGAAACACAACCAAATTTTACTAGCCAAGATCACGGTGTATGTTCTATTTTCTTAACGTAGCGTACCTTATATTTTTCTCAGCAATCCTCTGCTCGTTCCAACAGCATTTGTGTGGGAGCAAAAATGCCAAGACATTCGCCCTGTGCCATCGCTAATGAATTCCTGAAGCGCCGTGGCAGCTCTGAATACCCATCACAGATGTACATTCAAAAGCTTGTTGCGATTGCGAATGGCTGGAACCTTGCGATCAATGGCGAACCACTGGTGAGCGCAGCCCCGCAAGCATGGGTTAACGGCCCAGTTTTTCGTCAGATATGGGATTTTGTGAAGGAAGGCGGCTACAAAGGCCCCAACAGCGAAATAGCTGATCCTGTCACAGGCCAACTCGTAACTGCCAGAACAAGCGGCAGTGAACAGGAAATCATCGATCACGTCTGGAAGAAGTACCGCAATTACACTCCTCAGCAATTGTCAGACCTCACCCATCAGGCCAACTCCCCTTGGGCCTATGCATATTTCGAAAAAGGCAAAAATGCTGAAATTGATACAGAGCGCACCCGGCAATACTACATCAAGCTCGCATTAGCCGGTCGTTCTAACGCAGAAACACAACGCTCCTTGTTAGAAGCGGGTCGGGTCAATGCTGCCTGATGACACATTAGACAGACCTCTCACCGTTGATGACATCGACGCAGCAGTCTCCAAGCTGCCCATAGAGGTTGACCCTCCTGCCAAAATTGGGTTCGAGCAGCTACTACAAGATCGCCAGGCGCTGTCTGATGACAACACCCAGCTCCAGAACGAGCTGATGGAGCTGAAAAGCAAGCTTTCCACCAAGCAAGAGCTGGATGCACTTATCAAACCCTATGCCGGCAAAGCCTACTGGTTCATGTGCGCCTACTGCGGAACTGTCGCACTCATCCTCGTGTTTGCAGGCTTCAAGGATGTCTACGGCAGCAGCTTCATACTGGCAGATAGCGTCTTAGAATTCCTTGTCGGCAGCACAGCCACGACAGTCATTGGACTTGTCGGCATGGTCCTCACCGGCATCTTCGTTGGTGCTAGAAAATAGCCCGCCGACAACTCGTTAATGTTCTGATAGCACGAGAGTCTGGACTGGGAACGCCAGCGCTTGAAAGCGCAAGATAAGGGCATGCATCAGCCCAACCGTATCCACCATGTGGTAATACAACCCAGCCCAAAAGCCGAATTCACCCGCAGCAATCTGGGCACCATAATTGCTGTAGGCATTGGCAACGCACTTACTACCCGGTGGAATGTCTTTTGCTTCCATCTCAAAAAGCGGCTCCAACATCACAAGGAACGTTCCAGGACGCGCGATATCCTGCGCATCAATAAGCTGGTCTGTCGGACGAAACTGGCCTGACGAGATGAAATCCTGCGTATCGACGACGACCATGGGAATAATCTCAAATGGGCGCGCTGCGCAGGTAATCTCCGCCGTCATCCCGACCTTGATAACCGAGGCTGTAATCTGCCCAAACCCGGCCTGAAACCGTTTGCGGCCAATATAATCAGGCACCAAAATACCCGCCGGCCTCAAAATAGGGCTCACAACATCACCGGCTTGCAGAACGAACTGCGTAACGATCCCATCAACACCAGCATAAACAAACTTCTTGTCATAAGCCGCTTCTGCCTGATGCAGCCGCGCAATGGCACTGCTGCGGCGCGCGGGCAAGCTAGTGGTAATTTTGGTGAGCACAAGGTTCTTGTTCGCCGTAGCCGCATCCAACTGACCTTTACGAACAATCACCTGATTTTCCCGTGTATCGATCTCTTTTTGCGTCACTACATCAGAGTTTCGGCGGAACAGCTCTTTCGTTCGCTCCGACTCACTCACAGCCTGATTGTAGTTGCCCTGCGCTTGATCAATCATGGCTTGCGAGCTGATAAGTTCAACTTCAGCCATCGCAATTTCGGCGTCAATCTCATTAACTTCACTCTGTGCACTCTCGACCTGTGCCGTTTCAACCGCAGCATCCAAACTCATTAAAATCTGGCCCGCAGCCACGTGTTGATTGTTGATCACATGCACCTTTTCCACCCGCCCTGACCCTTCAGGAAGAATGGAAACCGTCCGGAACAGGGAGGAAACATTGGACGTTGTCGGATGATAGAAAAACACCAGTGTGATCAACGCAATAGTCAGCATTAACGCCCCGGTAATCCCCCAACGCAGCTCATACCATACGGTAAAAAACGTGATCTCGTGGCCAAAGCGCTTTCCTTGCCTATAGCGCCGGAAAAGATAATCAGGAAGAATGGTGACCAGAGAACAGACCAAAAACTCAATCATTTACTCTTGCCCCCCTTCCACTTTTTCCGAAGCGTTTCGGCAATGGAGTTGAGCGGCGTTTCAAAGTCTGGCAGGTTTATCGCTGCCAACAACAATGCAGCAATCCAGTAATAGTTGTTGTGGGTGAACAACGCGATGATCGCCAGCAAAGCAACAATTTGCATATGTTGACGCCCGTATTTGTGCGCCATCCGTTCCGGCAGTGCATGCAGCGAAAAATAAAACACGCCGGCGAGCAGAACTATCAGGATTGCAGAGACAATCGCCACCACCATCAAAACATCGGTTTCACCGGGCCCCGTTATATAAAAGGGAATGTGCCCGATGACCTCTGGATGTGCACCCTCAATACCAGTAGCCATTACATGCTCCGCAAATCTCACTCAGTTGGTGCAAACAATGCGCCATACCCGGTTACCGGGAGAGAAAAGCAGGCCGAAATTTCATCAACTTGCATCCAGTTTCAAAAACCAGAGTAAACGCAAGCGGAGCGAGAAGAAGACAAAGCATGTTTAAAACGAAACCGGAACCTAAGGGCACACTCCAAACCCAGTCAAGCTTCAACCAACTCGCTGCGGGCCATGAGGAACAGCGGTGCGAGGGTTTGTGCCAGCTCATTGGTTCGGGCAGCATCTTCCTCAGTATATGCGTGGTCTGCATCCAGCAGGTTTACGGTGCCAACCACCTCACCCAAGACAACGACAGGCAGATTAAGCGTTGCGCCCAGCCCCATAGCCGAGATCTTTTCATGATCAGGAAAATACTCTTTCACATCCTCAATGGTGTAACCGAGGAACGGCTTTTTCTGCACCAGCACTCGCTCGTACCAACCACCTTCTTTCTCAATTGGTTTCGTGCCGGATGTCCCGTAAGAGCCTTCCACGCTTGAATAAAGCCGCACCACATGGCTTCCATCAGGATGAGTGACCGTCAGCGTAAAAAGCTTATGCCCGGGAGCCTCAGCAAACAGCTGGTCTGCTTTCTTCGCCGCGTCTTGCACGCTTTGAGAATTAGAAATCGCATCAACAAAAGACAAAATGTCAGCCACAATAAAATCCTAGATTAAAACGAGTCCGGTTTTGGAGAGGAGCCCGCATAAAAATAGAATGAAGCAATCCGACTATGCCGTAGCCTGAACCAACTGCTTTATTCCCAAAGCAATGATCTTAGTGCGCGCATCAACAAGCTCAAGCCCGACTTAAGAATTTAATGTTATGATTCAATATATTACCCTGCGGAATACAAAGAGATGCGCCCAACCCTAAGCACGGGAACGCTCATCAATGCAGCATTCATCCTTTAAGAAACTCAGGACTAAATCCAACTTCTCAAACTGCGCAACACAATAGAGCGTACGTCCTTCACGGCGTTGCTTCACCAATCCGGCAGAGACCAGCCCAGCGATGTGGTGAGACAAGGTGGAGCCCGGAATTTCCAGATCCTCCTGCAACTGACCAACAGCCATCCCTTGAAGGCCAGCCTGCACCAATCGCTTGTAGATCCTCAGTCTAGTTGAATGCCCAAGCTCTTTCAAAGCTTTAGCGATCTCATCAATGTTCATCGGTTCGGCCTTTTTTCTGATATTTCGACAATACTAGAAATATCTTGACAATGAAAGCCATAGTTCTATTATTTCGACAATTCTGGAAATATAGAACAAGGCCAGTCCAATGACAATAACAGCCCAAATGTTGCAGGACACACTCAACATGTTCCTGTTTCTGGCAGCAGAACTAACCGTGCTGTTCCTCGCAATCAGCTACTTCGTTGGCATCTTGCAGGAGTACATTCCGCCAAGCAAAATTCAAAGCATCCTCAGCAGCAAGCATGGCAGGGGTTACATCACAGCCGCGTTCCTTGGCTCCATCACTCCGTTCTGCTCCTGCTCAACAATCCCGTTTCTCAAAGGGTTGCTGCGCGCCAGAGCTGGTTTTGGCACCATGATGGTATTTCTGTTTGCTAGCCCGCTCCTCAACCCGATTATCATCGGCTTGTTCCTTGTCACCTTCGGCATGCAGGTAACACTCTTCTATTTTGGTATCGCGTTAGGCGTGTCCATCATCGCTGGTTACAGTCTGGAACGGTTGGGCTTTGAACGGTTCGTGAAATCAGAGGCCTACCAAACCCCGCAAAGCCGCCGCGCTAGCTCCTCATGTGGAACAGCAGCCAAACAAGACAACAAATGGCTGAGAATTTGGAAGACCACATGGGCTGATTTCGTGAAGGTCTTGCCATTTCTTGTTATCGGCATCGCAGTCGGCTCAATGATCTACGGCTTCATGCCAACAGAGCTGATCTCGTCTGTCGCAAGTGAAGACAACTACCTCTCCATTCCAATAGCAGCCATCATCGGCATTCCGCTCTACATCCGGGCAGAAGCCGTCATCCCTCTGGCTGCCGTTCTTGCCAGCAAAGGCATGGGCCTTGGCACAATCATGGCACTCATCATCGGAAGCGCAGGCGCCAGCCTGACAGAGGTCATCCTATTGAAATCCATGTTCAAAAACCAGATGATCCTCGCCTTCCTCTTTGTCATCCTAGGAATGGCCGTCAGCGCCGGCTTCCTCTACACGCTGATATTCTGATCATTGAGAGTTAGATAGAAACTGCCAATATCGCCAACTCACGCAAATCGCACCCTACTAACTTTTTTGTTAGTAGGGTCCACAATTGGCTTCACTCAAGCACTCACGACCACTTTCCTATTCAAGTAGTCTGGAACGCAGCCCCAAAATTCACCTTTGCGGATTGAGCTGACAATGTCCCTGCAAAAACAACTGGTAGTATTTGAGTTGGAGCCAGCTGTATTTCGCCGTCCATATCCTCTAGGCTTTCCGATAAGCGCTTTCTCAATTTTCCAGAGCAAGTTTCATGATGCCAATTTCAATGATTGCCTACAGCGTTCTCGGGCTTGCCATTGCAAGTGTCCCTTTTCTCAAAAAGCCATGGCTCCCGCTCGCTTTGTTCGTCCTTGCGTGTGTCGCAGGTTTCAGCACTGACGTCTTAAGCTGGCCAGCACTTGCGTTCATCATCACAGTCGGGCTCGCGAGCTTTATGCTGTATCAACGGCAACGCTCAATATGGGTGTATCTGCCTCTGGTCGGATTGCTGCTGCTTGCTGGGCATTTGGTGCTCACGCACGCTGCACCAGGCTTTAACAATCTGAAGATTTTGTCGGGTGTTCAAACAAGCCCCGATGCTGCGCCCTATTCTCTCTATCTCAACTTTGACAAAGCTGCCTTAGGGTTCTTTCTGCTTCTTTTCGCAGTTCCGCATATAACCTCAGCAAAAGAATGGCTGCGCTCCCTGCGCATGACGCTTTTCTTTTTCATACCGACGGCTGTCGTTTTAATCGGGATAACCTATGTTGCCGGATTGGTGGCATTCGCGCCCAAGCTCCCAGCATTTATGCCAGTATGGATCTTTGCAAACCTGCTGTTCACATGCATCGCAGAAGAAGTATTTTTCCGCCAATTCGTATTTGGGCAGCTTTTGGATAAATTTGGCCGAGGGGTTTTAGCAGGAGTAGCGGCCCTCGTGCTTTCATCCTTGTTTTTTGCTTACTACCACTTGAGTGGCGGTCTCTCTTACGCGGGCTTTTCTTTTATTGCCGGTTTGTTTTATGGGGTGGCCTTTTGGAAATCAGGACGGGTGGAAGTCGCAATTGGCGTACACTTCCTCACCAACCTCACTCATATCCTGTTTTTCACATACCCGGTCCTAGCATCCAGCTAGACGGACCTCGCAGCGAGCGCCATAAACTCACTCAACCACACGCAGGTGCTTTTTCTTTTCGAGCACTTTGAGGACGTTGCCAAGATCATGGCCACGTTTCAGGATCATCCCACCAGCACCCACAACGCTATACGCGCCTTGTTTACGGGCCAGTTTCGGATCTTTCTCAACACGGTAAAGAGGCATTTCGCTGGAGCGGCGGAAGATAGCAAAGATGGCTTTTTCAGACCCATGTCCAATGGCGTAATCACGCCACTCACCGCTGGCAACCATGCGCCCATAGAGCCTGAGAATCTGATTAAGTTCCGTTCGATGAAAAGCAATTATCGGTTTAGGGAGGTTCGGTTTTCGATTAACGGCAGCACTGCTGGAACGGCCATCAAGAGAGCGAACGCTCCCTGACTCTATTGCAATATCATCTCCTTCACTCATGAAGGCCTCCTGCGTTCAGATCAGAGTTTCAGGTCTTTGATAAATCCTAGAGCGCGTTCGGTTTGATTACCTTCAATCACACGGCAAGACTTCGCCCAAACCAGAACGCTGGAGCTTGTCTTGTAAATACGAAGGAACACGACACGCTCCAGCTTACCACACAATCCGGCTATCCTGCGGCAAAGCCAGAATGAACACAAGACTGAGGCCTTTCTCCGAACCAACAACACACTCCTTGAGATTTGAGGGTACACGCTAAAATTGTCACAGTAGTTTCTTGTTTTAGCCCCATTTGCGTCATGGGTCAGCCATGAAGCCAAGACAAATTACCGTTGTTGCCCAAGCAGGTTCGGTTCTGTGAAGCATCGGCGGAGTACTCTCACCCCTTACCCCGATTGAACGCTCCATCAGAGTGCAGACATGGAACCGAACCACCCCTTGCAACCCAACGCTGCGACTTACCACCCAGCTTTAATCAGAGAAACCAAGAGACAAACCACCGCCTCCAAGTAGTTTTGGCTGGCTGGTACAATCCCAAATGCCCGCCAATAGTCCAGCAGCATCCCGCGCCAGTTGGTTTGCTTTTTTGCTGGCCCGCGCATCCACGTACCCAATATGGCAGGTCTTGCCTTGCCCCAACTGAGTAATCACCAGCACCTGACCACGGTAGAAGCCATCCGCATCCGCGTCTTTATTTCCCGCCACATCAGCGGGAACATCCGTGTGCCAGCGCAAAATGGTTGCAACCGGTTTGCCCTCTTCCAGCACCCATTCAATGGTAGAACCCAATCGGTTCCATGGACCTAGGGTTTGAGAAGCGGCAGGCTCATCCCGCGCTTGATCGCCAAAACTGATGAAAAATCTGAGATCGCCTTCACCCACATAAATGGGAATATCGTTATATCCCTGACATCTCCAAGTAGCATTATCACCTGTGTTTTCAGGCTTTTCCTGAAGCTCACATGTCTCGTCTAAATCTAGTGAGGAATAGACGCTTTCTGCAAAAGCTGAATTACAGGCAAAAAGGCTGGTCGCAACAGCAAGGATAATTTGAAAATTCTTCAATATGAAGCACCCACTTTTCCCAGAGTTATCCGTAAGGAAACGCTTGAACTAAATGCGCAATGCGCTCAGGCGAAATATATCTTGCAACGCGCTGAAGCCCCTGCAATACAGGCAGCAAATGAAATTGGAGTATACATAAATGCGTATCGATCGTATTCCTGTCGGTAAGAACCCACCAGAGGACATCAATGTCATCATTGAAGTCCCAGTTGGCGGAGAGCCGATCAAATACGAAATGGAAAAAGAATCCGGCGCAATGTTCGTCGATCGCTTCCTCTACACCCCAATGCGTTACCCAGGTAACTACGGCTTTGTACCACACACCCTTTGCGGTGATGGTGACCCAATTGACGTCATTGTCGTAAACCAACGTCCAGTCGTTCCAGGCGCTGTCATGAGCTGCCGTCCGATTGGCGTCCTGATGATGGAAGATGAGGCCGGCCAGGACGAAAAAATCATCGCAGTGCCAAGCAACAAGCTGACCCGCCGCTATGAATCAGTCAAAACCGTCGAAGACCTGCCTGAAATCACCATCAAGCAGATCGAGCACTTCTTTGAGCACTACAAAGACCTTGAGCCAAACAAGTGGGTAAAGATCACCGGCATTCACGGCATCGAGGAAGCTCAGCGCCTCATCGTTGAGAGCATCGAGCGCCACAACAAAGCAGAAGGCTAATTTAGCCAGTCTTTGTCTTAGCAAGATACAAAAAGCCCGAGGCCTGCGTAGAACCTCGGGCTTTTTTTGTGTCGTCAATTTCCGGCGGCTATCAGATATCTAGCAGTTTATTTCTTCCGTTTGAGAATCACACCACACAGCGCGATAAACGTAATTGCGGTGGAGTAGAAAACGTTCATGCCTGCGAAGGAAAGGCCGAAGATGCGGAACTGTGCAACAGAACAGCTCACCACTTTGGATGTGGTCAGATTTTGCAACATGTTGGCCGCAGAACCCAGCTCCATGCTGCCACCGGCGGAACAGTCGTTCGGTCCCAACCAGATTTCCCACTCAGCACCCGCTTGGTAGAAACCAACGCCGCCGCCATAGAGGAAGCCACCAGCTGCACCCAGAAGTGCCAGCACGGAAACCCAGCGGTACTTTTCTGACTTCGTAAACAGCAAAGCCAGCAGCCCAAGCACCACACCAGCGTAATACGGGTTACGTTGAATGAGACACAACGGACACGGCTTATATCCACCGATCAGCTCAAAACCCCACGCCATTGCCAACGACGAAGCGCTTCCCAATGTCACAAGAACAGCAGCAAATACCAATGGGTCTTTTAGGAGTAGCGCAAAAAAGCGTCTTACCATTTCCAGTTAACCTCTTAAGCGTATTCCCGAAAAGTGGGCCCGGTTTTCGGATAAGAATACGCGCAAAAACAAAGATTTAAAGCAGTTTGTACAATCCGGACTAATTACAAGCTGCCTTAAAGAAATTTAATCAGAGCAAAGCCACCGACCAGCAGCACAATAAAGGCGGTAAAGACCAGCCCCAGGCGCTTTTCGATGAAATCGCGAATGGTTGGGCCAAACAGATACACAAGGCCAGCAACCACGAAAAACCGAATTCCACGGGAGACGATGCTCGCCATGATGAACACTGGTATATTCAGTGCAAAAACGCCACTCGCAATAGTAATTACTTTGTAGGGAAACGGCGTCAAACCAGCGATAAAGACAAACCACCAGCCCCAGTCCTCAAAGATCTTTGCAAACCGATCGAATTTTTCCATGTAGCCGTAAAACGACAGGATCGGCTTAGCCACCTCTTCAAACAGCACAGCCCCGATCATGTACCCTAAGAGACCACCCAGCACAGAAGCAACCATACAGATGAGGGCATACAGCCAGGCTTTTTGTCTCTTGCTCACACACATAGGAATGAGAAGAAGATCCGGCGGCAAAGGAAAAACGGAGCTTTCTACGAAGGCAACAAACCCAAGCGCATACGGTGCGCGCGGGCCAGCAGAAAGAGAAAGGGTCCAGTCATAAAGACGACGCAGCATAAATCTGACGTGCTCCAAACAAATAATAACTAAAATACGAAGAATTCAGCTTAGTTCAATTTGCGGTGGTATTCCGTACTAAACTTGCAGAGAATTGCTATCGCAAACCACACCAGCAATCATGCAAATATGGCAACAAAAGCAGCTGGTCGCTTTTTATCCCCGTAAATATATGTGGTTAGGTGCCTACAATGCTGTGGTTAGCTGAATCAAATTATTGACGTGGGGCCCATCTCGATATATTCCGCCTTTACCAACCGTTGCCCCCGTGGCGGAACTGGTAGACGCGGTAGATTCAAAATCTGCTGTCCATTGGGCGTGCCAGTTCGAGTCTGGCCGGGGGCACCACTCTTCTCCCTTAAAATTTATTGATTGTGCACCGACCCTATCAGTGCGTCTGCAAAACCAATTCACCCACGTTACGCAAGCGGGTGATGGTCTTGCACGAGCTGCTGCAAGCGCTCTTCCAACACATGCGTATAAATCTGCGTTGTTGAAATATCTGCATGCCCAAGCAACTGCTGCACAACGCGCAAATCAGCACCGTTCTGCAAAAGGTGAGAGGCAAACGCATGGCGCATCACATGCGGAGAAACTTTGTTCCGATCAATCCCCGCTTCCACAGCCAGCACTTTCAAATCACGACCAAAAGCTTGGCGCGTAAAATATCCGCTCTCTCCGTGGGAGGGAAACAACCACACGCTATCTGCATAAGCGCCAACCGAAGCCCGCAATCGCACATACTCAATCATGGCGGTTTGAGATCGAACCGAGAGCGGCACAGCCCGCTCCTTGCCGCCCTTCCCCTTTACCGTAATCAACCGGCTATCCCGGATAGCGGCAGAGACGGGTAGCGACACAAGCTCGGAAACCCGCAGACCTGTGGCATACAAAACTTCCAGCAAGGTGTAGATGCGCGCCGCTCTAATCTGCTTGGCATCGCTATCATATGTTCTCTTAGCTAATTCCTCAGCCTTGCTGATAAGCCGGTCCACCTCTTCCTCACTCAAAACACCAGGCAAACTGGAGCCTTTTTTCGGAGAGGCGACGGTACGGGTCGGGTCATCATCACGAATACCCTCCGCATAACAGAACTGATAGAACTGGCGAAGCGCAGAGAGACGGCGTGCTTGTGAGGATGCAGCAAAACCGCGACCCGTCAGATCAGAAAGATAAGCACGCACGTCAGTGACCTGCACAGCAATGAGATCAACACTCTGTGCAGCGAGAAAACGGTCGAAGTCTTCAAGGTCGGATCCGTAACTTTCCAATGTGTTGAACGCGCTCACACGCTCAACGCTCAGCATTTCAAAAAAGCGTTCAGTTTCAAAAAATTGACGCATACAATGCCTATTCGAAGCCTTCCTTGCTAATCTCTACAACAATCTGTCGTGGCTCCGGTTCAACATAACTCACCACCGCGTACATACTCAGTACAGCGCCGGTAACGATTAATCCTATGATAGACAGCAATCGGGTCAAAGTTGGCATGGCAGAACCTGTGTCTCCCGTATATATCCTAGATCACATGCAAGTGGTGAGCTGCAGCATTATGCTTCACAACCAAAAATAGACCGTTTACCTGCAAAGGTTCAAGCCAAACACGTAGTTCATGGTGCGAATAACACAGATTGCCCTAGAGCCTTGACAGGAAGCGGTGTGATAATGTCAAAGGCTAGTAGTAAGAATAGATGAATCGGCGAGGACGTGGCGTGACTGCAAACGACACAAAGTCAGATAAAAGACGTCAACGGCAGCAGAATATTTTGAAGCGCCTTGGCACAAAACCGATAGTTCTCGTAGGCATAATGGGATGTGGCAAATCAACGGTAGGCCGCCGCTTGGCGCAATACCTGTCCCTCTCCTTTGTGGATGCAGATAACGAGATCGAAAAAGCGGCAGACCGCTCCATCTCGGAAATCTTCGCAGAGCACGGCGAATCCTACTTCCGTCAGGGAGAAAAACGGGTCATCGCACGTTTATTGGATGAAGGCCCGCAGATTCTCGCAACTGGCGGCGGCGCATTCATGAATGAGGACACCCGCTCCAGCATCAAGGAAAAAGGCGTGTCTATCTGGATGAAGGCAGAATTGCCGGTGATCATGACACGGGTGCGCAAACGCCCGACAAGACCACTGCTGCAAACGCCGGACCCGGAAGCAACCATGCAAAAGCTGATGGACGAGCGCTATCCAATTTATGCAGAAGCGGACATGTCGATCTGGTCGCTGGATGTAACCCATGAAGCTGTCATGGAAGAAATCCTGATCGTGCTTGAAAACGGCCTACCGCCTCTTTCCGAAGAGGCATCGGAAGACAATGGGGTTGAAAAGTGACTGAATTGAAAAATGCAACGGTGGTCAACGTCAATTTGGGCGACCGTAGCTACCCAATCCTCATTGGTCGTAATCTTATGGAACGCGCAGGCGAAGAAATCGCCTCCCGTCTTCCCGGCGCTAAAACAGTCATCATCACAGATGAGACAGTTGAAAAGCTTCACCTTAAAACGCTGGAAAAAAGTTTTAAGGACGCTGGCGTCGATTACAGCGTGCTCATCGTCCCGGCTGGTGAAAGAACCAAACGCTTTGAGATGCTTGAGCGCCTCTGCGATGATATTCTCGCCCTGCGTCTGGAGCGCGGTGATGCTGTTGTTGCACTGGGCGGCGGTGTTGTCGGCGATCTCTCTGGCTTCGTCTCTGGTGTTGTGCGCCGTGGCATGAAGTTCATCCAGATCCCAACCACTTTACTTGCTCAGGTCGATAGTTCAGTTGGCGGAAAAACCGGCATCAACTCCCGTCATGGCAAAAACCTACTCGGCGTTTTCCACCAACCTGCACTGGTTCTGGCGGACACATCTGTTCTGGATACTTTGAGCCCACGTGACTTCCGCTCAGGCTATGCAGAAGTTGCCAAATACGGCCTGATCAATGATTCAGACTTCTTCTTGTGGCTGGAAGAAAACTGGGAAGGCATTTTTTCTGGTGGACCTGAGCGCGAAGAAGCCGTTGCCCACGCGTGCCGCGCAAAAGCAGCCGTTGTTGCAGCGGATGAACTGGAATCAGGCAACCGCGCTCTGCTCAATCTCGGCCACACCTTCGGACACGCACTGGAAGGTGCCGTCGCTTATGAAACAGAGCGTCTGGTTCACGGTGAAGGCGTTTCCATCGGCATGGTCCTTGCCCATGAATTTTCAGAGCAGCTGGGTTTATGCCCGCCTGAAGATACCAAGCGAGTGATTGACCACCTTGAATTGGTTGGCCTGCCAACACGCATCAACCAGATCCCCGGCCAGTTACCTCCAATTGATACTTTTATGGATTTAATTGCGCAGGATAAAAAAGTAAGTCGTGGTCAACTCACTTTTATCCTTACAAAAGGCATCGGCACTTCCTATGTCGATAAAACTGTAAGCGCGGAACCCCTTCGCGCGTTTCTTGAGGAGAAACTTGGCAAATGACGGACATCCCACTTTGGGTTTCCATTGTCGCCATCCTGCTTTTGCTCGTCCTTTCGGGCTTTTTTTCCGGGTCAGAAACGGCCCTGACAGCCGCGTCACGAGCCCGCATGCATGCGCTGGAGAAATCCGGCAATAAAAGAGCGATCCTTGTTGCTCGGCTAATCGAATACCGCGAACGTCTGATTGGCGCCCTTCTGCTTGGCAACAACCTTGTCAACATTCTTGCCTCAGCACTCGCAACCAGTTTGATGTTGAAGTATTTCGGAGATGCAGGCGTCGCCTATGCGACAATTGTTATGACCCTTATGGTTTTGATCTTCTCCGAAGTGCTTCCAAAAACATGGGCCATCTCAAACGCGGAAAAATTCGCGCTCAGTGTTGCTCCTGTGGTTCATTGGCTTGTCATCATTTTCGGGCCAATTGTTGCTGCAATCGAGGTCATCGTTCGCCTTGTACTGCGCATTTTCGGCATTCGGATTGATGAGACCACCGCGGTTCTCTCAGCCCATGAAGAGCTGCGCGGCACGCTAGACTTTCAGCACAAAGAAGGTGCCCTGATCAAAGCCGATAGAGACCGGATTGGTGGACTGCTGGACCTCGCCGAGCTGGAAGTCTCCGATGTTATGGTTCACCGCACCAAGTTGTTTGCGCTGAATGCAGATCTTCCACCGGATGAACTCATCAAGGACGTGCTGGCAAGCCCGTACACGCGCATTCCGCTCTGGCGTGATGATCCGGACAACATGGTGGGTCTTTTGCACGCTAAGGACGTTCTACGGGCCATAGCGACTGTAAAAGGCGATGCAGAGCAGTTCGAACTGGAAAAAGTCATGAGCCCGCTTTGGTTCGTGCCGGACACCACCAGCCTGCAAAACCAGCTCAACGCCTTTTTGAAGCGCAAAACCCACTTCGCACTCGTCGTTGATGAATACGGCGAAGTGATGGGCCTTGTTACTCTGGAAGATATTCTGGAAGAGATCGTCGGTGAAATCGCAGATGAGCACGACATCGAACTACCGGGATTAAATCCACAGACAGACGGCTCTGTGATCGTGGAAGGCTCGGTTCCGATTCGCGACTTCAATCGCGCGACCGAATGGCACCTGCCGGACGAAGAGGCAACGACCATCGCCGGCCTCGTCATTCACGAAGCAAAAATGATTCCAGAAGAACGCCAGATCTTCACGTTCCATGGATTCCGTTTTACCGTTCTGAGCAGAGAAAAGAACCGCATCACGCGATTACGCATGATGGCACTCAATCCGTCTCAGGACGCGACAAAAGTTTCCAAATAAAAATGGGCCCCAGCGGGCCCATTTGCATATCCAACTTTTACAACTCAACGCAAAAACAACGCAATTCATTCAAATCCGCTCACATAGCAACGCAAACCGCTTTAATCATTTGCTGCATTGATTTCTGAGCTCAACTAAGCCAAATAGTGTTAGTGAGATTTAGCCGAGATAGCGAGTGCATGAACGCCGCCAGCGATTTCGTCTGCGAGGCATTCGTTTACTGCACGGTGCATAGCGACCCGAGTCATACCCTCAAAGGCTGTGGATATGATCTTTATTCGGAAGTGGGTTTGTCCCCTTTCCCGCCAGCCTCCATGACCGCGGTGGTTCTCGGATTCGTCGGTGACTTCAAGAAGCTGCGGGTTAAACGTTGCTTCCAGTTTTGTGTTCATAATGTCTCTTGTGCTCATGTATTATTTATCTCTCACCAAGGAAAGCGCAGTCAAGGCCTTGCCTAACGGGGTCAGTTTTTTCTATTTATATCGGCTACCTGCTTTAACGCAGGTCCTAACCCAATCGCAAGGCAACTGAAAACCGCAAAAATGAAGCAAGCATCCTCCATTTTCGATAGTATTCGCGTTAAACCCGGCAAAGAACGCAAGGCAAGCCAAAAAGGCCCGTCCTGCGAGTGGGATGGCTGCGACCAACCCGGCACTCATAAAGCACCGAAAGGTCGCGACCATGAAGGCCAGTACTTTCATTTTTGCGTAGACCACGTAAAGGCCTACAATAAATCATATAATTACTTTTCCGGCATGGATGACGACTCGGTTCGCAGCTATCAGCGCGACAGCATGACCGGCCATCGTCCAACCTGGAAAATGGGTGTAAACTCCCAGGCCGATGCCGCAAATGCCCGAGATGGCAGCCGAACCGATATCGGACAGGATGGCATCTCCGACCCACATGACTTTCTTGGTGGCGGAGCTGGCGGCAGTCGCGAATCTAAGGAACCGCAGCGTAAGGTGTTGGCACTTGAGAAAAGGTCATTTGAAACACTGAACCTCAGGGTAACTGCCCGTGGCGCCGAGGTAAAATCCCGTTATAAAGAACTGGTAAAGATTCATCATCCAGACGCAAACGGCGGTGACCGCTCCTCGGAAGACCGTCTGCGCGAAATTATTCAGGCTTATAACGTGCTCAAGAAATCCGGTTACTGCTAGGTTTTAACCTAATGCCTAGTTTCCAAATTGCTCTTGAGTTTCTAGATTTTCATTACCCCGATTTCGACGTGGGGCCGCGGAGGAAAAATGATAGATACGATACAGACCGCTCAATCCCTGCCGACCGAAACAATTTCTGTACGCGAAGTTTTTGGAATTGATAGCGACTTGGAAGTGCAAGCGTTCGCAGAGCCGAACGAGCATGTTCCAGAACTTGATCCAGACTATCTCTTTGATCGCCCAACCACATTAGCAATCCTCGCAGGCTTTGCTAAAAATCGCCGTGTTATGGTTTCCGGTTACCATGGGACCGGTAAATCAACTCACATCGAGCAGGTCGCAGCCCGCCTTAACTGGCCTTGTGTGCGCGTAAACCTCGATAGCCACATTTCTCGGATTGATCTCGTTGGTAAAGATGCCATCGTTGTTAGAGACGGTCACACCGTCACTGAGTTCAAGGACGGTATCCTGCCTTGGGCTTTGCAAAACAACGTTGCACTTGTGTTCGATGAATACGATGCAGGCCGTCCAGACGTGATGTTCGTAATCCAGCGCGTTCTTGAGGTTTCCGGTCGCTTGACCCTCCTCGACCAGAACCGCGTGATCAACCCCCATCCAGCCTTCCGTTTGTTCGCAACCGCGAACACCGTTGGTCTTGGTGATACGTCCGGTCTCTACCACGGTACACAGCAGATCAACCAAGGTCAGATGGATCGCTGGTCAATCGTCACCACACTGAACTACCTGCCTCACGACCAAGAGGTAGAGATCGTTCTGGCGAAGTCTCCGCACTACAAAGGTGCTGAAGGCCGCTCCATCGTCTCTAAGATGGTTCGTGTAGCTGACATGACCCGTAGCGCGTTCATGAACGGCGAGCTCTCCACTGTGATGAGCCCACGTACAGTGATCACATGGTCGGAAAACGCTGAAATCTTTGGTGATATCGGCTTTTCATTCCGTCTGACATTCCTCAACAAATGTGATGAAACCGAGCAAGCGCTGGTCGCTGAATTCTACCAGCGTTGTTTTGGGGAAGACCTCCCTGAATCAGCGGCAAACATCGTCATGAGCTAAAGGGGAGTTCCATGGCAGGACCCAGCAACTCCTCAGCTAAGAACAAACCTGCCAGCCAGCCATTCAAGCACGCAATAGGCTCTACCGTTAGAGCCATTGCTGGTGAGCCTGAGCTGGAGGTTGTTTTTACGCCGGATAAACCGGGAATGACCAGCGGGCGCATACGCCTGCCGGAACCTTCCCGCACGATGACAAGCGAAGAAGTCGCCATCACACGTGGACTAGGCGACTCCATGGCATTGCGCCTCGCCTGTCATGATCCCGCAGTTCATACAAAACATGTTCCTGAAGGCGAAAACGCACGCGCTATTTTCAACGCTGTTGAGCAAGCGCGCGTGGAAGCTCTTGGTGCGATTCGCATGCCTGGTGCCGGTGATAACATCGACGCCATGCTGGAAGATCGTTACTTCAAAGGCAATTACGCCGAAGTCTCCACAATAGACGAAGCCCCGATGCAGGATGCAATCGCTCTGCTGGTGCGCGAACGTCTAACAGGTCGCGAGGTCCCCCACAGCGCAAAGCGCATGGTGGATATGTGGCGCCCGCTCGTTGAGGAAAAAGCAGACCACGACCTCAACAAACTCATCACCCGCATTGAAGATCAAAAAGCATTTGCCAAGCAGATGCGCAATCTCCTGACCTCCCTCGACATGGCGGACGAACTCGGCGACGACCCACAGGACGAGGACAACCAGGAAACCCAGCAGGATGACGATGATCGGTCTGATGCTTCTGGCGACATGCAGGAAGATCAAGGCGATCAAGACGGCGCACCACAAGAAATGGAACTTTCCGGCGAAGAGCAGGAAAGTGGCGAAACTGAAGGCATGGACGGTGAGATGCAAGACATCTCGGATGACGACATGTCCGATCAGGCGGAAGAGCCGGGCGAACAAGAACGCCAGGACCACCCATTATCCAACCAACCTTCTCCTGATGAGTACCGCGTCTTTACACAGGCTTTTGACGAAGTCATAGCAGCAGAAGATCTGTGCGATCAGGAAGAGCTCGACCGCCTCCGTGGTTTCCTCGACAAGCAACTTGCATCTCTATCCGGCGCAGTCTCCCGTCTGGCAAACCGCCTGCAACGTAAACTTATGGCGCAGCAAAACCGGTCTTGGGATTTTGATCTGGAAGAAGGCATCATCGACAGTGCCCGCCTCCACCGCGTGGTTATCGACCCATTACAACCACTTGCGTTTAAATGGGAAAATGACACAGAGTTCCGCGATACAGTGGTAACTCTAGTGCTGGATAACTCCGGTTCCATGCGGGGTCGCCCGATCACCGTTGCTGCAACATGTGCTGATATTCTGGCACGTACGCTGGAACGATGCGGGGTGAAGGTAGAGATCCTCGGCTTCACCACCAAAGCGTGGAAAGGCGGGCAATCTCGCGAGGCATGGCTCAAAGACGGCAAGCCACCACAACCCGGCCGCCTCAATGATCTGCGCCACATCATCTACAAGTCGGCAGATACACCTTGGCGCCGCGCCAAGCGCAATCTCGGCTTAATGATGCGCGAAGGCCTCCTGAAAGAAAACATCGACGGAGAAGCTCTGGACTGGGCACACAAGCGCCTGCTTGCACGCCCGGAACGTCGCCGCATCCTCATGATGATTTCCGACGGTGCGCCAGTGGATGATTGCACGCTCTCGGTGAACCCGGGCAACTATCTGGAAAAGCATCTGCGTCGTGTTATCGATGAGATCGAGAACAGATCCCCGGTTGAACTCATTGCAATCGGCATCGGCCACGATGTGACACGCTACTACAACCGCGCTGTTACCATTGTGGATGCAGAGGAATTAGCCGGCGCCATGACCGATCAACTTGCTGATTTGTTTGACGAAAAATGTGGTAAAGATCGCGGCAAGTCACGCGGTCGCCGATGAAAATAACAAGGCGGAAATTTCTGTCTGGAGTAGCGGCAGCCGCCACATGTGCCGCCGCTACGACCCTGCCACTTCGGGAAGCGCTTGCTCAGGAGAGTGGCTTCCAACCCATGAAAATCCACTCCCGCACCATCGACAGGTTCAAGTTTTCAGGCGGTCTATCCCAACAATTTGGGTCGCTGACGTTTCTTGGCGGGCTGGAACTCACAAGTTCCAACGATCGTTTTGGGGGATATTCCGGTCTTGTAACCCTCAACAATGGCAGCGGTATTCTCGCCGTATCCGATCGCGGACACTGGTTGCGAGCAGAGCTCTCACAATCTGCCAGAGGAAAGCCTCTAAAGCTCCGGAACGCGGAAACCGCCACTCTGTTAGATAGCAAGGGCCAGAAGCTAAAGCGCACGTACAAGGCCGATACAGAAGGCTTGAGCGTAGGCGGCTCAACCAATGATCCACGCATCTTTGTCAGTCATGAAGGCAAAGGTGGCATCCTGAGCTACCCGCTCCGCCTGCCAACTGGAGAAGAGCGCGCCAAGCACCTGCTTGTTCCCAAAGAAATCAGAGCCCTAGCCAAGAACAAAAGCCTGGAAGCCGTTGCTGTTGCTCCTGCCAACTCGCCGGTTTTCGGATCCATCATCACCATTGCAGAACGCGGCAAGAGCCTTAAGCACAACAGACCAGCCTGGATCATAGGCGGCCCGCAACCGGGCAAGTTCTGGATTGAAAAGCAAGGCAACTTCGACATCACCGATGCAGCGTTCCTGCCAAACGGCGACATGCTCATTCTGGAACGCCTCTTCAACCTGTCTGAAGGGCTCGGAATGCGCATCAGGCAGCTGGATGGCAACAACCTCAGGCCCAACCATCTCCACACCGGCAAAACGCTTCTCACTGCGGATTTCAGTTATCAGATTGATAATATGGAAGCACTCAGCGTCCACATAAATGCCTATGGTGAAACGGTGATCTCTTTGATGTCAGACGACAACAGATCATTCCTGCAGCGCACATTGCTGCTGCGGTTCGTGCTGACTGATCTGGAGCCTCACAGAGAGCCATTCTCCCCTGCTCCGGCAGAAGTGAAGATCGTGCCACCTCCCAAGTCCAAGCCATCTTAATGACACAACAAAAAAGGCACCGGAGATAATCCGATGCCTTTTGAAATTCTTATAGTTGAAAGCTTATCCGCGCTGCGGTGTTGGCAAAGCGCCAATAACACCAAGTGCAATGCGGTAGGGGATCAACATGCTCATCGCAACAATGATCTTTACGCTGAAATCACCCAATGCCCAAGAAACCCAACGAGGGACCTCCAGTGCAAAAACACCAAATAGTGGAGCAACTTCTACCGCGAATGCATCGTAATAACCCAAGAATGCAAACTGAGTTGCAAACGCAAGGCTAAAGAACAGCGCTGTATCTAGCATAGTCCCAAGCGTGGAAGAGATCACCGGTGCTTTCCACCAGCGGCCTTCACGAAAGCGATTAAACACCGTCACATCGAGCAATTGAGCCACCAGGAATGCACTTCCTGAAGCGATTGCAATGCGCGGTGTAGCTAGAACAACAGAAAGAACAACAGCAACAGCAAAGCCAGCATAAACGACTTTACGAGCAGCAGCAGGACCAAACTGTCGGTTAATCAAATCAGTCACAAGGAACGCTACCGGATAGGTAAATGCGCCCCAAGTAAGCAGGTCTGCCAGATTAACAGCCCCGATCATTCCCTGAACAGGGAATTGAACGAGGTAGTTCGATGCAACTACGACCACAGTCATTGCCATAATAGCAATAGCCAAAGGCCTAGCATTAGTCGACTTAGTCACGTTCAATCCCTTCTCAAGAATGATGTGATTAAGCAGCAACCTGACGGCGCTTGATTTCGGTCTTCAGCAAACGTGCCTTAGGAGAAAGTTCAGCTTCTACTGCTTTCGCCAAGAACGCGTCCAAACCACCACGGTGCTCAACAGAACGCAGAGCGTGTGCAGAGATGCGTAGCTTGTAAGTTTCACCGAGCGTATCGCTCATCAGGGAAACATTGCAAAGGTTTGGCAAGAACCGACGACGGCTCCTGTTTTTTGCGTGAGACACGTTATTGCCGGTCATCACGTCTTTACCGGTAAGTTCGCAGCGGCGTGCCATGAGGGTCACCCTTTTAATTTGTAGACGCCCTCATTGATGGGCGCATTCTGTTAAAACCGGCAGGTCGCGAACACGAATGTCCGGCGGTACCACTTCCGGCCCTGTACGGAAAAGTTGGCTTGCTATAATGAGTACAGCGGATTTCGTCAAGGCTTAGCAGCTCTTTTGCAGACGTGAACCGTGTTTTTCAATCAAAACTGGAACAAACTCACATCTCTTAACCACCATGTTACCATGTTTGCGTAGTTTCATCTTTAAATGACTTTGAATTTTTTGTTTAGTTTCCTGAGTTCTCAAGCTGACAGGCACCAATGTCTGCGGCTGCGGAGGTACAGTATCGTGCGAGTAACAGTTTCTAAGGTTTGCAATTTTGTTAGCAAATCGAGCGTAATAGCCATCGCAGCACTTTCATTTAGCACACTATCCACAGCCGCATTGGGGAAAACCGAGCGACTTGGTGGTGTCTACAGAATTTCTTATGCAGGCTTCACTGTGGGCAAAGGCTCGTTCTCGCTCATCCTGCGAGATAACGCCTATTCTGCCAAAGTCGGCATGGAGCCTGCCGGTATCGGAACCTTGTTCTCCACAGGTAAAGGAGGAGCGCAGGCAACCGGGTGGATGAAGGGCGCGAAAATCCTGCCAAGCACCTACACCATGGCATCCCGTGCCTCCAACCGGGATTTCTATGTAAATCTGGGTCAGGGCTCTGGGCATGTTCGCACCACTCAGGTCACACCAAAATACAAGCCGTCCAAGACCCGCGTTAAGGTCACCGGCAAACACAAGCTCAATGCGATGGACCCGCTCAGCGCTGCAATTGTGCGTGCCCCATCCATTTCCAAAGTGCTTGATCCTTCAGTATGCGACCGCGAATTGCCGATTTATGATGGTTGGGCGCGCTTTGATATTAAGATGAAATTCAAGGAAGTGCGCGAGGTTTCTGGAAACGGGTACAACGGACCAGTCGTTGTTTGTACAGCACGCTGGAAGCCAATTGCCGGGCATCGCCCAGAACGCAAGTCCGTTCAATACCTGGCAAACAATGCTGAGATTGAGACTTGGCTTGCCCCAATTGGAAACACACGCATCCTTTTTCCATACAAAGTATCTATTCCTACATCGACCGGAACTCTGGTTTTAGAAGCTGCGGAACTCGACATGCCGCACTCCGCAAAGCCGCGCAAAAAAACAGCTTCACGATAGGAAACATGTTTTTATTCGTAGTTCTTCTTGTTTGAGAGGGTTCAAACACCCACATCTGTGATGCAAAGCCTTGACAGACGTCCCCTCTATCGCCAGTGTCGCGCCAAAATTATAGCGCGGTCCAACGCCTTTTCGTCGGCGGGTCCTGCCTGCTGATTGTTACGAGTGAATATCCAATATGCGCAGTTACCTCGAATTCGAAAAACCAGTCGCCGACCTTGAAGGCAAAGTTCAGGAACTGAAGATCCTCGCTGAAGGTGGTGAAGCAGTTGACGTGGAAGATGAGATTACTCGTCTTCAGGAAAAAGCTGATCAAGCGCTCACCGACATCTACTCGCGTTTGACGCCTTGGCAAAAAACTTTGGTGGCTCGCCACCCAGACCGCCCACATTCCCTTGATTACATCAGCACCCTTATTTCTGACTTCACACCGCTTGCAGGTGATCGCAAATTCTCCGAGGATTGCGCCATCATCGCCGGGTTTGGTCGTTTTCGCGGTCAGTCTGTTGCTATCCTGGGTCAGGAAAAGGGCCACAACACCGAGACCCGCTTGAAGCACAATTTCGGCATGGCGCGTCCAGAAGGCTACCGTAAAGCGGTACGCATCATGGAAATGGCCAACCGCTTCAACATTCCGGTGATCTCTCTTGTTGACACAGCAGGCGCCTACCCTGGCATCGGCGCTGAAGAGCGCGGCCAGGCAGAAGCCATTGCACGCTCAACAGATGCATGTCTCGGCCTTGGCGTTCCAAACGTGACCATTATTATTGGTGAAGGCGGCTCCGGCGGCGCAATCGCGATTGCAACCACCAACCACGTTGCGATGCTTGAGCACTCCATCTACTCAGTGATCTCCCCAGAAGCAGGCGCTTCCATTCTTTGGCGTGACAGCACACGCGCACAGGATGCTGCGACCAATATGAAGATCACTGCAGAAGATCTCTCTTCCTTCCGCGTTATTGATGAGATCATCAAAGAGCCAATCGGCGGTGCTCATCGCGCAAAAGAAATCGTGATTGATCGTGCTGGTGCAGCCATTGAGGCAGCTCTTGGCAAGTTCGCAGGCATGTCCCCGGAAGCTCTGAAAAAGCAGCGTCGGGAGAAGTTCTTACGTATAGGTCGTGAACTGAGCTGATTCGAACCTACGATTTATTGCAGGCCCCCCTTAAATTTTGTATAAAAGGCATCAGATTAAGTCTGGTGCCTTTTTTGTTTGATCAAATCAAGCAAGGGAGCAAGGGCATCAACAGGGAGTACCCCTCAATCTCCTAATGTCTTATCTGCGGTAAGAATACGTCAACCTTAACCCAGATAGTCTAAGTGTAGAGTTGAGATTGGGGTTCGGGCAGAATAGCCCCAGCATGGTGGGTCAAACACATGATGACAGTGTTTCAGAGAAAAACTGGCAAAAGCGTAAAGCGCGCAGCTGCGCTTGCACTGGCTTTAACGCTAGCAGCTTGTCAGGGATCAGAATTTGGCTCCGAAAAGCATCAGCAGCCCGTTAGCCGAAGTCTCTCTAAAAAGATGAACTCCAAGGATATGGGGCTCAAATCTCCTATCATGGTACGTCTTTTCAAGCAGGAATCAGAGCTGGAAGTTTGGAAGCAAACCAAATCTGGCCAGTATGCCCTTTTGGAAACGTTCGAGATCTGTAAATGGTCCGGCAAACTCGGCCCCAAAATCAAAGAGGGTGACCGTCAAGCGCCAGAGGGATTTTATAATATCTCTCCCGGCCGCATGAATCCGTTTTCCTCATACTACCTCTCCTTCAACCTTGGCTTCCCAAACAAGTTTGACCGCGCGCACAACCGCACAGGCTCCAACCTGATGGTGCATGGTGCCTGTTCCTCCGCTGGCTGTTACGCCATGACTGACGAGCAGATTGCAGACATCTACGCCATGGGACGCGACAGCTTCCTAGGGGGTCAGCGCAAATTTCAGGTTCAGGCGTTCCCATTTCGCATGACAGCAGTCAATATGGCGAAAAACGCAGGCTCCGAACATTACGAATTCTGGAAAATGCTGAAGCGTGGCTCTGATCATTTTTCAATCACCAAACGCCCACCTGCAATTGAAGTATGCAACAAGCAATATGTCTTTGATGCAAAAGCTGACAGACGTGGCGATAAGTTTGACGCCACAGGCGCATGCCCTGCCTATACAGTTCCTGAGAATATTGCCGTAGCTGTTGCCGAAAAACAAAACAAGGATGCCCGGGAAACTGCAGCAACCCTCATTGCGATGGAAACCACAAAGCGTCGCAAACAAAAGATTGCTACATTCTTTGGTGGCGCTTCAACAACAGATGCAGCTGCTCAACAGGAGCCAAATGCAACACCTGTAAATGTTGAGGCGGCAAAAGTGCTGGCCCTGACTCCAGAACAATCTCCTCCTGCTGCAAAGAAAGCATCAGAGAACGAACGGGCCTTCAGCTATTTCACATCGCTGTTCTCAACCAGTCGTGTATCTGAAGAGAAAAAGGTTGTCGCAGAAGTGGATGCCCTACTTCCAGGAGCTCCAGCCCCGCGCATCAAACCTCAATAACTTCGGCTTGAGGCTACATTAAGCCCAGATCGCCATGCGCAGGCCGCGTTCGCCTCGCCGGTAATCAGTGGGGAATGGCTCTGCCTGCCCTGTCAGCAACCGTTCGGCAATCACCGCGTTTACGGCTGCATCCGTCAGATCATCGCGTGCAGCGCCTTTGGGCGGCTTCTGATCCAGGAAACTTGCAGTATACCCAAACTGCACAAGCAGGTCACGCCGTGCGTCTTGGCCCGGTCCATAGCTGGAGCCATTGACCTTCTTCGGGATCGCAATAGGGTCCTGCCCATTCAATCGCCAAAAAGCGACCTCTGGATGCACTTCATACACCCTGTCTTCCAACTCAGGCGTCATCAATGCATCAATCTGCCGGATCTTGGGGAATAGATAAAACGCCTGCTTGGAAATTTTTCGAGGTGGGGCAGAATGGGCCAGCGCAGCAGCGCACGCCTCGCGGTAGTCCTCACAATAAATCGCAGCGCGTGCGGGTATAGAAAACACCGTAGACTGACGCATACCCAGCAAGGGGCGCACAGCTTTTTCAGGCCCGCGGCCCGTTTGCCCAATATAGTCAGGCAGTCCGATAGGCATATCAACGGCGATTTTTCGGGGAGCAAACTCACAGGTAATCAGCTCAGCAAAACTGCTGAACACACGCACCTCGGGCGCTTTATCACAGCCAATCCAACGGAAGACGGCAATCCATCCGGCTTTACAACCATCTACTCCAGCAACGCAGTGCAGAGAAGGCGCTGGATCAGGCACGTTCTGGCGCTTCAACCACGTGGCGACTGTTCACCAATGCCATTGGGTGTATCAACGGATCCTGATGCTCAGAATATAGCAGGTTGTCCGATCCAACTTTGACAGAGCGCGCAACTAGCTCAAAGGTTGAAGCAGTCGCCTTCTTCAGCGCTTCCTCATCACTCTGCCCGCTCAGGCTGCGAGCCAGATAAAGCGCGGCTATCAAATCGCCCGTACCATTGGGAGCGCCCTGCACTTCTGCATGCTCAATCGCCAGACTGCCATTTGGCCCCACCAGCAAGTTGCAAATGGAATTGCGCCGCATCGCCGGAGACGACGTCACGATTGTTCGTTCAACACCCAATGTACGAGCTGCTGCAACAGCTTCATTTTCCATCTCGGTGCCAAACCCACTTAGCCAAGCCAGCTCAAAGCGGTTAGGTGTAATAATATCTGCCAGTGGCAACAACTCATCACGGATCGCCTCGGCAATAGGCTCGCGAACATAAAGATCGCCTTTGTCGCCAATCACCGGATCGCAGAGATAAACGGCATCACTGTTGCGAGACTTCACTTCTTTCACGAGCTTCGCAACTTCGGAAACCTGCGCGGGATTCGCCATATAACCAGAGATGACAGCCTTCACGTCACTCAGGTCTTCATTAGCGCAAATTTGCTCAACGAGGCTTCGAAACTCAACTTCACTCGGTGAAATGCGGACGCCAGCACCCTGCCCCGGATGCCACGGCAATAAAATTGTCGGAAGCATCCAAACGTTGAAGCCCATGCGCTCCAAGGCAAACACAGCACCGCGCGTTCCCACGCAACCACTTACAACCTGAGAAGAAACCACCAGAACCGAGGGTTTGGGCTTCGGAGCGTTTTCTCTGATTTTATGTTCTACTTTTTTGACAAAACGCTCAAGTGACATCTAGGAAATCTCATGTTCAACAACAGCGCCTGTACCGTAGCGCTTTTCAATGTAATTCAGAACCATCGCCTTAAACTGATCCGCGATGTCCGGCCCACGCAACGTAACAGTCTTTTCACCGTCGACAAAAACAGGTGCAGCTGGTGTTTCCCCAGTACCGGGAAGGGAAATGCCAATATCGGCATGCTTGGATTCGCCCGGACCGTTCACAATACAGCCCATAACAGCCACGTTCAGCTCTTCAACGCCGGGATATTGCTCACGCCATGCAGGCATACTCTCGCGAAGATGGCTCTGAATATCCTGCGCCAACTCCTGGAACACGGTTGAGGTCGTACGTCCACACCCCGGACACGCCGCCACGATAGGAGTGAAACTGCGGAACCCCATCGTTTGCAGAAGCTCTTGAGAAACTTGCACTTCCCGCGTGCGATCTCCACCCGGCTTAGGCGTCAGAGAAATACGGATTGTATCGCCGATACCCTGCTGAAGCAAAATGCCCATGGATGCAGAAGAAGCCACAACACCTTTTGTGCCCATGCCCGCCTCGGTCAAACCAAGATGCAACGCGTAATCACAACGCTGAGCCAGATCCGTATAAACAGCAATCAGATCCTGAACCTGAGAGACTTTCGCGGAAAGAATAATCTTATCCCGGCCAAGTCCAAGTTCCTCAGCGCGTTGTGCAGAAAGCAAACCAGACTGACAAATCGCTTCACGCATCACTTGCTGCGCGGTCAATGGAGAACCGTTGTTTTGGTTCTCATCCATCAGATGCGTCAGAAGTTCCTGATCCAAAGACCCCCAGTTCACCCCAATACGCACAGGCTTATTGTGCTTCATCGCCATTTCGATGATCTGAGAGAACTGCTTATCTTTTTTGGATTTGAAGCCAACATTGCCCGGATTGATGCGGTACTTGTCCAGCGCCTCAGCACAGGCAGGGTGATCTGCCAGCAACTTGTGCCCGATATAGTGGAAGTCACCCACCAGCGGCACATCAACACCAATGCGTTGAAGGCGCTCTTTAATATACGGAACGGCTGCAGCGGCCTCATCCCGATCAACGGTAATGCGAACCAGTTCGGATCCGGCCCGAGCCAACTCTGCCACCTGCGCAACAGTGGAATCAGCATCCGCTGTATCAGTGTTTGTCATGGACTGAACAACAACAGGCGCTTCACCGCCAACAATAACCCCACCGACATCAACAGGTACAGAACGAAGGCGCGGAAACGGAGTAGAAAAATAGCTTTGGCTCTTGTCAGTCATGATCATTCCACTGGCATAAAACTGTAGGCAAGCAAGTGCAGCATGCAGCACTCTCTGTCAACTTTATAGCGCATGCACAACGCAGTTTGATGTCATCTGAGAACACACTCACACACCCCAAGATTTCACAATAAACCTGCACTAGAAATGATGCTAGGTCCTCAACAGCATGAAGACAGACAACGGCCTTCAACAATTGATGCAATGCACCAAACTCTAACCTTAGATTAAGGACAAAATGCAGTTTACCGCTTGCTTCCACTGTTTTTGCACTGCACGCATGACAACTATGCTTTTTGCTAATGCAACCATTTTAAAAAGTAACGCAAGCTCACACCAGCGCATACTTCAATAATATTTGGTCAGGAGACTGGAAATGCTTTCGAAAAAAACTGCCGTTATCACGGGGTCCACATCAGGCATCGGCCTCGCTTATGCCCGCGCCATGGCGGAAAAAGGCGCAAACATCATGATAAACGGCTTTGGTGATGCGGACGCAATTGAAAAAGAACGCGCAGGCATTGAAACTGATTTTGGCGTGAAGTGCGTTTATTCCTCTGCAGACATGACCAAACCTGACGAAATCCATGCCATGATCCATGAAGCCGAAAAAACATTCGGCTCAGTGGATGTTCTGGTCAACAATGCTGGCATTCAGCACGTGGAAGCAATTGAGCATTTCCCGGTAGACAAATGGGATGCGATCATCGCGATCAACCTGTCCTCCGCCTTCCACACCATTCGCACCGCTGTGCCTTACATGCGTCAGGCCGGTTGGGGCCGCATCATCAACACAGCCTCCGCGCACGCACTTGTGGCCTCTCCGTTCAAATCAGCCTACGTCGCTGCAAAACACGGAATTGCAGGCCTCACAAAAACCGTTGCGCTGGAAGTTGCTGAAAACAACATCACTGCCAATGCAATTTGCCCAGGCTATGTCTGGACTCCGCTCGTTCAAAAGCAGATCCCAGATACAATGAAGGCGCGTAATATGACCGAAGAGCAGGTCAAAAAAGAGGTTCTCCTTGCAGCGCAGCCAACCAAAGAATTCGTGACTGTAGAACAGGTTGCCGGTTTGGCCATATTCCTATGTTCCGATGCTGCAGCCTCCATTACAGGAACGCTTTTGCCAATGGATGGCGGCTGGACAGCTCAATAACAGCCTGACAATTTCCCAGAGTTTTCTTTTCCAAGCGACCTATGGAGGTCCACATGGCAACGACTAGGAAGACAGCGACGAAAGAACGAAAGAAGATCAATCTTGCCCTGCAGGGTGGAGGCGCACACGGCGCCTTTACATGGGGCGTTCTGGATTGGCTTCTTGAAAACGAGGATTGGGAAATCACCGGCATATCCGGCACCAGCGCCGGCGCTATGAATGCAGCCGTCATGGCCGATGGGCTCGTAGAAGGGGGTCAACAAGGGGCAAGAGAAGCCCTCGCTCGCTTCTGGAAAGCTGTCAGCGCAGCTGCAGAAACAAGCCCATTCCAACGTAGCCCGATGGACGTCTATTGCGGCAACTGGAGCATGGACAACTCTCCTGTGTTTATGGCGTGGGACCTTCTCTCCCGCGTCATGTCTCCCTACCAAATGAACCCAATGAACTACAATCCACTCCGGGATCTCGTTGCCAAGCAAATCAATTTCGAACGGGTTCGCAGCTGTAATCTGATGGAGGTCTTTGTTGCTGCCACCAACGTGCGTACGGGCAAAATCAGGGTCTTTTCAAAAGACGAGCTGACGTTGGATTCCGTAATGGCTTCCTCTTGTCTGCCACATATGTATCAAGCCGTGGAAATTGGCGATGAAGCGTATTGGGATGGCGGCTTCATGGGCAACCCTCCTCTGTTTCCTTTGTTCAAACACGGTATCTCAACAGATGTACTCCTCATTCAGGTCAATCCGGTAGAAAGGGTTGAGCTTCCACACACCGCGCAGGAAATTACCGAACGCATGAATGAGATCACTTTCAACTCCACTCTGCTTCGCGAGTTGCGAGCCATTGATTTTGTGACGCGGCTGATTGACGAAGGCAGGCTGGATTCCAACGAATACACCCGCGTGTACATGCACCGAATCGAAGCAACAAAAGACCTCGCCCCGTTTGGAGCCTCATCCAAAGTGAATGCGCAGTGGGAGTTTGTAGAACTTCTGCACAACATTGGTCGCCAAGCTGCAAAAAAATGGGCACACGAAAATTACGACAGCATCGGCAAACGCAGCACGCTGAACATTAGCCATGAGTTTAACTAGACCTAAACGGAAAGGTTAACGCTCGCGACCTGCATTGCAAATTGCAATGCAACAGAAGTAATCAAGCTGTTAAATTAACCTGCATTTGGGTGCAGACCACTGCAAAATCCTAGATGTGGTGCCAAATTTTCTTTTTCAAACTGGCACAGGTTTTGCAATTAAATTGGCAGCTGATATCAGAGTACTGCGTAATCAGCTTGTGAGAATATAAAGAGGGTTTTTGAGCGTGTATTCAAAGCCCTCTTTTTCTTTGGTTAATGCACTCCTTGCAGAGAGCACGCAGAAAAATTCGTTTTATCCCTAACAAATTCTTTCAAAAAAATCAGCGTGCCAACCTTTTGGCAATATTTTGGCGTTAGGAAAGACACGCTGATTGTTGAGTTATGCGTCTTCAGCGCGACAGCGGAAGGAGCAGGCGTTTTGCGACCCGACATGCTTCTTCCGCTCATAAGCTTCAACAGCACATTTCAAAGCCCTGATTTAGGAAGCCCTTCCGTTTCAGCAAAGGCAAAGGGCCATATTCACAAATATCATATCATTTAAAATTTTGCACGTATGACGTGTTCTCAAAGAAGTGAAGTCGCAGCCCGCAAAATGAAACCGCGACCACCAAGACGTTCGCTACTTCACAATAACAATCTTCGCATTTGCCGCTCCACTGGCCTTTATCAAACTAAACAGCCGCTTCGCGTTACTCGGGTGCAATCGCACGCATCCATGAGACGCAGGGACGCCCAGACGCTTGATCACGTTCGTTCCGTGAATGGCGTAGCCTTTGTAGAAAAAGACAGAGTACGGCATTGGAGCACCGTTATATTTGCGAGAAAAATACCGCTTATGCATCCGCGTTGGTTTGAACGTACCAATTGGAGTTCTATAGCCGCGACGAGCTGTAGAGACTGGCCATGAATGGCGCACCTTACCATTTACGAAAATTCGCATGGTTTGCTCAGAGATATCGATCTTTGCCAGCACTTTTTTCCCTGCTGCTTTGGCTGGCAAAACCAACAACAACGCAATAAATAGTAATCCAGATATAGTAATCAAACTACGCATACTAAAGCCCCCTCACTCAACGCAATACACACTGTGAAGTACCATGTGTTTTACCTAGAGTCTTTCAGTGAGTTATTCTAAGGGTATTAATAACGATTTGAAAATACTCTATAAGTTAAATTTAAGTTAATACATTTAACAATATCAATACTACATGCATAGTATTCGCCTATTTCAGGTATAATAAACTCCACTTTAAACAAACATTGAGCTTCACATAAATACATGTAGAGCGATCTTCAATCACATCTTGAGTGCACAAAAAAGCCCGAAGCACATGCAGCGCTCCGGGCATAAACAAACAAATTCAATCTCTTAGGAAGCAATTGCCTCCTAGAACATGTCCCATGCAAATCGGTAGGTCGCCCCCAAACCAACAGACCACATGTTGTCGCTTTGTGTGATCGGGCTGTTTGCAGCATCACCAATCAGGCGATCATATCCGCCCTGCAGGTGAAGGCCCACTTTGGGGTTCAGTGCATAACTGGCGCGAACAACTGCGCCAAAGCTCTTGAACCCACCTTCAGCCTGATAAGGACCAGACGGTGTTCCAGCTCCAACGCTAAAATATGTATCCATGTAAGAGCCATCAGCTGCATCAATGCGAGGACCAAACACAAAGGTCAGTTTGTCAGTCACTTCAGTGATGACATCAATACCTGCACGGCCAACAAAGCCGCGGTGCCCATTGAAGCCATGACGCACTTCAATAAACGCACGGAACCAATCCTTACTGAATCCACCGCCCAAACCAATTTCACCCGCCCATGGCACGCGTGTTGTCCCGGCAAGATCCGCAGAATCAGAAGGATTACGCTCACCCACAAACCCAAAAGACGGGTAGATAAACAGTCCTTGATCCTCACCTTCTTTGACTTGCCCAAAGCCTGGCAGATAAAAGCGACTGAAAGCGATCAAAGGCAATGGATAAATGATGTACTCATCCGAGCCATCATATTTTGGATTCACAAAACCAGCGACACCAATATCAACAACGTATCTCTTGCTGGCTTGCTCTTCAGTCAAATCATCTGGAGTAAAGCTGTCCTCAGCCAAAGCATGGCTGGAAACTGAAGCAAGCGCTAAGCCTGCAAGAAAACGAAATGCGGCGGTCATGGGTGCAGCCCTACATGAAAAATAATTACCACTTATGATATACGCTTTGCTCTCATTTGAAGACCTATGGTTTCACGGGTTTCCAAAGCACTGTTGCCAATTCGCATCAAATTTTGGTCACAGTCGCATATTTTTCATCGAAATTCACAGAACTCAAGCGAAGTAATTCATCTAAACTAGGTGAAACCAATGTGCTTTCACGACTACCTCAGCAAAACCGGTTCCCAGTAAGATGAAAATGAAACAACATCCTGCAAATATAGGAGGCTGAAAAAGCCTTCCCGTTCAGTTCCATCCGGACAAAGCACCCGCTAAAACTCTACAAACAAATCCAATTGCAGTTAACTCTCGGGTACGTGAACCGCTCAACGCCGCGTCATCCAAAGGTTTATTGAAAAATAATAGACTTGGTTTCAGAAGCTTGGGGCAGTATTGGTAGTTAAAACTCGGGCATAGAGAGTAATTTCTCTATCCCAAATTAAACAAAAACAACACCGCAGCCTTCTGAAAGGTTCCAGAAAATGTTCCTCAGCGTCTTCGATATCTTCAAAATCGGTATAGGTCCCTCATCCTCCCATACAATGGGCCCGATGACAGCCGCCGCACGTTTTCTGGATGAATTGAGGGATGGACGTCGCATATGGCCCGGCGCAGGTGCTCCAGTCAGAGTGCGCTGCTCTTTGCATGGCTCTCTGGCATGGACTGGCAAAGGCCATGCAACAGATAGAGCCGTTGTGCTTGGTCTCGCTGGCTGCACACCAGAAACACTGGACCCGGATGAAGCAGAAGAACTGGAGAAGAAAGTTCGCACCGAGAAGCAAATAAAGCTTCCGGGCTTACCAACTCTCAAATTTGATCCAGATACCGATGTTATCTTCGACTTTGAAAAGAACCTGCCCGGACATGCCAATGGCATGATCATTGAAACCTATGATGCAGAGAACCGCCTGCATATGCAGGAAACCTTCTATTCAATCGGCGGTGGCTTCATTCTGACAGCAGAAGAGCTGGAACGCGCTAAAACCGCGGCAGCCTCTGGTACGCAAGAACAAACAGACACCTCTGGAGCACCGTTCCCTTTTTCTTCCGCAAAAGAGATGCTGGAAATGGGCCGGAAGTCTGGAAAAACCATTGTCCAGATGAAGCGCGCCAACGAGCAAGTTGCCATGAGCGCAGAGGAGCTGGATAAAAAAATCTGGAAAATCTGGGGTGTCATGGACAGTTGCATGGAGCGCGGCCTCAACACAGAAGGCGAGCTACCCGGTGGCCTCACCGTCAAACGCCGTGCGGCTGCAATCAAACAGCAGTTGGAAGATGAGCGCGGCGACAACATGAAAATGCCGCACGTCGCCAATGACTGGCTCTCCGTGTACGCCATGGCCGTGAACGAGGAAAATGCAGCAGGCGGCAAGGTCGTCACGGCACCAACCAATGGTGCAGCAGGCGTTATTCCCGCCACCATCAAATATTACCGCGAGCATTGCCCGGGCAGTAATGACGAAGGCATCACAACCTTCCTGCTGACCGCAGCTGCCATCGGCGGCATCATCAAGCACAACGCTTCCATCTCTGGCGCGGAAGTCGGGTGTCAGGGCGAAGTTGGCTCAGCAGCAGCAATGGCCGCAGCAGGCTTCTGCGCAGCTCTTGGCGGCTCGAACGAGCAGATTGAAAACGCCGCTGAAATCGCACTGGAACATCATCTCGGAATGACGTGCGATCCAGTTGGAGGCCTCGTGCAGGTGCCATGTATTGAACGCAACGGCCTTGGTGCGATTAAAGCTGTTTCTGCAGCCTCATTGGCTTTGCGTGGTGACGGCTCTCATTACATGCCATTGGACAATTGCGTGGAAGCGATGCGTCAAACCGGTGCTGAAATGAGCGAGAAGTACAAAGAAACCAGTAAGGGCGGTCTGGCAGTCAACCTGCCAGAGTGCTGATTATGAATTGCTTTAGATGGTGGGCTTCTGTCCCACCATCATCTGACGCTTGGTTCCGTAGCCCTTGATCCGAGACACTTCAAAACCTGCTCCTTGCAGGTTTCTTCGCACCCAACCCGCAGCTGTATAGGTCCCAAATGTACCGCCTGCAGCAGTCTTACCGCTCACCGCGTACATCAGGTCTTTGCCCCACAACTCAGGATTCCGAGCCGGATTAAACCCATCAAGGTACCAGGCGTCGATCTGCGTTGAGAGAGCCCCCAGCATTTCGCGCGCATCGCCAATACCAAGCTTCAGCGTGACACCTCCAATGACGATCTCATTCCAACCGCTCTTGAGCTGCCAGGCATCCAGCAGTTTATCCTTCAGCTGGGTAAGCTCAGGCCATTGGGAAAGTGCCTTGGTAATATCAGCTGCCCCTATAGGGTAAAGCTCAAAGGAGACATAAGTCAGCTTGGGCCGCTCACGTACAGGAAGACTCAGAAAAAGCTGCACAGTCGTGAGAAAATTAAGCCCAGTCCCAAATCCCAGCTCTGCAATCGTAAAAGGTTTCCCGCTACTCCACCGGTCAGGGAGCTTATTACCCTGCAAAAACACGTAGCGCGTTTCGCCTAATCCGCCCGCTTTGGAATAATAAGTGTCCTCGAACTGCGGCGCAAAGGGCACATTCTCATCATCCCATTCCAATTTAGGGCGCTCTGTCATATGTCTAAGCCAAATCTCTAACGTAAAACGGTTTGAGGCAGGCCCTTTACGGCTTTTTACCCCAACCTGGGAATATAAAAAATGACAGCCTACGATATTGTTGTAGTTGGCGGAGGAATCTTCGGTCTGAGCGTAGCAAAAGCTGCTCATGACCTGGGCTTGAAAGTTGCCCTGCTGGAAAAAAATACCATTGCTTCCGGTGCCAGTGCAGGCTTGGTCGGCGCTCTCATGCCACATGTTCCGAGCCAATGGAATGAAAAAAAGCAATTCCAGCTCGAAGCATTGATTGAACTCTCCGTGATAGTTAACGCGCTGGAGGAAGCAACAGGCTTATCAGTTGGCTACAGCCGCACAGGTCGCCTCATCCCGCTTTATACCGAAGCAAAGCTGGAACATGCCCTTTCCCGCGTGGGTGAAAGCCTGTTCCGCTGGAGAAGCGATGAAACCGGCTTCACCTTTAACGTTCTCAAAGAGACACCTTTTAGCGACTGGCTAACGCCAGAAGCAGCTCCACTTGGCTTCATTTGGGATACACTGGCAGCCCGAGCTAATCCTCGCCTTGTCTCAGCTGGACTGCATACTTTCCTTAAAACCCGCGTGGACATCATGGAACACACAGAGTTCCTCGGCTTTGATGAGGCCTCTGGTCAGGTATCGCTTGGCAATGGCGAAACGATGAGTACAGACCGCCTCGTTCTTTCAGCCGGCTATGAGGGCTTTGAGGAAATAAACAAGATCGGCGGCAAAACCATTGGCATCGGCGTTAAAGGCCAGTCTGTTCTGCTGGAGTATACAACCGAAAAACCATTGCCAGTCATCTATGACGAAGGCATCTATGTTGTTGCCCACGCAAACGGCACTGTCGCTATTGGGTCAACCTCAGAGCAGGAGTGGACCACCAAGGAGCCCGTAGAAGCTGATATTCAGGCCATGCTAACTAAGGCCATCGCTTTCTGCCCGTCCCTCAAAGATGCTCCGGTTATTGGCAGTTGGGCTGGCATTCGTCCAAAATGCAAAAAACGCGACCCGCTGGTTGGCCTGCTTCCGGGAAAAAACAAAACCTGGGTGGCAACTGGCGGCTTCAAAATCTCCTATGCCATCTCCCACCGCATTGCAGCTTGCTTGATGCAGGAGATGTTCCCGGAGATGGAAAAACACGTTTATTTACCAGATAGCTTTAAGCCTGCATTCCATTTTGGCTAAGGGATTGACCCGTTTTCACGGCTTGATTCGAGAAATTAGCTCAAAATATAGAAAAATGAGGCACGCTGTCCCTTGCAGGTGCCTCAGTTCAAAGTTACATGAGGAACAACTCTGCTTCCTGAAACAACATCAACAGGAAGCAACCTTTAAATTTCATCTCCGCAAACTTGGAGTTAAATCGGTCCATGCGTTCTGTTCTTGATGTCGTTTTTATTATTCTGGATCTTTATCAGTGGGTCATCATTGGTAATGTGATCTTCTCTTGGCTTTATGCGTTCAACATTGTGAACACGAGCAATCAGTTCATCGCAACCATTGGTCAGACACTTCACAACCTCACTGAACCGCTCTTACGCCCGATCCGACGCTTCCTCCCAAGCATGGGTGGACTGGATCTGTCCCCAATCATTCTGTTGATTGGCTTGTTCTTCTTGAAAAGTGTTATTGCACGTTACATCTATCCCTACGTGTTCTAACTGAGTGGCGATTACAGAGCGCCCTTGGAAATTGCAGGCAGACGGTATTGTTATCACCGTCCGCCTCACCCCCAAATCCTCCAAGGACCAGATAGAAAAGATCGGCGAACAGTCAGACGGGCGCTCGCTGGTATTGGCACGGGTGCGCGCTGTGCCGGAAAAAGGCGCAGCAAACAAAGCCGTGGCCGTTTTATTTGCCAAAGCACTGACCGTTCCAAAATCATCTGCTGAAGTTATTGCCGGTTCCACCGCCCGCATCAAAACTCTGCGTGTTCTGGGTGAACCGCAGGAGTTGGCAGGCAGGCTAGAAGAACTGCTGCTCTCCTAACCCTAGATGCCACGAAGCCTTAAAGCGGAACTCTAGTCTTCGAGCTTACGCGCTTCTTCTTCCAACATAATCGGAATGCCATTGCGAATTGGGTAAGCCAGTTTCGCAGCGCGGGAAACCAGTTCCTGCGTTTCTGGATTGTACTCAAGCGTTGTTTTGCTCACCGGACAAACAAGCAGCTCCAAAAGCCGACGGTCCAGCTGTGGTGCATCAAAATCGCTCATAGAGTCCCCATTCATTTCTTTTTGTATCTAACGGCTTGAGCCTATTGCAGGCTGGAGCCCGGTGCACCGGTACCGCGAGCAAGCTCAATCTCAGCCAATGCAACCAGTGTATCTGCACGAATCTTCAGGCTCTCAGTTTCCAAAAGTACCTGTTTTTCTTTCGGTCCATACGGGCTCATCATGCACAGCGCATTGACCAAAATCTCGGTTGTCGCAGAATTGACGCTTTCCCAATCAGCTTCCAGCTCGTTCACACTCAGGTATTCTTTGAGAGTGGACAGAAGCTGCTCACGATCGACCTCATCTTCACCAACGCCCAACTTCAGGTCACTGGCAAAGCGGTTCGCATCAACATGCCCACGGCGGAACGGAGCACGTTCTTCCAACTCACCGCGCAACACAAACCGGGACACACCAGACAGTGTGATCAGGTAACGTCCATCACCGCTTTCCTGAAAGCCTGTAATACGCCCCATACCACCCACCGTGCAAAGCTTCGGGCGGCCTGCAAGCTCGTCCTCACCAGTTCCAAACTGCGGCTGTATCACGCCAATCATCCGATCAGTACGTAAAGCACTGTCGATCATGGCGGTATAGCGCGGTTCAAATACATTGAGAGGCATGTGGGAGCGCGGGAGCAGGATAGCCCCCGGCAACACAAACAACGGCACAACCTGCGGCAGATCATCAAGACCTGCGTAGGTTGCGTTTCCAATAGTCATCGAGGCCACTTAAGTGCTCTCCACTTTTATCTTTTGGCCTATATTACGAGAATAAAATTGAGGAGAGTTTACGACGACCATAAGCAGATCCCGCATCTTTAAAGCCCCAGGCCTCAAAGAACTGCAGAAGCTGCGTGCGGGCGCCATCCTCATTCCACTCACGATCGCGACGAATAAGCTCGATCAATTCATCAACAGCACCGGTTTTATCACCGTTACTATTGAGACCAAGCGCCAGATCAAAACGAGCCTGATGATCATCAGCATTCGCTTCTACACGTGCCCGCAGATCCCCAAGATCATCAAGATTCTCAGCCTGCTCAGCCAGCTCAAGTGCTGTTTTTGCAGCAATATAATGCTGGGAGGTCTGTTTATCTTCGGCCACCATGCCCAGCATCTGCTGTGCGTGTTCTTTCTCGCCAAGCGCCAGATAACACATGGCCAAACCACCCAGAGCCTGAACATTGCCAGCATCCAGAGACAACGCACCGCCGTAAAGCTGTGCAGCTTCAGGATAGCCCTCAGCATCACGCAGCTCGTCAGCCTTCTCCAGCATAACGTCAAGGTCGCTCGGGCCAATCTGAACGCCAATGCGCTCAAGGAACTTCTTAATCTCGCCCTCAGTCTGCGCACCCATGAACCCGTCTACAGGCTGACCGCCTTTAAACGCGAACACAGCAGGAATAGACTGAACACCCATCTGACCCGCAACTTCCGGGTACTCTTCAATGTTCATCTTAACCAGCTGAATAGTACCACCAGCTTCCTTGACAACTTTCTCAAGGGTTGGGGTCAACTGTTTACACGGACCACACCAAGGTGCCCAGAAATCCACGAGAATCACATGATCCCGGGAACCTTCAATCACATCCGTCATGAAGGTCTGAGTAGTGGTGTCTTTAATCAGCTCTGCTGCAGGAACTTTTGCTGCTGGAGCAGGAGTTGGCGCAGGCGCTGCTGGCTGAGGGGCGTTCGTCTGGTATCCACCACCGTAACCACCGCCCAGAGAGCCACCAAAGCTACCACCTACGGAATAACCGGATCCACTCATAATCTTGACCCTTTAACTGCTTGGGAGCTGCTTATTTCAGCGCTCCTCATATAAAATTCTCTAACTGCTGCCTAAAATGGTCTTAGTGGCGAACAATTACAATCGGCGAATTCTCAGTTTTTATAGATCTTCAGTGACTTTCTGCGCTTCTTCAGAAACAGCAAGCACTCTTGCTTCATGTCCGCAGCCCTTTGCAAAAGCCATCAGACCATCCGCAGAGATGGCTGTAGACGCGTCATTGAGCAACGGATGGAAGTTCAAAACATCCTGCTTCATCATCTTAGCATCAAAAACAACAGACACGCGCTGCGCCTCTTTATCATTGAGTATTGAAAATGGCGTCACAGACCCCGGCGTAACGCCCAGCACCTCTTCAAGCAAGTCTGCTTTGCCAAAGGAAACGCGGCCAGACGCACCAATGACAGGAGAAATCCTCTTCAGATCAATGGTCGCGTCATGCAGCGCCACAACAAGAAAGAGGTTGCCCTTCTTGTCCTTCAAAAAAAGGTTCTTGGTATGCCCACCGGGAATACGCTCGTGCAACCCAGCAGACTCAGCAACAGTAAAGACAGGCTCATGGTCTATGGTAGAGACCGGAATATTCAACTCGTCGAAAAACGACATGAGCTGTGAACGGCTAACTGGCATTAAATGGACCTCCCCCAAAGACTTGGTAGAAAAACCAAGTGCTTGATACACAAACGCCAAACCGTTTTAAGGCAGCCACAAAAAAAGACAAGCAGATCAAGCCGCTTTAATGAGCCGTCATGGCTAAGGCTAGTCTCTCGATTTTTTGAGCTCCCTCACGCCGCTCATCGGTTTACTCATCAAAGTCAGAACGTCTTCCATCAAATATGCGCCGCCAAACTTTCTGCAAAACATGTCTCACAACATTTATTTTCCCGATCCTATTGAGATATATGAGTTTGCTGCGCTTTAATTTCAAAAACTTCAGCAGAATTATCTCAGATCCAATCCGCTAAATGCGCTCATCTACAATTATATCCACAGCGCCGAAATCTCTTCGAATATAGGCATAACATATTGTTTTTAATAGTATTTTTTCAACATAAGAGTTTCATTAGAACCCACAAGTTGCTGGATATCCCACAATCATTTTCAAATTCCTTGTTGCATTCACCCCGAGCTTTTGCCATATAGCTCCCACCTCACCGACGGGGCCGCCACAAACGGTCCTAGCGAAACAGATGCGGGCGTAGCTCAGGGGTAGAGCATAACCTTGCCAAGGTTAGGGTCGAGAGTTCGAATCTCTTCGCCCGCTCCAGTTTCTCTAAGAAGCTGAGTTTTCGTGATGTGGGATTTTTTTGGATATGCGGGCGTAGCTCAGGGGTAGAGCATAACCTTGCCAAGGTTAGGGTCGAGAGTTCGAATCTCTTCGCCCGCTCCAAAAAATCAAAAAGAACCGCCTTCGGGCGGTTTTTTTGTGTCTAAATTCCCAAAGCAGAGATTTATTCGTCTTCAAGCCAAGGTGGGAAGGGTGTGTTATCCGCAGACATGATGTTTAAAAACCGATTTGTAAAATATCTAGTCCGGCCAATCACTGGCATAAATTTTTGACGAAGCAGCATCATTGCACTGTTGTTAGAAGCCAGAAAACGCGTCCCTGAATCAACGGCCTTCAGCACATCTTCCGCAACAGGTCGACGATCCAGCATATAACGATGCGTCTCACCAATAGAAACCTGCCAGGCCAGCCAGGCCCCATCCTCAATACCTAAATTCATGCCTCTCCCCCCAAAGGGAGAATGAACATGCGCCGCATCGCCCACCAGAAAGACCCGACCCTTCTGGAAGAGATTCACCAATCGATGCGAAATGCGGAATGACGATTTCCAATAGACTTTTGTGACCTTCAACAGAGGCGGCAAATGTTCTAGCGGCAGCAAATGATCCGCAACGAGCCGCGCCCGGGTGCTGGAAAAAGGGATAACTGCAAACAGATTGGGCGACCGATCAAAAAGAGTTGGTCCATCCATAGAAAAGGCCGGCTCCAGTTCAATATCCGCCAGTCCCCAATCCTGCACATACGTACTGCCAGTAAAGGTCAAGCCCATCTGTGCCCGCACAACGGAATACACACCATCCGCACCAATCACCATGGCAGGATCAAAGACCTCCTCACGACCCACAGCAGTTTGAAGCGTCGCTATCGGCATATCCCCTTCTTGGGTCAGCTTAACAAGCTCACATTCTCGCTCAACCCGTACCCCTTGCTCTGCCAGATGCCGCTCCATTACAGATTCAGTCTCATATTGCGGCAAGGAGAGGATGAATTTGTAAGGCCCATCCATTTTTGTTAGGTCAATCTCCAACAACTCATCCGATGGCCCACGAAAATGGACGTGCTTCATCCGCCAGCCTTTTTGCAAAAGCTTATCAGTCACGCCTGACGGTTTCAGGATTTGGAGTGTTCTGGGATTGATGGCAAGCGCACGGGATTGGGCAGGAGGACGTGAATTCTTATCGATTATGCGCGGCGTAAACCCGCGCCGCTTCAGCTCAATGGCAGCAGCTAACCCGCTTGGTCCTGCTCCGACGATCAGAATGCGTCCTCTTTTCATTACCTTCCTGCCGTTCACAGATCTGCTAAACTCAACTTATGCAAAAGAGGCTGTAGGAGCGTTGAACCAGCCCCACGAACTTTAATCACTCTTGCAGGGTCTTGTTCGCCCTGCTTGACCTTGAACGCGATTTGTCGTTTAGCTTCGCCTTCCAGCCCACTCACGAAGGTATCTCATGCCCACGCCCTGCCCTTGCCAATCAGGAAAAGACTTTGAAGCCTGCTGCCAGCCATTTTTGGAGGGCAAAGCTCTGCCGGAAACAGCAGAACAGCTCATGCGCTCCCGCTACAGCGCCTATGCAACAAAGACCATCGGATACCTGAAGGAAACCCTGTGGCCGCGCTACCAGAAATCATTTAGCCCCATTGAGATCGCCGAGTATGCAGAGCAAACCCAATGGCTTGGACTGGAAATTCTGGCAACGCAAAAAGGTCAGGCAGGCGATGCAAAAGGCAGCGTGCTCTTCTGCGCCAAATACCTTGCCCACGGTAAGTTCGGCGAACAACGCGAGCTCAGCCTGTTCAAAAAACGCGGTGGCCGCTGGTATTATGTTGAACCGCTAGAAGAAGGCGCGCGCCTCTAGAGCTCCTCCTCAAAAAGCCTGTCTGTTTTTAGGTGGGTCTAAGTCCGCTTTGCCACACTGCCATTGCATAGGGGCTACGGAGTCGGTAGGAAGCACCATGCTCAGTTCCAACGACCAAAGGACGAACCTTGTCTGAACAAATAGAAGCCGCCGCCAGAAAACTGGCCGATCTTTTTGAAACGTCTGGACCGCTCTTTACGACGGCAAGCGGCTCTCCAAAGGCATTTGCCAATGGGTTGGAAGACGCACAAAACCGCATCGAAGAGCGCTTCAACGCACTCTCTGAGCTGGCTGTGCTGATCAATCACGAAAGCGAGAAAAGCGACGAGGTGCAAGGCGCTGCGATTGACCTGTTCCAGTGTTCCGGCTTTTTCTATCTCGCACTGATGCAGTATTCAGAAAACCTGCCCAACTCACTGCTGATGGCTGGCTATGACATTTCGGTTGGCCGCATGCCTCCAGTGGTGTCCAAGGCACTCAAGGGCGTGTCCTTTGCCATGAAAGCTGCAATTGCTGCGGACGTGCTGTTCATGTGCCCACATCTTGCCAACCTGACAAGCCAGGATGAGTTTGAAGGCCGCGCACTGGTATTGCTGGACAAAGCCCTAGCCCAGGCCATTGCGCGCACAGACCACGCGATTTCCTCGCTGAAGGCAAATGAGAAACTCGACGGCTACGAGATGACAGAGGAAGACAATGCTCTGCACGCGCATTGCCAAACCTGCACAGACCTGCTTTCCAAGCTCGCCAAACACTCCGCCAACACACAGGAACTGACTTTGCGTGTCGCAGAGTTCAAATAACTCCTAAGCAGGAAATAAGTTCCTAGGAAACCAAACAACAGGGGGCCCCCAGCCTCCTGTAGCCCCGTTTTCTGATAAGGACACTGTGACATGCAGCAGTGCGCCCTCCCGAAAAGACGGAGGTTCCATCAGCGCCACCAAGGGTTGAAGCAACTTCAGTATTTGCGTTTCGCGCAATATGTAGTATCGTTACTACATTCATTGGAGAGGGTGCTATGCCAGTTACAACGCTATCAAGCCGAGAATTTAACCAGGACATCGGAAAAGCGAAACGCGCCAGCAGCAAAGGACCGGTTATCATTACTGACCGGGGTAAGCCTTCTCAAGTTCTGTTGTCTTTTGAAGAGTACAAACGCCTGACCAGTCAACGGCGCAGTATTGCGAAGGCGCTTGCAATGCCGAGTGCAGCAGACATCAAGTTTGACCTACAAAAATCCAGCATAACGAGTAAGCCGGTAGACCTAATTTGATGTTACTACTTGATACAAATGTTGTCTCAGAGCTTCGCAAGGTTCAAGCAGGGAAACTTTGCAACATGGTGTGAGACTGTCGATGCTGACGACCTTTACATCTCTGCCATCACAGTTATGGAATTGGAGATGGGAATCTTGAGATTGGAACGTAAAGATAAAACGCAAGGGACGATCTTGCGCTTGTGGTTCGATCAATTGGTCCTTCCCGAATTTTCAAATAGAGTATTGGCAGTGGATACTCAGGTTGCACAGCGGTGTGCTCAACTCCATGTACCGGACCCAAAGAGTGAGAGGGACGCATTGATAGCTGCAACAGCATTAGTACATGGAATGCCCCTTGTAACGCGGAACACCGCAGATTTTAGAAATACGAGTGTTTCACTTAAAAACCCATGGCTTCTCACAGAAACCACAACATAGGGCACACTGTGGATGCTGGAGAGGTTTGAACCAGTTTGGTCTAGTGCCTTTTGCTGTAGCTTTAATAGGTGCTTGGTAACTACCTAACCAGTCCATACCAGCAGTCAGAGTTGCTGGCGTCCAACTACAACTTTCAGCCCGAAGCGGGCCTATTAACCTCACAACAAACGGTCCCATAGGTAGCCAAAGCTATGCATCGGTTTACTATGCACAGTTGTCGACCGCTCTCACTTCGAAAAATTTTTAAGGGGAGCCGATTCCAAATTCTTCCCGCAGCTCTACAACCACCCCTTCACACCAAGTGACCATCATCCAATGGGCTTGGAACAAGCTCATCTAGATCGACCACGATGCCAACATGCTTATTGCCCTTGCTGTCGGTTGGATATCGAAATCTATCAGACCAAGGATCAACCGACTGAGCATCTTTAAACAGGACGGACACCTTCCTAGTGATTTCGTCGTCCATATTTAGGCCTTTGTCAGTGGCCGTTTCCTTGAGCTCCTCGAATAGAACCAGGAGGTTGTGGCCGGGATTGCGTTTGAATTCACCTTTTATCTCGAGAATTGAAGACTTGCCCGTGAGTTCAATGCTTTGCCGCCATAGACTGAGCAACGGTCGTATCAAGAAATCCGATTGATCGGCCTTCACGACGTCCCACATCTTTTCAAATCCGATTTGAAAGCTGTACGAGACTAGATCCCACGAACCAGAAGTTAAGTCGGTGTGCGAGTCACGCAAGAAGCCCTCTAGATAAAGATATTCTTCCATAATTTGATCAGAAAGTGCTTTTCTCTTTTGTGCCGACATAACTGCCCCAGTGAAAACGTCCTCAAAATCTCAAGCCTGTGTCTCAATTACAAACTGACTTTGCAAGAGAAGCTACGCTCCAGTTACAGACATGTTTGCTTCCAGACCTTTGAAAATTGAGGCACAGACGAGGTGGTTAAAAGAGGAAGCCCCTGTAGGTGCTTCGTTGATTTTATATAGCTCGCATCCTGCGCATAGCCTTCACTGGGTCACAGAGCAACAAACGGTCATGAAAACTGGGCCATTTTCCGCCGTTCGCTGCACGCAACTCAAGCTTGAACCAAAGCTGCGGAATTTGCGATACATCGCAGAACGCCTCTCCAAAAGAACGCTTGCCAACAACACCTCCTGTTTGCAACAACGCCTCATAAAACCCAATGGTTCGGGTAGAGGGTATTGAAATTGGCACAAATAATTTTTCTTCATGGAGCATCAAGTTGCGGTAAATCTACGATTGCCAGAGGTTTGCAAGCAGAAATTGAGAAGCCGTTTTGGAACATTTCGATTGACCACCTGCGTGACGCTGGCGTTCTTCCTATGGATCGTTTCCGCAAAGGGGACTTCGTTTGGGCGGATGCACGCGCTGCCTTTTTTGAGGGGTTCCACACATCACTCGCAGCCTATGCTAATGCTGGAAATAATCTAATATTAGAGCACATCTTGGACACAGAAGGCTGGTTGGAAGCATTGCAACGCCTTTTCGCCCCACATGACGTGTTTTTCGTCGCCGTGCATTGCCCACTTCCATTGTTGATCCAACGTGAAAGTGCCCGAGGAGATCGGCCAAAGGGTAGCGCTAAACAGGATTTCGAGACGGTTCATGTAGGCAGACGCTATGATATCGACCTAAACTCGGAAGATGATGTAGATGCTAATGTCCAAATTCTTTTAGCTGCTTGGCGCGAAAAGCAACGTTCATCGGATTTCAGTTTGTAGAAAGGGCATTTTGCACTCCGACTCACCAGCACCTATGCAGCGTTAGGTAATTGCTCCTTGCATTTGCTTGCCTTTTCTCAAAGTTCTCGCCATATACTCAAACGCCGTAAACGACCATGTTAATGGCAGGGTACTCTAGCGCATCCCTTTCAGCTCTTTTGCCGGCAAGGTCGTTACAAAACTCATGCTCAGAGAAATCCACTCTCTGAGCGCGGCTCCATCACACACATCGCCGGGCACAAACACCAGCCCGCCCATACGCCGGCCACCAAGTTCAACAATCTCGGCACCATCCCGAGTTAGAGCTTCAGCTTCATTGGCTTTGCCAACCCGAAACATGAAGCGAGCCTCACTGCTTTTAATGCGGTGCGCTCCAGCCAACATGTTGCCATCCAGAAAAAAGCACAGACCACCCATCATCCGCTTTTCTGAAATGCCCATTATGCCTTCCAATCCCACACGCAGCTGATCGCTGAGCTCCTCATCATAAGCCATGATCTGTTCCTCTTTGCTCCAAACACCTTGCAGGCTCTCCCAAAAAACGATCCAAGCTTTTAGCAACCACAAGAAGAAGTATAAGCCCCTTTACCATTGACGGAGACAAACTGGATTAATGAAAATTCCGACCACCCGGCAACACCTGACGCGCCTTTTGCGCAAGGTCGGCAAAGTCCTTCGCCACCTCGGGTACCTCCTGCACCAGTTTCGCCAACCCACGACCCGGCTGGATCTTGGCAGCTAGCTCAATAACAGGTCGGCGCACCTCATCAGCATGAGCAAGGGCCGCACCTGCAAATTTCGCCACCGAAAGCTGACCAAGCAAATCCGTCATATCTTCCAGATGCTCCGCAATCACGTGAATAACGCCCTCCGCGTTTTGCAAACGCCCCGTCACTTTGATGAACCGCGTCCCCAAAACCAAAGCGCGATATTTTTCGAAACATTTGGGCCAGACAATCACATTCGCAATGCCGCCTTCATCTTCCACCGTCATGAAGATGACACCCTTAGCAGAACCGGGTCTTTGCCGCACAAGAACGAGCCCAGCCACCGAAATCTTTCGTCCAGAACCGAAACCTTGCAAATCCGCGCACATAACAACGCGAGCGCGTGCAAGCGTGTTCCGCACAAACGAGACTGGGTGCCCCTTCAAGGACAACGTAAGACTCTGATAATCAGCCATAATATGCTCTCCGGGAAGCATCGGAGGCAGGTTCACATCCGGTTCAGGACGCAGTTCATGAAGGTCCGCACGGTCAAATAATGGCAGTCTTTCAGCCGCTCCGCCCGCTTCCAGCCCTTGCGCAGCCCACAATGCACCCCGCCGATCCAACCCAAGAGAGCGAAACGCATCCGCTTCTGCAAGCTTGGCAATAACCGATCGCGACAAACCGGTGCGCAGCCAGAGATCCCGCACAGAATCATAGCCCCGCCCACGTGCAGCTACCAGTTTTTCGATATCGGCTTGCGCTAAGCCCTTGATACTACGAAGACCTAATCGTACTGCATGCTCTGACTTAATGGTCCCTTGCATCTCTTTATGACACGGATGAAGCCGCCGCCATGCATCTCCATCCGGCTCCAGCGTGGCATCCCAGCGTGAAAGGTTAATATCCACCTCGCGCACATCCACGCCATGTTCCCGTGCATCTCGTACCAACTGTGCAGGGGCATAAAATCCCATCGGTTGGGAATTAAGCATCGCAGCACAAAACACATCAGGGTATCGCGCCTTCAGCCAACAGGAGGCATAAACCAGCAAGGCAAAACTGGCTGCGTGGCTTTCGGGAAAGCCGTATTCCCCAAAGCCCTCAATCTGCTTAAAGCACCGTTCTGCAAAGTCTTTTTCGTATCCACGCGCCACCATGCCGTTGACCATCTTATCCTGAAACGTCTGGATGGTTCCCACACGGCGGAACGTCGCCATTGCCCGCCGCAAACGGTCCGCCTCACCGGGAGTAAAATCTGCCGCCACGATAGCAATCTTCATCGCCTGCTCTTGAAACAGCGGCACCCCAAGGGTTTTACCCAGCACATCCCGCAGCTCTTCCTTCGGATAATGCACCGCTTCCTTCTTCTGCCGCCGCCGCAAATACGGATGCACCATATCGCCCTGAATAGGCCCAGGCCGCACAATCGCAACCTCAATCACCAGATCATAAAACTCACGCGGCCTCAAACGCGGCAACATGCTCATCTGCGCCCTGCTCTCAATCTGGAACACACCCAGCGTATCCGCTCGGCAGATCATGTCATAGACATCGCCATCCTCAGGAGGAATACTCCCAATCGTTAGATCTTGGTCATAGTTATCTCTTAATAAATCTAATGCCTTACGAATAGCTGTAAGCATTCCAAGGGCGAGGACATCAATCTTCAAAAGTCCCAGTGCCTCAAGGTCATCCTTGTCCCATTCAATGGTTGTCCGGCCTTCCATAGCCGCATTCATCACCGGAACAACCTCGTCCAACCGCCCTTGCGTGATGACAAAACCACCTACATGCTGAGACAAATGCCGAGGAAACCCGATCAATTCCCTCGCATATTTAAGCACTTGAGAAACAACAACTTCTTCCGGATCCAGTCCCGCTTCACGAATCTGATCCTCATTCCCACCGCGAGACGAACGGCCCCAAACCGTACCTGACAATGCACCCGCCGCATCCTCCGAAAGGCCAAAAACTTTCGCCACTTCCCGCAAGGCCGAACGAGATCGATACGTGATAACGGTTGCAGCTAACCCCGCCCGCTCTCTCCCGTACTTCTGGTAGATATACTGAATGACCTCTTCACGCCGTTCATGCTCAAAATCCACATCAATATCAGGGGGTTCCTTACGCTCGACGGAAATAAACCGTTCAAACAACAGGCCCGCCCGCTTAGGATCAACCTCTGTAATTCCGATACAAAAACAAACCACCGAGTTGGCCGCAGACCCGCGCCCCTGACACAAAATGCCTTTAGAGCGCGCAAACCGAACAATGTCATAGACCGTCAAAAAATACGGTGCATATTTTAACTCTTCAATCAGACTCAACTCATAACAAATTGATTTGTTTACGCTTTCCGGAACCCCAGCAGGATACCTCTTATGAGCCCCCTCCTCCGCCAACCGCGCCAACTCCTCTTGAGGAGACAGGCCAGAAGCAATTTCCTCTTTCGGGTAATCATATTTCAATTCAGATAACTTGAAATCAATCTCATCCAGAATCCGCAGGGACTCTGACAAAGCCTCAGGACAATCTTGAAACAAATGCGCCATCTCCTCATAGGTTTTGAGGTAACGCTCTGCATTTGCTTCCAGTTTTCGGCCCGCACTCTCCAACGTTTCATGAAGTCGAATGCAGCTCATGATGTCATGTAAGGGGCGCCGCGCCGGTTCGTGATAAAGCACATCATTCACCGCCAGAACTCGTAAACCGCAAAAATCCGCCAATTCCATCATCTGCAGCAAAAACCGGCGGTCATTAGCTCCATAGGTCAGGGCTACAGCCAATCGGACTTGCGCACCGAAAACAGACTTCAGCGCCTCCAGAGTTTCCTTGAGTTTTGAAAGGCTTGTTTCATTCGCGAGCCTATTCACAACCGGAGCGATAATAAATCCAGCCCCTTGCTCCAGCAAATCCTCAAGCCGCAGATGGCACTCCCCTTTAGGCGCACGGCGATTGCCTATGGTCAGCAGTTGAGTCAACCGTCCATAAGCTTTGCGATCAACCGGCCAGCATAAAATCTCTGACGAACCATCAATGAAGCAAAGGCGCGCACCAGTCACCATGCGCAGCTTAGCTGTTTCAGCCGTCACATGCGCCCGCACCACACCGGCAAGTGAATTACGGTCACATACACCAAGCCCTTTCAAGCCTATGTTTTTAGAGGTAAAAACCAGCTCTTCCGGTTGCGAAGCGCCTCTCAAAAATGAGAAATTGGTTGCGCAGCACAGCTCCGCATACCCGGAGCCGCGCATTAAAGGCGATCTCATGATGACTCCATTTAAACAACAGGCTCAGGCATATAGCCCTTGAAGGAACCAGCGAGGTGTTTTGCTTTGTTCGCCATACATACCCTCCCGATATAACCAGAACCGCCGACCTTCCTGATCTTCAACACGGTAGTAATCACGCGTTCCAGCATCATTTTGCCACCACGGTGGCGCGATCCTCTGCGGCCCTTCACTGCCTGAGATCTCATAGGAAGCTTTACGCCAACGAAACCGCAAAGGCCGCCCGTCCGGCACCATCGCCACAGTTTCAATCTGCTCACCATGAGGTAGCAATCGCAATGGGTGCTCCAACAGCGCCTCATTGTCTCTCTCATCCTCCACCCCGGTCCAGTAAAGCGCAGTTTCTCGCACAGTGGCCGCAGGCACCAACAAACTCTGCGCTTCCGGCAGGTGCTCATTTTGAGGTAAAAACCGACTGACCTGAGCAAGTCCCAATCGCGCGCCCAACCGGTCCACAAGCTCCGCCAGATCATCTTCATGACAACTACCACCTCCAAGATCCAACTGCGCAGCCGTGCAATCTTGAGTTTTAAGCGCACCTAAGCGAATGAGATCATAGCCAAATCCAGCATCCAGCTCATCACCAACTGTCTTCAGTTTTTCCCTGAACAACCGAAGAACCAAAGCAGGAGAGCGCACCGGGCCGCTTGTCCCAACTGCAAGGCGGCTCACCACCCCATCAACTCGGAACAGCACCAGCTCAAAAGCACGCCCATCTTCCTGACGTCGCTCCAAAGCCTTTTGCAGGTTCTCAGCAAGAGATTGAATAACAGCAAGCACATCATCTTCACGAGCAATCGGCTCAAAAAACCGCCGCTCAACCACCAGAGCAGGCGTATAAAGCCGCGGAGAGATCGGTTCTCCTTCCATGCCCAACGCCTGGTCCAGCCGCTGAACAAGCGCTTCACCAAAGCGATTTGCCAAGGGAGCCCGAGGCCGGTCCAGCAGATCACCAATCACCTTCAGACCAACGCGCGATAGAGAAGCAACCACTTTTTCTTCAACCCTCAGCAAGCTTATGCTTAGATTTTCAAGGGTCTCGCGCTGCTCTTTAGGGGCAACCACTCCGCCATCACTGCGCGCAACGGCCCACGCAGCACCAACACTATCTGCAACCGCGCCGGATGCTGTAAAACCTTGCAATTTCAAACGAGAGAGGCAGTCCTCTAGCAAAGCATCCTCGCCGCCGAAAAGATGGGCACAGCCGGAAACATCCAACAGCAGGGTATCCTCACCAGACGTCGCAACGAGTGGCGTATAGCGATCACACCAATCCGCCAACGCAGCGAGTAAGGCTTCATCTGCCTCAGGAATCCCCTCTTCCGCCTTCACCTCTGGCACGCGAGCACGCGCGTCACTCAAGGCATCCCCAAAAGAGAGCCCCACCTCAACAGCCGCTTTATTCACACAACTCAAACGATAAGCATTCCGGATTTTACTATAAACAACAAGCGGCTTAGCCGTGTGGTCGCAAAGCCACGACCCGCCCAGATCCCGCCGGCAAATCCGGTCGGTTGCCAGTTCGGCGAACCACAGGCACAGAATGCGCTGGCGCTTCGTTGAAACTACGGTTTGCATGGTTCCACTCCAAGTCACAGAAGCCAGGACGGCCATCTCTGTTTTTCTCCAAAGTCACCCGCCAACTTGGATTACCGACAAATGCACGGGAAGGCATGAACCTCCGCGCTCGAGTTGCCCCTGAAAAACGCGACTGTTGCGGCGCAATATGCCAGCGGCTTAAAGCAGCACTTGGGTCGGCTTCAGCCCCATGACGCACAAGAAACACCGGAACACCTGATTGTCCTGCTCGCAGCGCCAGTCTACGCGTCACCGTCAAATCAAAGTTTTTGAACGACCCGGCGACTTCACCAACAACAGCACAGAGTGTTGAACATTGTGCGCCCTCTTCCATCGCCCATAAAACCTCCTCCGTTTTTTGGGGTCGGACAAACACAATCTGGGCAGGGTCCATCCCAAACTGCACAAGACCTGGGGCGTGAGGTATACCTATTTCTCTTTGCACAGCCGGATCGGTTACCCACAATATGGCACCTTTGCGCTGCGTTCCCAGCACACACAAAACCGCACAGATAAAGCCAGATAAGGCCCCTGAAAGCCGCATCTCCTCCGCATAGAACTCATGCAGAGACGAGCAATAAAGCCCTTTTCTTTCAAAGAGATCGTCCAGTTTTGGCACTCCAAACAAGAAACGCTGAGGGCCTGTAGCACTATGAAAAACACCGGTATTCCGCTCCGCTCCAAGAGGAGCCGGTCCCTGTACTGTTTGGGCGGATACAGGGATCGGCGCAAGCTGCACCGTCGAAGGGAGGCAACCCTCGAGTACCGCTAGGCGTTGGCGCAACTCTGCAATTTGCGGTGTTTTCGCGTTCATTTATCTCTCGTTTTGTTCCTGATATGTTCTCTTATTAATTCCGCTAAAAAGCTCAAGAGTCAAGCCGCAAAAACCCATGAAAATATAACTACTAAATTTTGGGATAACCGCCTAAAATAAATAAGTTACTATTCTTAAATCACAGACACTCACCAATTAGACAAAACACATAAGACGTTCTGAAAATATTAATTTTAATACTAGTAATAATTAACCTGAAGTAATTGAGGCAGACCCCGTGCACGAGTTCCTGAACAAATGGGCAGCAGTACTTTTGCCCCAGAGTACCCACAAAAAGGTACTCCCGATTCTGGACAAGGTGCTCAGTGCTATCCTCAGCAAAGGCGAAGCCGGAGGGGCGCAGCGCTCAGCTCTGATTGTATTTACAATGCGCATTCTCAGTGCCGCTCTCGCTTACATCATGCAGGTTATTCTGGCGCGGTGGATGGGAGCATCAGAATACGGTGTCTTCATTGTTGTCTGGACACTGGTCATCATCCTCAGCGTCTTTTCAGGACTCGGTTTTTCAGTCTCCCTATTGCGCTTTATTCCCGAGTACATCGAAAAGAAACAGTATGGTCTGTTAAACGGCCTGCTTTTCAGCGTTCGTTTTCTCGTTCTAATCAGCTCAACAACAATCGCGGCATTCGGCGTCAGTATTGCATGGCTTTTTTCCGACTTCATATCAAACATCTATATTCTGCCGATCTACCTGATTGCCATTTGCCTGCCCATGCACACCTACACAGGCATGCTGGAAGGCATAGCCAGAGCAAACGATTGGCAGCTTAAAGCCATGGCGCCAGATTTCATCGGTCGCCCACTGCTCGTGCTTGTCTTCATGTTGATCGCATTGCTGCTAGGTTTTCCACCAACAGCTGTCACAGCATGCATCGTCACCATTGCAGCCGTTTGGACTGTCACCTTCTTCCAAGTCATTATGACGGAAGTTTCCCTGCATAAAGTGCGCCACCCTGCCCCGCGTAAGCTGGAAATAAAATCCTGGCTGCTGGTCTCCATTCCCATGCTGGCAGTCGACGGGTTCTTTCAGCTCATCACCAGTTCCGACGTTATTCTCATCGGCCTTTGGCTTCCACCTGATCAGGTCGGCATCTATTTCGCAGCGTCCCGCACGCTTGCACTGATGCACTTCGTCTATTACGCAGTGCGCGCAGCCAGCGCCCCTCGCATGGCCCGCCTCTACCATGCGGGCGATATGGATGGCCTGAGAGATTTCGTTGGCAGTGCGGCTAAAATGACCTTCTGGCCAACCTTATTCATGGGGGTGTTTGTTATGGTGGTTGGGCCTTTCCTTCTCGCATTGTTTGGAGAAGGCTTCACTGAAGGAACACCCATCCTTTACATCCTCGTCATGGGTGTTTTAGCCCGCGCAGCAGTTGGCCCGGTGGATGCATTGCTCACGCTCTCAGGGCACCAGAATTCCTGCGCCAAAATCTACGCCAGCGTATTTGTCGTCAATCTACTGCTCAACACAGCGCTGATCCCGACATTCGGCCTTTATGGCGCGGCTTTGGCAACAACACTGGCTATCTTTTTCGAAGCATTTATTCTTTATCGCAGCGCCTATAAACATCTTGGCCTGCACACATTTATTTTACCTAAGAAGAGACGAGAAATCGCAGGAAATGAAGCAGGATAGCACCACAATCAAGCTGTTTACGCCCGGCAAAGACGAAACTGGAGACCATTTATGGCAGCAGCTATCTCAGCAAGCGCTTGAGCCCAACCCCTTCTTTTCCCGCAGCTTCGTAACCGCCTTCAACACCCACAAAGCAGGCGGCTCCCTGCGCGTTCTTCTGGCTCTGGATCCATCCAGCACCAAAGCCCTCGCCGCCTTACCTATCATGATGGTTCGCCGCGGCCTGCTCTTCAAACTACCAAGTGCACTGGCAGGAGACTACGGTCCACTTGGCACGTTGTTGGTGTCAGAGGACGCAAATCCGACCACGCTCAACACTTTGCTGGAAGCTGCTTGTAACCTGAGCTTTGCCAAAACACTGCTGTTACCTTTCCACGGAACAGACGGCCCAGTGTATCAACGCCTACAAAACGCCTTAACAACTCATAGCTGGATACAGCAGATTGCATCCACAGAAGACCGTGCGTTCCAACAGGCAGGCACAGAGGGACAAGCAGAGTTTGACACTTTAAAAAAACGCTCCTCGTGGAAAGGCGCTTTTAAGAACCAACGCAGGTTGGAAAAACAAGGCGCCTTCACCTTTTCGATGCTGGAAGATCCCGCGGATATCGCAAAAGGACTGGAAGCATTTTTGCAATTGGAAGCGGCAGGCTGGAAAGGCAAACAGAGCTCGGCACTTCTTTCCAGAGAGCCGGATGCAGCCTTCACCCGGGAATTGGTTCTAAAACAGGGACAAGCGGGCAACATTCGCATTGGTCAGCTAAAGCTGGATAGTAAACTCATCGCAACCAATGTGCTTCTCCGTGAACAAGGTCGCATCTTTGGCTGGAAAACAACATTTGACGAAAGCCTCGCTAAGTTTTCTCCCGGCCAGCTTTTGATCTACTACACCACCCAAGAGCTACTTGAAGATCCTGAATTCACAGGCGCAGATTCGCTTTCAACACCAGACAACCAGATGGCAAATAGAACCTGGACGTCGCGGTTCCCATATACCACCCTGCTCATCGGTAAAGGGCCAATGGCACGCCTCGCAATATGGGAAGCAGAAACCGTCTCTCACGCGAAGCTGGGTTTGAAGAGCAAAGTCAAAAAGCTATTGGGCCGCAAATAACCTATCAACCTTCAACCAACGCGACTTCTTCCTGCGCTTTGCTACGCAAAATTCGTCGAATAACTTTCCCGCTGGTTGTTAGAGGCATCTCGGAGATAAACTCAATCTCCTTCGGATATTCGTGCGCAGACAAGCTCGTGCGCACATACTGGCGGATATCGTTCACCAGCTCCTCACTCGGCTCATACCCATCGTTCAAAACCACATAGGCCTTCACAATCTCGGTGCGAATAAGGTCTGGTTTGCCCACAACAGCAGCAAGGCCAACCGCCTCATGGGTAATCAGGCAATCCTCAATTTCAGTAGGGCCGATACGATATCCTGCGGAGGTGATCACATCATCATTGCGACCGCCGAAGTGAAAATAGCCGTCAGCATCAACAACACCCTGATCCCCCGTCAACATCCAGTCACCAAGGAACTTGCCCGTATCCGCATCTGGCCGTTCCCAATAACCAAGGAACATAACCGGCGTCCCACGGCGAACAGCAATCTCCCCCTGCTCTTCCCGCTCACAAATAGAACCATCGGGGCGGATCACCGCAACATCGTGCCCCGGCACAGGCTTACCAATGGCACCCGCTCTGGAAACGCCAATCCCCTTACCTGAGCCAAGCACCAGATTGCATTCTGTCTGGCCGTACATCTCATTGGGAACAACACCAAGCGCTTCAGAACACCACGCAAATGCCTCTCGTCCCAGTGCTTCCCCAGCAGAACAGATCGAGCGCAGCTTAAGCTTCTCCAAATATGGTCGATGATCAACACTGCGCATCATCTTTAAGGCTGTCGGCGGAATAAACGCGTTCCGCACCCCATGCCGCGCCATCAGCTCAAAAGCGCCTTCAGGGTCAAACTTATCAATGCGAGCCGTCACAACGGGAACACCGAACTTGAGCGACGGCAACAAAGCATTCAGCAAGCCCCCCGCCCACGCCCAATCAGCAGGCGTCCAGAATAAGTCCCCCGCTTGAGGCAAAAATTCATGCGCCATCTGAATCCCAGGCAAATGCCCAAGCAGAACACGGTGCCCCAACAAAGCCCCTTTGGGTTGTCCCGTGGTTCCAGAGGTGTAAATCATCAAGGCAGGATCATCAGGAGACGTGCGAACAGGCTCAAACTGATCTGAACCTTGTTGCAGCAGCTTTTGATAGCTGAGCGCATCTGCCCCTTCCCCATCCACACAAATGATGTGCTCCAGAAACGGCAGGTCGTCACGAATACAGCAAAGCTTTTCCAATCCAGCCTGATTGGTGATCACCACCTTTGCGCCGGCATTTGTCAAACGATATCGCAGCGCTTCTGGCCCGAACAAAGCTGCCAAAGGAACAGCAATCGCGCCCAGTTTATAAACGGCCAAGTGAGAAATTGCAGTCTCTGGAGCTTGAGGAAGCAGCAGAGCCACTCGATTTCGCACAGCAATTCCAAGAGCACGCAAGGCATTCGCCAAACGGTTTGACCCACTCTTCAGCTGACTATAACTCCATTCTTCCACCGTGCCGCTCGGAAGGACATGAAGCAACGCTGTGCGCTCAGGCTCAATCATCGCCCAATTATCGCAAGCGTCTAATGCAATATTGTAGGTCTCAGGGAGATTCCAGCGGAATGCTGTTCGCAATTCCTCATATGAATTCAGTGATGGCAGCACGCCCATTTCTCCTAAGCCTAACCTTTACGCTTAGGAGAGTGTACCGTTGCAATGCACAATGAAAAACTGGCCATTCGTCTGCATTTTACAACATTGGCTATGCGTTTATTTAGGCTCAGCCACCACAAGGCTCCAGAAAACCTTATATTTTGACTTCGGCGCATACGCAGTCGCAATCCCTATACGGGTCGCTTTCGGATCCAACATCACCACATTATGCTTTTTGGAATCGCGCCAGCCAGAAAAGGCTTCCGCCCATCTGCGATAGCCCGCGCTTACATTATTGACGGCATGAATGTCACCCTGCCCTGCATCTTTCGTCAACACGGACAACCTCAAGCCACCCTTTCGAGCTGCATTAACATCCTCAGCCTGTGCCATTCCGTCAGCCTGAAGCTGTGCAATACGCGTCAAGGCAGGATCAACCTGAACAGTTGACAGGCCCTTTTGCGCACGATAGCTGGAGATCATGGCAGCAGCCACACCAGCATTAACCTGCGCAGAGGAACTCTCTAAGTTCTGATAGTAGCTGGGAGTTTCAGGTGAGGAAACACACCCGAAAAGGGCAAATCCAAGAACAACAAGGGGCGTTGCTCGCACCCGGCTTGAAACACTCATGCGCAATCACTTTTCATCAAAGAAAGAATCAATGCATCTAACTTACGAAGAAAATGAGGAGAACCAAGTGCGAAGCGAAACTCACACACACAAGTGAACAAAGAAAAGGCCGGGCTAACCCGACCTTCCAAACTAAACATCGAAACCGCTTAAGAGGCTTCCTTCAAAAAAGGCCGTTCAACCTTTTCATCATCCTCAACAGTCTCCTTGGAACCCATGTCGAAGTTTTCCTCTGGAGGTGTCAGAACACTACCCATCTCTTCAGGGTTCAAGATCCCTTTAAAATGCCCGTCTTCATCTACCACAGCAACAGGATAGTCCGCCTCGAGTGTCGTTGGCAGAGCTGCTTCCAGTGTGCATTCCAGCTCTACAGCACTGCTGTCATCAGCGAATGCGTAAAGCGAAGGACTATCACCAGGTTTAGCAACTTCCTCAGCAAGAGATTCCTGCGAAACAACACCGCGGTACTCTTTATTCTCAACCACATAGCCAAAATCTTCATCATGGCGACGCATATCGGCCAGCGCTTTCTCCATATTGTCATGGGTAATACGCAAGGCAGGTGGTTGCATAACAGTATCAACGGTCAAAACACGTGCACGGTTCACATCGCGTACAAACGCCCGCACATAATCATCAGCTGGTTCAAGCAGGATCTCAGAAGGCGTACCCACCTGCGACAGCACACCATCCTTGAGGATCGCGATTTTGTCGCCAATGCGCAAAGCTTCATCCAAATCATGCGTAATGAACACGATCGTTTTGTGCAGCTTCTCTTGCAGCTCAACCAACTGATCCTGCATCTGAGACCGGATCAACGGGTCAAGCGCGGAGAAAGCTTCATCCATCAGCAGAATATCAGCATCTGTTGCAAGCGCGCGAGCAAGACCAACACGTTGCTGCATACCGCCGGAAAGCTGGCTAGGGTACTGGTTTTCAAAACCAGAAAGTCCCACAGTATCAATCCACTCACGAGCCGTCTTTTCACGGTCCGCTTTCACAATGCCCTGAACTTCAAGACCATATGCTACATTTTGTACAACAGTACGATGCGGCATCAGGCCAAAGCGCTGGAACACCATAGACATACGGTTACGGCGGAAGGTTTCCAGTTCCTTTTCGGAAAGGCCTATAACATCTTCGCCATCAACCAGAATTTGCCCATCAGTCGGGTCAATAAGCCGGTTAAAGTGGCGAATGAGCGTGGACTTACCAGAGCCGGAAAGCCCCATGATCACGAAGATCTCGCCCTTCTCGATAGAAAGCGAAACATCGTGTAGACCAAGAGTATGGTTGGTCTCAGCAAGCAGCTGATCTTTACCCATACCATTTTTGACTTTAGCCAGCTCTTTATGGGGCGCGCGACCAAAAATTTTGGTTATGTTTTTTACTTCGATCAGTGCCATATCAGCGCCTCACCCTGTTACCTTGCGATGCGCTTGCATCCGTTGTCCAGCTGACTGCGTGATACGGTCAAACACCACAGCAAGAGCAACAATCGCCAATCCGCCGAGCAAACCTTGTCCTGCATCATTGCGTTGCAATCCAAGCAAAACAGTTTCACCCACGCCGCGCGCACCAATCATGGACGCAATCACGACCATAGCCAAGGCCATCATCATAGTCTGGTTAAGGCCCTGCATGATGGAAGGGAGCGCAAGCGGAATCTGAACACTCTTCAGGATCTGCCAACGCGTCGCGCCAAATGCCCGGCTCGCTTCAACAACCTCTTCATCGACATACCGAATGCCAAGATCCGTCAGACGAATAAGAGGTGGTGCAGCGTAAATAACAGTCGCCAGGATTGCCGGAACCTTGCCCAACCCAAACAGCATCGCTGCAGGGATGAGGTAAACAAAGCTCGGAATGGTCTGCATCAAATCCAATACCGGATTGAGCAAAGCTCTAACCCGATTAGAACGCGCAGAAACAACCCCTAGCGGTACACCAATAACAACTGAGATCAACACAGCAACCAGCAAAATCGCCACGGTTTGCATCGATTTTTCCCAAAGACCCAATGCGCCGATAAACCACATTGCGCCCATCATCACCAAGCTAAGCCCCCAACGGCGGCTTGCAGCATAGGTAATCAGACCAATGCAGATCAGAATAACGATAGGGTCAGCGCCTCGGAGAACTCGTTCTAGCCGCACCAGTAAAAACAGTATTGAATTGGAAAAGGCTTCAAATCCATCGCCGTAGTTCACGACGAGAAAATCAACCAGCTCATTCGTAGATGTTCGGATAGGTTTCCCAAAGTCGGGAAACACGTCGAAAGCCATGTGATCCTCTTATTCTTCTTAGCAAGGATCACGGAAACCAGTCCCGTGATCACTTTCTTATTTTTAAATTCACAAAAACAGCTTGCTGCCTTCGATATTACAGAGCGGCTTTCACACGTTCAGCAACATCAGCAGGAACCCAGTTGGTCCAGATTTCTTCGTTTGTTTTCAAAAACTCAACAGCTGCATCATCTGTGGTTCCGTCAGTGTCCTGCATAAATGCAAGAGCATTGGAGACGTCCTTGGCGGTGGTCTCATAAGACTTCAGGAACTCAACAAACATCGGCGCTGCGTTGTAGAACTCTGTGCTGGCATAGACATATGCTGCAGAAAGCGGATATGCAACAGCTTCAGTCACCTTAGATGGATCATCTTCAGCCGCCATCTTGTCCCAGATTTCTTTGTTGTAAGCAGGCTCTTCCAGCTGAATCAGATCATCCGCAATTTTACCCATCACCCAAGTTGGGCCCCAGTAGTAAAATACAATCGGCTTCTTACGACGAATATTGGATTCAATCACAGCAGCAAGCGCAGAGCCAGTACCTGGACGGAAGTTCACGTACGTATCAAGCAGCCCGTAAGCATGAAGTTTTTTGGAATTGACAACTTCACAGCCCCAACCAGCGATACAGTTGTAGAAGCGGCCCTTCTCTGGCTCTTCCGGATCAGAAAACACGTCTTTGTACTTCGGTAAGTCAGAAACAGACTTCAAACCTTTCGCAGGTGCGTCATCACCTTCAACCAAATACTTTGGAATGAACCAGGCTTGCGTCGCATCTGGAAAGTTCACACCAAGGTCAACATACTGCTTCTTAGCCAAGCCTTCAGCAAGAGCTTCAGTAACGTTGTCTGGCCAGATTTCCATGGTCACATCAATATCACCACGTCCCATGCCGTTCATAAGCGGAATAGTGGAGCCTGGAATTACATCAGTCTCACAACCATAGCCTTTTTCAGCGATGAACTGAGCCACTGACGTATGAAATGCGTTGGAATCCCAGTCCAAGCCAGCGAACACGATAGGACGATCAACTTCACAAACAGGATCCGCAGCTTCTGCTGCGGAAACAGCAAAAGGTAGAGCAATAGCGCATGCAGCAAGAGCAAATTTAAAATTCAGCACGTAATGCCTCCAAACAACCAAAACAAATTTTGTTCGGTCAGAGAGAAAAGCCGCCAAAGACAGCTTATCGTTCTGGCCGAAATACTAAGTCAAAAACTCAGCAATGCAGGACACACCGTGATGAGCGCATCAACTGCTGCGGTTAAAAATAGTTATATTCGAGTTTCTGTCAACTTAGCTATCAGCTCAATATATTTCAGAGCAATAAATATGAAAAGATATACTTGAGAGATACATTGAGTATAAAGTTATAAATCTTCTACAACTCCATCTTCTCATCAATTTAAACATAAAATAAAAGAAAAAAAATTCAACTAAGCAAAACAACTATTTTAAGCTTTCTTTTACAGAAAAACCCCATAGAAATATGATGTAATTTTGTAGTAACCTCAAATAGAAAAACAATAGCCAATAACGGCCATAAAACTCAAATGATGCAAATGGAAAAGCAGAGAGATGATCTACGCTCAACTTTAAATAACGAAACGTCATGCTCTGTAGGAATAGATATGGAAAGCTTAAGATAATAAGGAAGTTGGTAGCACCAGAGCACCAACTTCCTTATGTTAGCCCGCTTATTTTTCCGCGGCTTCAATCACATCATCTAAAGACCGTAAGCCAGTCTTGGGAGAGCATACAAGAACGGCCATATTACCGGGTGCATGTTGGTTCTTCCACATTTTCACATGTGCCTGTGGGATCTGGTCCCATGAAAAGACCTCACTCATGCACGGATCAATCCGACGGTCGATCACAAACTTGTTCGCTTCACTCGCTTGCTTCAAATGCGCAAAGTGCGAACCCTGGATACGTTTCTGGCGCATCCAGACATAACGAGCATCCATAGTCAGGTTAAAGCCAGACGTACCTGCACAGAACACGACCATGCCACCACGCTTCGCCACCAACGTCGATACAGGGAACGTTGCTTCACCCGGATGCTCAAACACCATATCTACGTCGTTCCCCTTGCCAGTAACGTTCCAGATCGCTTTACCGAACTTTCGCGCTTCCTTGGTCCACTTGTCGTATTCAGGGGAGTTCACCTTCGGCAATTGCCCCCAGCAATCAAATTCCTTTCGATTGATGACAGCCTTCGCACCAAGCGACATCACGTATTCTCGTTTGCTTTCATCGGATATTACGCCAATCGCATTTGCTCCAGCTGCGGCAATCAATTGAACACCAAACACACCAAGACCACCAGAAGCGCCCCAGACAAGAACATTCTGACCCGGCTTAAGATCATGCGGCGCATGACCAAACAGCATACGATAAGCTGTTGCCAGTGTAAGCGTGTAACAAGCGCTCTCTTCCCATGTCAGGTGTTTAGGGCGTGGCATCAACTGCTGCGATTGCACACGGGCAAACTGAGCAAAAGATCCATCTGGCGTCTCATACCCCCAAATTCGCTGGGAACTTGAGAACATCGGATCGCCGCCATTACATTCTTCATCGTCGCCATCATCTTGATTACAGTGAACGACAACTTCATCGCCAACTTTCCAGCGTGTAACTTTGGAGCCAACAGCCCAAACGATACCCGCAGCATCAGACCCAGCAATGTGGAATGGGTGTTTGTGAACGTCGATAACAGAAATAGGCTCACCAAGAGCGGCCCAAACGCCGTTATAGTTCACGCCAGCAGCCATCACCAAAATAAGAACTTCATGACTGTCGAGTTTCCAAGTCGGCACAACCTCTTTGACCATAGCCGTGTCTGGAGAACCATGGCGATCTTGCCGAATAGCCCATGCGTACATATTTTTTGGAACATGACCGAGTGGCGGAATTTCTCCGATCTCGTAAAGGTCCTTCAACTCTGGCTCTCCCTCTGACCCAGCTTCGACAACCCGTGCTACAGAACTCATGGCATTCTCCTCCAAGCTTGCACTACGCCCTTCCCTCAGAGAGTAAAAGCATCTCTTCGATAAACGCTCTACACTCAGTATTTGCTGCAACGCAATATAATACAACCCGTCAATATCGACTATTTCTGAATTATCATTACAAGAAGTAAGTAAAATATATACAACTATTGCTTAACTTGCGAAGGATGTTACTTTTAATGTTGCATTGCAGCACCTAAATAAACCTATGCAAAGGTGTAGGAAGAAATATGATCCTATCTTTTATAAAATGCAGACGGGATCAGGGAGGCAATAGACTATGAGTACCGGCTCACCTAAAGGAGCAATTAAGGATCGTCCCTGGATGTTCCGGACCTATGCAGGTCACTCTAACGCAACTGACAGCAACCGGCTCTACCGTACGAACCTTGCAAAAGGTCAGACAGGCCTTTCCGTTGCCTTCGATCTACCCACCCAAACAGGCTACGATCCAGATCATCAGTTGTCTCGCGGCGAGGTCGGCAAAGTAGGCGTACCGGTTTCTCATTTGGGAGACATGCGCGCCTTGTTTGAGGAAATCCCGCTTGAGCGCATGAACACCTCCATGACGATCAATGCGACCGCTCCATGGTTGCTGGCTCTTTATATTGCCGCAGCAGACGAGCAAGGCGCAGACCGCACATTGCTTGCTGGAACCACCCAGAATGACTTAATCAAAGAATACCTCTCCCGAGGCACCTACGTTTTCCCGCCAGCACCATCTATGCGGCTAACAACAGACGTGATTGCGTGGACCTACACGAACATGCCCAAGTGGAATCCAATGAACGTGTGCTCCTATCATTTACAAGAGGCCGGGGCGACACCGGTGCAGGAACTCTCGTTCGCTCTGGCAACTGCGATTGCAATTTTGGACAACGTAAAGGCCTCCGGTGTTATTTCCGAAAGCGACTTCCCACGCCTCGTTGGCCGCATTTCTTTCTTTGTGAACGCTGGAATGCGTTTCATCACTGAGATGTGCAAAATGCGCGCGTTTACAGAACTTTGGGATGAAATTTGCCGCGAGCGATACGGCGTGGAAGAGGAACGGTTCCGGCGATTCCGCTATGGCGTTCAGGTCAACTCTTTAGGGTTGACTGAACAGCAGCCGGAAAATAACGTTTATCGGATTCTGACAGAGATGCTGGCAGTGGTTCTTTCCAAAAATGCCCGCGCCCGCGCTGTGCAGTTGCCAGCATGGAACGAAGCATTAGGCCTACCGCGCCCATTTGACCAGCAATGGTCCCTCCGTATGCAGCAAATCATGGCCTATGAAACTGACTTGTTGGAATATGCCGATATCTTCGATGGCTCCAAGGAAATTGAAGCCAAGGTCGAAAGCCTCAAAGCACAAGCACGAGAAGAACTTGCTCGCGTAGAAGAAATGGGCGGCGCAGTTGCTGCCGTTGAATCCAGCTACATGAAGCAAAAACTCGTGGAATCCAATTCCAAGCGCCTCTCTGCTATTGAAGATGGCGAGCAAATCGTTGTTGGCGTCAATAAATGGACGGAAACAGAACCATCCCCACTCGCATCTGATGAAGATGGCGGCATCCTCACAGTGCCCGAGCATGTGGAAGAAGAAGCAATCCAACGCATTCAGGCATGGCGCGCCCAGCGAGACGAAAACGCGGTCCAAGCCGCACTGCAAGAACTTCGCGCCGCCGCATCTTCAAACACCAACGTTATGGAAGCTTCCATCACTGCAGCAAAAGCAGGCGCAACCACAGGCGAATGGGGAACAGCCCTCAGAGAAGTTTTTGGCGAATATCGCGCGCCAACCGGTGTTGGCAAAGCTACTCAGGATGATAACGGCAATCTTTCTGAAGTTCAGGAAAGCGTCACCAAACTCTCGAATCGACTGGGTCGTCGCCTCAAGTTCCTCGTTGGCAAGCCAGGCCTAGACGGACATTCAAACGGTGCAGAGCAAATTGCAGTTCGTGCCCGTGATTGCGGTATGGAAGTCGTTTACGAGGGCATCCGCCTAACACCAGCGCAGATCGTCAACGCTGCACTGGAAGAAGGCGTACATGTCATAGGTCTTTCCATCCTATCCGGCTCTCATCTGGCGCTGGTGCACGATGTACTGGCGAAAATGAGAGAATGCGGCGTTGAGGATATACCATTAATCCTTGGAGGGATTATCCCGATTGAGGACGCCCAAGCACTCAAAAAAGCTGGAGTTGCTGCGGTCTACACCCCGAAAGATTTCCACCTAACCGATATCATGTCAGATATTGTCCGCATCGTTGATGAACGTGCAGACGAGTTAATCTAACCAGTATAGAGTCAATCATCAGGCTTGTTGCGCAGCAGCCAATGTGCGTTGCCCAGCAAGCCGAATACCTTTCACGGCACGCATTCGCTCGATCAAAGCTTCAATAAATACTTCGGTGCGCCGGCTCAATGTGTCCCGAGATGGATAGACCAGATAGGCTGGTTTTTCCTCGCACAGGCAATCTGTCAACAGCTGCACAAACTCGCCAGTGTCTAGAAACTTCTGCGCCATAAAGACCGGCATTCGGGTATATCCAACTCCGTTGAGAAGAGCTTGCACCATCACTTGTGGGTGCCCAGCAATAAAACCCACCTGCACAGGAACACTATGAACCTTCCCATCCCGGCGAAGCTCAAGGGAGTCAACACGATTACCATCTTGGTACTGGATGTAGTTGAGAGGTGTCAGGTCAAATGGGTCTTCAGGGATTTGCACCTTCGCGAGGTATTCAGGGCTGGCCACCAAACAAGTATCAATCGTCGCTATGCGTCGCGAAATGCCGGAGGTAAAACCAATATCTCCTGTTCGAATGGCCAGATCCACACCATCTCGAATAACATCAACAAGGCCGTCTTCCATCCGCAGAGAAATCGCCAAATCCGGGTAAGTTTTGCGCAACTCAAACATCAACGGCGTAACAACCTCCGCCCCCAATGGCTGAGAGACGGACAAAACAAGAGCGCCATGCTCCGCACCAGAAAGCTCCTCAATCTCAGAATACATTTTGGTTGTTTGCAAAAGCAGCAAGCGAGCATGCTCATAAATCAACTTGCCTGCAGGTGTTGGCTGAGTGCCTTTATTTGTCCGAAACACAAGCTCTTGCTCAAAATGCGCCTCCAACATCGTCAACTGCTGACTCATTGCTGGCTGACTAATTTTGCGAAGACGAGCGCCTCCACTCAAGGAGCCGCTATCAACAACGCGCACAAAACTATCCAGCAAATTCAACAAGTCCATCTCAACCCCATAAGCACTGCTTATGTCCAAGATAAGGGTCAGGCCTCTGCACTTCCAGTGCAAGACCAACAATATTGCACTCATCACCCAATATTAAGGACCCCAAGATGCCAATTACTCGTCGTTCATTTTTTTCCAGAACCGCCGCAATTGCAGGTGCAGCAGCAATAACACCGGTTCTTTCTTCCTCCGTTTATTCGGCGGCCCCAAAACTTGGTAGCCAAGTGCCCGGCATCTACCGTTTCAACGTCGGAGACATAGAAGTCTCAGCTATTCTGGATGGCTATCTCGCGCTAGACCCTGCACTGGTCACCGGATTTGACCAACAAACGGCAGCAGATACTCTTGAGCATAATTTCCGGGACCCAAATACGGAGAAAATGACCATATCCGTCAATGGGTTTATTGCAAACACAGGCGACAAACTGATTGTAATAGATACCGGAACTGATGACCTTCTTGGCCCCACAGCTGGGCGCTTCCATCAAAACTTGAAGCGTGCAGGCTACAACGCTGCCGATGTAGATACCGTCATATTAACTCATCTACACGTAGACCACATTGGCGGATTGGCAACAAAATCAGGCGAAAAGCTTTTCCCGAATGCCGAATTTATCACTCATAAACTGGACTACGATTTTTGGCATGATGATGGCTATAGGTCTCAATCTCCAAAATCTCTTCAGGGTTTCTTCGATCTCGCGCGGACATACAGTGCCCCATACAAAAACCGAACAACACTGGTAGAAAAGGACGGTGAATTCCTGAAAGGTTTTGATGCTGTGCATTTGCCCGGTCACACACCCGGCCATATGGGAATACGCATTCATTCCAACAATGAGGAGGTCCTCATCTGGGGAGATACAGTCAACTCTTCTGCCTTACAGTTTGGAAATCCTGATTGGACAATTGCCTTCGATACAGATCAGGAAATGGCACGGCAAACACGCCGGAAGATAATGGATCGCGTTTCATCAGATCGCACACCCGTCCTCGGCATCCATCATGCTTTCCCGGGTCTCGGTCATGTTCGCCGGATCGGAGATGCCTACGCTTATCACCAGAGCCCATGGCAGCACAAAATCTAACTCAATCCGGGCTCGCGGAGATCATCCGCGAGCTTTCTCTCACCGTGCAGGAGACAGTGGCGTTGCCGGAATAGACCGCGGTGCGGCTGGCCGCGAAGGCCTCAGCGGTATTGCGGGTATTTCAATTGGATCAGCAGGCCGCAACGGATAAGCCGGAATTCTCCGTGGAGGGTAAGGCCGTCGGGGCTGAGGTCTCCAGCGCGGGTATCGTGGATAAACCTGATGACGACGATACACGAAGGGCAGACCGATATACGGCGCAACATAAGGAAGCGCGCGCGAGTAATACGGCCCCTCAGCACCATATCGAATGTATTTCGCAGAAATCCACCCTGGAGAACCCCGAAAAGTCAGATCGCACCATGCTCCATTCTTAGTGCAATAACTGATGAAGACAACACCGCCCGCAGGGACTGTCGTGATCACAGGGTATCTTATTCCCGGACCAGTCCGCATATTCACGCCGGTCGTCGTATACCCAGCATGCCCCCTCTGCGCAAAAGCATCATTCGCGTACATAAGCATCATTAGAAAAACGAGGCCAACAAGTGCCCACATCAAGCGCGTCATCATTATTCTCCTGGCGCTGTACAAACGATCACCGTCCATAGGAAGGTCCTGACGCTGGTCCGGCAGGTCCCGGCAAACCAACAATTGGAGGAGCAGAACGAAGAGGACCAGAAGGCCCTGGCAACGGCGGAGGCAATGACCCCGGCCGTGCAGATCCCGGCGGATAAGCACCAGGAGGCGGGTTGAAGGTCGGGTGATCAGCATCCCGAGTTGTAGGTAAATAAGGCTGTGCCTGTCCTGGCCTCAAGCTATCCCCCGGTTCAACAGGTCGGTCTAATGGCTTGATTGGCGGAATAATATCGCCACGTTCATTAAACTGTATATGACGAAATCCGGGATAATCGACTGAACCAGAACGTGTCGAGAGACTGTTGCTGCTTGCACTTTGAGCCAACACGCCAGCTACAACACAACACCCAATCATCAAAGTGCGTTTCATGCGTCACTCTTCCTAACCGTAATGCCAGCCAACAATTGCACCCAGCATATTTAGGAAAAGAGTGCCACCATCGCGCTAACAAGCAACCAGCACGAAACATTGGGTTTTAGTCGCAATTTAGCACTCATCTTCAAGAATATAACGTGAACAAAACCGAGGAACTCTCGGATTATTGCTGGTCAGAAGCTCCCCTAACCCTTAGGTTCGAGGGGTGATTCCCATAATCAGGTACAGATCCGCAAATGACGAACCGCCTCAAAATTGTTACGTGGAACATTAACTCAGTCCGCCTCCGCCTTCCTATTGTAGAGAAAATGTTACTCGACCACGCACCAGACGTTCTGTGCCTGCAGGAAACCAAATGTCCAGATGGCAGCTTTCCAACTGCTGCGATTAACAAGCTGGGTTATCGTCACGTCGAAGTGCACGGTCAGAAAGGCTACCACGGCGTAGCGTTTCTCTCACGCCTGCCACTCGAAAATGTGGAACGTAAAGAGTTCTGTGAGATGGGCGATACGCGTCACATCGCAGCGGATGTTGCATTCAATGGTGGCAAAGTCCGCATCCATAACTTCTATGTGCCCGCTGGTGGCGACATTCCCGACCCTGAACAGAACGACAAGTTCGCTCATAAACTTCAGTTTCTGGATGAAATGGAAAGCTACTTTAAAAGCTTTGATGGCCAATCAGTCGTTGTTGGCGATCTAAACATCGCCCCTTATGAAAATGACGTCTGGTCCCACAAACAGCTCATGAAAGTTGTTTCCCACACGCCGTTAGAATGCCAACGTCTCGAAGATGTTCGAGAAGCAGGCAACTACGTTGATACCATGCGCAAGCACATGCCATTAGATCAGAAGATCTACACATGGTGGAGCTACCGCGCAAAAGACTGGTCAACCTCTAACAAAGGTCGTCGACTGGATCACGTATGGATGACACCAGAAACGGCTGCTCACACAAAAGACGTTCAGATTATAAGAGACGCGCGCGGCTGGGAAAGACCATCTGACCACGCACCAGTCCTTGCAATTCTGGAAGCCTAATTTCGATAGTGGGAGAGCAATCTCCCACGTCCTTTATGGTATCAACAAAACCTTGCCCTTAGCTCTGCGACTGGAAATATCCTCCAATCCTTTGGCTATGTCTTCCAAACTGTATTTTGCGTAAATGTGCGGCCTCAATTTGCCTTCCGCGACCCATGCAAACAGTTGCGCGCAGTCGTTGCGATGCTCTTCCGGCTCCCGAACAACAGCCTCACTCCAAAACACTCCGAGAATATCGCAGCCTTTAAGAAGTGCTAGGTTCGCCGGAATTTGTTGAATTGTACCCGACCGCAAAACCAACCACGAGATAGCGTCCACGCCATCCCATAGCTCTCAATGCATCATCGGCATGATCACCCCCAATGGTGTCATAGGTAACATCAAGCCCCTTACCGCCGGTGAGATCCTTTAGGCGTTGCTTCAACCCACCTATAGAATAGTTCACCAACTCATCAGCACCACAGGCTTTGGCATGTAAGAGCTTATCCTGTGATGAAGCGCAGGCAATGACCCTCGCCCCCATCAGCTTCGCAACCTCAACAGCCGCCTGCCCTGCCCCACCGGACGCACCAAGAACGGCAACAGTCTCGCTTTTTTGCAAATTGGCACGCCCACGCAATCCATGAATTGCAGTGCCATAAGTGATCAAAACACCAGCTGCATGTTCTAGGGAAACTTCATCAGGCACAGCGACCAGCTCATGTTCAGGAGCAACATACAGCTCCTTAGCAGCGCCCCACTTCGTATAAGAAGCAACCCGATCACCAACCTTAAACGATGTAACGCCCTCACCAACACCTTCAACCACACCAGCCATCTCACCAGCAGGCGAAAACGGTAATTCCGGTTTAAACTGGTATTTGCCTTGAATGAGGAGCGTATCAAAATAATTCAAGGCCGCCGCTTCAACGCGAACGAGAACTTTCCCCGGCCCCGCAGAAGGATCTTCCAATTCTCGAATAACCAGATCACTTGGCGACCCAAGTTTTTCGCAGACAACGGCTTTCATGAGCTATGGCTCCCTTTTCCTCTTCGAAACCTAGCACACCCCAAAAACAAACCTCAAAACCGTCATTGGTGTCAGTTTAACAACGTTAAGACGGAGCCCTACGCCTCTGGGCTTGCAGAAAACCCATTGTTGAGAGTATGTAGCCTCAAACATCAACAATGAGAATTCCAAGGCATGCGCGGTTTTTTTGCTATCGGCTCTGAGGGGCTATCCAAATCCATGAATGTTGGCACACTAATGCGGACAGGTCACGCATTTGGAGCGAGCTACTTCTTCACCGTAGACGCACAGATCAAAGGCCTTGGTAAGGCCATGAAGGCGGACACCTCCAAAAGCCCGGATCACCTGCCGTATTTCGCTTGGAATTCGATCAGCGACATGCAATTTCCGCGCGGCTGTAAACTAGTTGGTGTTGAGCTGACCGATGACGCTATAGACTTGCCAAGCTTCGGCCACCCCCTTCAGGCTGCTTATGTGCTGGGCCCGGAACGCGGCTCCCTTTCACAGGAAATGCAAAGCCGTTGTGACTTCATAGTGAAGATCCCAACTAAATTCTGTTTGAATGTAGGTGTCGCAGCAGCATTGGTTTTGTACGATCGATACAGAGCACACGGTAAATATGCAGAACGCTCCATCACAGCGGGCGCTCCTAAAGACCCACTATTGGAACATGTTCATGGTGCACCAATTTTCAGAACCGGGCGAAAAGTCCCTGGCTTTGAAAGCAAATCCTGAGTGATTCGTAATAAGGGCGCGCCATCTCAATAACTAAGGCCAAAGGTGGCATCCTTTATTTCTCCTCATAGAAACCACCCTAGCTAAATTTTTAGTTTTATTCGCTCTTTCGTAAATATTTTTCCGCCCATAAAAAAATGCGCTAAGAGCGAATAAAAAATAAGATATTCTCTCAATCTGTGCACACTATGTGGAAAGATGCCCATATATTTTACTGGGTGAATTGTCGGTATTTAGTTTGAGAAAACACCCAAAATCTATGCCTTTCACTGCAATTAGACCTTAGTTACTAGCAGTTTAAGCCAAATTCTCAGTGTTCATACATATCTACTGAGGTTTACAGAACAAAGCAAAGTTCACCTGGGAACACTACGCTTGATATTATGGCGGATCGTGCCACACTCCCGCCAGATTTCTGTAGCCAGCATGTGCTAACAGGTTCATTGGCAGATATTTTTTGCATCTGCTAAAACGGGGTATCAACCCTTTTGTAACCATCTTTAAAGTAACCCTAACATTACGTTTTATGGGTTCTGCACGGAATCTTAGATTTTGTCGCACGCAACGCGGTTTGGAGAAGATGCAAGCACGTATCCTGATGACTGCCATTATGGCTCTTGGTATTTCGGGCGCGACTGCAAATGCGCAGTCTCCTGCCCTATTGAAAGAAAACAAGGATTGGGCAACCTACACCTTTAACACCCAAGCGGGTGGAAAGGTGTGTTACGCCATTTCTGCACCAACACAATCACTGCCGACTGATAGAAATCATGGAGAGGTCTTCTTCTTTGTTTCTACCCGTCCAAGTGAAGGTGTAAACAGCGAACCGAGCTTTATAGTGGGTTACCCATTTAAAGCAGGCTCCTTGGTAACAGCCGACATTGACGGCCAGAAATTTACCATGTTCACCAAAGGTGATGGGGCTTGGGTTCAAAACGCTGCAGAAGAAAAGCGTTTGGTTGACGCCATGAAAGCAGGCAGAGCCATGTCTGTTTTTGGACAGTCCACACGGGGCACCCAAACATCCTACAAATTCTCTTTGAGCGGCATTACTGCTGCTGTTCGAGACGCATCTAACGCCTGTAAATAGGGCGTTGATTACATAAAAGTTTGAAATCTCAGAGGATTTTGTGCCTGCGCCAGCTTGCCGCCGCGCAATTTCAGATCTGGGATTTTCAAACTACGCGATTTCGGCTATAAGCGTGCCGAGTACGTAGGCGGTTGCTACTGGCGACCGCCTCTCGCATTTTTAAAGCAGCGGTGCAACAGGTGCTCATACGCCTGTAAGAAAGACTGCTTAAAGCCCAAGCTATCTAAGAACAACTGGTGAATTGACCATGGCGGTTTCGTTAGACATCGCGCACAACTCCGCTGATCCCGCGGCAGTCAGCGCAGTAAAATCCACTCCTGCAATACCTCGTATTGTAGAGGACAAGCCGTCCCTTATCGGCCTCAATCGTGAGGAGCTTGGCAAAGCTCTTGCCACAGCTGGTGTGCCTGAACGCCAAATCCGTATGCGCGTCAACCAAATGTGGCATTGGCTCTACGTGCGCGGCGTTTCTGATTTCAGCAAAATGAGCAATGTCTCGAAGGACCTTCGGACAAAGCTTGAGTTTGCGTTTACCATTGGGCGTCCTGAGATCGTTACAGAACAGATCTCCGTCGATGGTACGCGTAAATGGCTCTTCCGGTTCCCATCACGCGGTGCGGGCAAGCCAGTTGAGGTTGAAACTGTATACATCCCTGAAGAGGATCGCGGCACGCTCTGCATCTCTTCACAGGTTGGCTGTACCCTCACCTGCACCTTCTGTCATACCGGCACTCAGATGTTGGTGCGCAACCTCACAGCAGAAGAAGTCTTAGCTCAGTTGATGCTGGCAAAAGATCTCCTCAACGACTTCCCGGATGCAGATGCACCGGAAGGTGGTTTGGGTGCGTCCACATCCAACCGCCGCCGCATTACGAACCTCGTGATGATGGGCATGGGTGAGCCGCTCTACAATTTCGAGAACGTCAAAAAGGCACTCCTCATCGCATCTGATGGCGATGGGCTTTCCCTTTCCAAGCGCCGTATTACCTTGTCGACCTCTGGCGTTACACCGGGGATTGCACGAACTGGTGATGAAATCGGCTGTATGCTGGCAATCTCATTGCACGCAGTGACCGATGAGCTGCGCAATACGCTTGTACCAATCAACAAGAAGTACAATCTGGAAACACTTCTTGATGCCTGCCGTAATTACCCAGGCGTATCCAACGCAAAGCGCATCACGTTTGAGTATGTGATGCTGAAGGACGTCAACGACAGCCTTCAGGATGCAAAGAAGCTGGTGAAGCTGCTGGCTGGGATTCCTGCAAAAATCAACCTGCTGCCGTTCAACCCATGGCCGGGCTCTCCGTACGAGTGTTCCGACTGGGAACAAATTGAACGCTTTGCAGATGTCGTCAATGCAGCTGGATATGCCTCTCCAATCCGCACACCGCGTGGTCGGGACATTTTCGCAGCATGTGGTCAGCTGAAATCGACATCTGAACGCCTTCGTAAAACAGAACGTGAAGCACTTGAAAAAGCACAGGCTGAAGGCAAGGCCCAATAATTTCAAAATCTCATGTTACTAATACGAAACCCGGGGCGGGAAAACGTACCCGGGTTTTATTTTGCACAAAAGCCACTCACTCTTGCCACACTTTTAGCTAAAGCTGCCATCCAATTGTTATATCAATGGATTTTAAAGTGTTTATTGCTCATTTACCGGCCAGCTATTTGCTTGGCAAAGCAGGCGCGAAGCTCAATAAAATTGACGCAGCAGCAATCGTGTTGTGGACTTCGATTGGTGGAGTCCTACCTGATATCGATATGTTTTATTTCTATCTGATCGATAGTCAGAGCACCCATCATAGGTCCTATATTACCCATTGGCCTGTGACTTGGGTCATCGTAATTATCACTTCTCTACTCTTAATCCGTTTTCATAGGAGGTTAAGCATTGCACTCCTTGGTCTCGGCTTTGGCAGTATGCTGCATATGGTATTGGACAGTATAGCGGCGCCAGTTTTATGGATGGCTCCCTTTTCTCAAATGAAAATTGAGCTCATCACAATACCGGCTGTCTATGAAAACTATATCTGGAGCTTTGTCTTACACTGGACATTTGCATTTGAAGTCATCATTTGCATAGTGGCAGCTGTTGTTTTCTGGAAAAGCCGAACCCCACAACGATAAAGGATTAAGAGCAGTGATCGATGGAACCAAGCTTTTCATTCAGCTACTCCGTATCGCCCTTGGTTTCTCACTAGCAATCATTGCAGCAGGTCTTTTCATCTCGTGGGGCTTTTTTAAAACCCTGAGTATTCAAGGCGGCCCTGAAGCTGATATTATTCAGATGTTAGCGATCACGTGGAGCACCGCCGTTTCTGCAAGCATTATAGGCGCGCTCTCCCTCATCCCAAGCGGATTTGCTATTGGCTTTGCCGAACTCATGAAATGGAAAGGCGTAATCTACCACGTCGCAGCAGGCGGCATCATCGCTTTGGTCCTGTGGGGAATTGGTGGTGCTCTGCCTACGGATCTGTTTTACGCGACCAATGAGGCAGGCAGCGTCATTGCCTACTCCAGCTCCTCAACATCACTCGATCCGACAGAAGGTCTACGCCCTGGCTCTTCAATTGCAGCATCAGCCGGCTTCATCGCAGGTTTTATATACTGGCTGGTTGCAGGCCGGGTATCCGGAAGCTGGTGGATCGCCAAGCGTAAGAATCCCAACGATCTTTAAGAGGGCGGAATAACTCTTATATCTAGCCAATCTGCTTGCAATTCGACACGCGCTGGCGTGTCAAAAGGTACATTATGAACAAAATGAATTACTTTATGCAGCTCAAAATGCTGCGCGATTGCATTCCTGCCGACAAACGAGAAGATTTTGATATGATCTTCGCTGGTAGAGAAAAAACCCTGTTGTCGCTCTTGTCTTAGGGCTGTTTCTAGGTAGCTTTGGCATTGACCGCTTCTACACTGGTCAAATTGTTCTTGGTATTTTGAAACTGATTACCTTTGGTGCTCTGGGCATTTGGACGCTGATTGATTGGTTCCTGATCATGGGTGCAGCACGCAACCGTAATATAGAGATCGCCAACGAAGCTGCTCTCTATGTAAAATAGGCAACAAAAAGCCGAGACCTCATAAAGACCTCGGCTTTCTGTGTTCAGATTTTCAGGGACGAAGCTACTCAGATTTGTCCTTCAGAAGCCTCAATGCGTTGGAAACAACGATCAACGTTGCACCGACATCGCCTAGGATTGCGGCCCAAAGACTTGCAAAGCCCATAGCAGTCAGCACCACCAGAACTCCCTTCACAACAAACGCGAACCCTATGTTCTGATGAATAATCCGAAGTGTTCGCTTGGAATGCTGTATCAGCCAAGGCAACCGAGAAAGATCATCTTTCATCAGTGCGATATCAGCTGTCTCAATCGCGGCATCTGAGCCAATAGCACCCATAGCGATACCAAAACTGGCACGCGCCATCGCTGGGGCATCATTCACGCCATCCCCAATCATCGCGACGGTTTCATATTCTTCCGCAAGTCGCTCAACTGCTGCGACCTTGTCTTCTGGCAGAAGTTCAGCGTGGACTTCATCAATGCCAACAGACGCAGCAACACGCTCTGCGGTTGCCTTATTATCGCCGGTCAACATAACCAGTTTCTCAACACCCGCCTCGTGAAGTTGTTTAACCAGTTCACCAGCAGTATCGCGAACAGTATCAGCAAGGGCAATCAAACCGCAGACATGGCTATCGGTACCGACAGCAACAACAGTCTTACCTTGTGCTTCCAGTTCACGTGCTTTGGCATCAGCATCGCCAATATCAAAGTTCTTCTCATTCAGAAAGCGGCGGGATCCTAGCCAATAGCTCTTTCCATTCCGTTGACCAGAAAGACCCCGACCCGGTAGCAGCTCAACATTTTCAGCTGCTTTATACTCAACACTGTCTTCTTTCGCACGCGTCAGAATTGCATTCGCAAGAGGGTGAGTGCTGCGAGCTTCCAAAGAAGCAGCCCGTCTAATCAGCTCTTCAACGCTATGACCTGACAGAGGGTAAACATCAGTTACGACAGGCAAGCCGTTTGTAATAGTACCAGTCTTATCAAAAGCGAGTGCTTTCAATCGCGCAGGCAACTCAAGGAACACGCCACCTTTGATCAAAACGCCATTCCGCGCCGCGGAAGTAAGGCCAGCAACGATGGAAACGGGTGTTGAGATAACCAAAGCACAAGGGCAGGCAATAACCAGCAGAACTAGCGCACGGTAGAACCAATCCATCCATACAGCGCCGAATACCAGTGGGGGGACCACTGCCATAAGAACAGCAAGCACCATCACTGCAGGCGTATAAACGCGCGCAAATTTCTCTACCCACTGTTCAGCGGCTGCACGGTTTGCTTGCGCTTCACTCACCATACGAATAATGCGGGCAAGCATTGTGTCATCAGCGGGCTTGGTGGCTTCTACTTCAAAACTACCCTCACCGTTAATCGTACCGGCGTAAACATTATCGCCAACTTCCTTCAACACCGGCACACTCTCGCCAGTGATCGGCGCCTGATCAACGCTACCAATACCCTTACGGACGACACCGTCGAGCGGAATACGGTCACCACCACGAACAATAAAGATCGCCCCTGGCGTAACGATTGTCGCTGATACCTCTTTTTCCGTGCCGTCAGCGTTGAGTAAAAGAACTGTGCTTGGTGCGATATCCATCAAGGCCGCAACGGCTCTTCGAGCTCGGCCAACACTCCAACTTTCCAGATAAAGTGAAAGAGAAAACAGGAATGCAACTGTTGCGCCTTCAAACCATTCGCCAATACCAACAGCACCAATGACTGCCACAAGCATAAGCAGGTTCATATCCGGACGTAACGTTTTGAGAGCATACCAGCCTTTAGGTGCCACCAATCTCAAACCAGCAACAATCGCGAGGAGGTACATTATCTCAACAGGGCCGGAAGGAACGGATCCAAAAACGCTAAATAGATCCGTCGAAGTTGTGCTCGCAAAGTATAGGGCAGATTGCAGCACTAAAGCCACAGCCCAAAATAAACCACTCGTAGTCGTAAGGGTTCCAAGGCGGCGATGCTGTTTTACACGCGCATCAGCAGCCTCTTCCTCGACAAACAATGCTGCCTTCATACCAGTGCCGTTAACGGCTTTGATGATCAAATCATCCCGCACATCTTTAGCAACAGGTGAGACAATCATTTTGCCATTGAGCACATCAAAGGCAAGGTATTCACTATCACCAACCACTGGCCCGACAACGCGTCGAAGAATACCCATTTCCTCTGCGCAACAAAGTCCCTCAATACGGAAAGAACGTGAGCCCTTCCAGTTGGTCACATCAGGAATAGCCGCTTCGCTGTGACTGGAACAACCGCAACCGGTATGAGTATGAGCGTGGGTTTCCATTTGTGTATGACTATGGTCGTGATCATGAGCGTGGGTATGATCGTGGTTGTGGTCGTCATTCGCTTTACCAGAACAGCAGCCTCCTTTTTTTTCAGAGGAGGAAGAGCAGTTAGACCCACCTTCAGCCGGAGCTTTGCTTTCGCCCCCACAATTGGAGTTGGTGTTCTTTTGCTCTTGTTGATGGTCATGTGAACAACAGGACTTTGATTCAAGCTCTCCGGAGCTCACATCGGGATCAACTTGGTTTCTATCGTCCGCGCTAGACATGTTTCGCTCCATGCAATATTGCCATTGCAAAAGAAGATAAGACCTCTAGTCGCTATAGCTTCAAGGGCAAAATATAATTTTTATGAATATATATGTCAGAGATACCAAAAGTTTTGAAAGACACCCTAAATTCGAACTCTAAACATTAAGAGCTTGCGGCAAGCCCATTGGCATTTTTCAACATTCTTTCCAGCATCGGAAACAACTGCTGTTGCTCCTCCTCAGAAAAATCAGAGAGCAGAATTCCATTCACATGCTTATACATACCAATGAGATGAGAAAGCTCCTGCCCCTCTTTGGTAAGATGAATATTCACAGAGCGCTTGTCACCAACAACAGACACGCGCGTTACCAGCCCTCGACTCTCCATCCGGTCCAATAACCGGGAAAGAGCTGCAGTCTTTTTACCAGAATACTCCGCAAGAGCAGATACGCTCAGACAGTCTTGCCCCCAAAGGGCGGATAGCACGACCCATTGTGCGAGAGAAATATCGTGGGGACGCAAGAATTCTTCAGCCAGAGCACACGCGGAATCGGAGAGAGAATAGAGCAACCGCCCCATAGAAGGCAGATAGGAGACAGTTTCAGTCATTTGATCCCTGAGGATTTTTACGCATTATATTATTGACATCTAATTTACATGTAAACTAAAGTTGTTTTGTGTTCTTCGCCAAGGATAAAATAGATGGCCTCTCAAAACAAATACAGTCCTCCTACAATCATTTTGCATTGGCTGTTTGCCGTTACAATTATCACGGTCTTCATCCTAGGCAAGGTTTTGGTCGGAACAGAAATTTCGCCCACGAAACTAAATGTCTTCATGACCCATGCCGCATTGGGAGGGCTTACAGGATTATTTCTGGTTTACCGGATCATCCTGCTGTTCAAACATGCACGCCCTGCTCCAGACCCATCGTGGAACATTGCAATGCGCGCAGTTTCAAAGCTCGTTCACCTGCTTTTATACCTAGCACCTCTCGCCCTCGTTCTCTCAGGAATGAGCATGTCACTGCTTGCAGGTTTGATGAACATCGCAATTGCTGGAGACTGGCAGGCATGGCCAATCAACATCACCGTACTACCAGTCGAATTGCACGGTCTGGCAGCCCCAGTTCTCTTGGCATCATTCGCGTTGCATGTTGCCGGCGCTCTGTACCATCAATTTATCATGAAGGATAATCTGATGGCCCGCATGAAAACCATTTAACAGAACAACACGAGCGAAGGCATCTAGAGCATGTAGATGCCTTCTTTATCGCCGCAAGTCATCAACGCATCAGCTGCTGTACGCCCATCCAGCAATTCGGCATCTGGCCAAATTTCGGTAAGGGGGATCAACACAAACGCACGCTCACCCATACGTGGATGCGGCACCTGTAGTCCCTCTTCTTCCACGCTTGCATGGTCGTAGATCAGGAGATCAATGTCGATCGTCCGAGGGCCCCACCGAACATCACGAACACGCCCCAACTGCAGTTCAACCGCAAGGCCCGCATCCAAAAGTGCACGAGGCGAAAGAGACGTCTCAAGTGTAATACAGCAATTGCGATAATCATCTTGCAGAACCGGACCCCAGGGCGGGGTACGGTAATCTGATGATTTCTTGAGAACATTGATACCGTCAACTGCGCCCAGTGCCGCAATAGCAGCATCAATATTCGCTTTGGTGTCACCTAGGTTTGAGCCCAGACCGAGAGCTGCAACAATCTTTTCTTCTGTCATTCTTGGCTGCTGCCTAATTCTTTCATCGCCTGATAGATGCGTGTCGCATCAGCATGTGCTTTCACATCATGAGCTCTGATGATTTGCGCGCCACCAGCCAGTGCCAAAGTATGCACCGCCAGCGAACCACACATACGATCTGAAGCTTCATTTTCCAGAATGTAACCGATCATTCGTTTACGAGATGCACCGGCCAACACAGGACATCCATATTTTTTTAGCTCGGAGAAGCGTTTCAAAATCTCATAGTTCTGTGAGAGTGATTTACCAAACCCAAAACCGGGATCAAGGATCTGGTGTTCCGCTGGGATACCGGCATCACGGGCCAGTTTCAAAGAGTGGGCAAAAAACTGCTCCATGTCAGCCATGACATCGAGGGTATCGTCCACCTCAACGCGATTATACATCATGATGACAGGGACACCAGCATCCGCAACCACACGCGCCATATCCGGGTCTTTTTGCAAGCCCCAAACATCATTGATGATGTGCGCACCGGCTTTACATGCCTCAGCTGCAACACGCGCTTTGTAGGTGTCAATGGAGATCAAAACGGGCAAGTTTTTCAGAAGATCCAGTACCGGCAGGACCCTATCCAATTCGGCCTGCTCCTCAACAAAGGTTGCTCCTGGGCGCGTACTTTCCCCACCGACATCAATGATGTCAGCACCTTCAGCAATCATCTCTTTTGCATGTATCAGTGCTGCTGCGGGAGCATCAAATTGCCCTCCGTCAGAAAAGCTGTCAGGCGTTACATTGAGAATGCCCATAACAAGCGGTCGCTTGGAATTATCCAGCATCTGATGATTGAACTCTGCCATAAGGACTTCACCTCTCCCTCTCAGGCCCCTCATAGCCTCCCCCTGCCCGTGTTTCCAGCAAAAATCAAGCAGCCCAACGGCAGTCACAACACAAAACTGTCATCACTCAACCAACGCGGGACACCCCGGTACCAACGAAAAGGGGAAGAAAGCTCCTAAAGGTGTGCTGTGTGCTCATCCAGATGCTCTCTCTTCTTCACTGGGAGAAAATAGATAACAAGTGCCGTAAGGGCCATTCCGGGCACCACAATACCAAGCGCCTCGATCGGATCAGGTACAAGCACCGCTGCTACAAAGCTTCCGCAAAGACCACCCGCCATTTGCATAAAACCCATGAGCGCAGATGCAGCACCCGCGATTTCGGGAAACGGCTCCATCCCCCGCATAGATAAAGCCGGAAGCGCCATCGATGCACCGAACGCAAAGACGCCAACCGGGACCATAATACTAAGGAAACTAAGGTATCCGATTTGTGTGATTGCAAATAAACCGAGTCCTCCACTAGCACTAAGCAGCAAGGCTGGGGCTAAAAGAGATTCAGAGCTAAACCTCTTCAGCAGCAACCGCGTCACCAATCCTCCAGCAAAAAAGGAACCGGATTGTAAAATCATGCCGAACCCGAACTGCAGAGGTGTCAAACCGAGTCGCTCAATAAGTGCGAATGGCAGCACTGTCGAGAGCGTGTAGATAACGCCGATTGAAAACCCTAACATCAAAGATGGGCGCATAAACTCAAAGGAACACAGCAAGGTCTTATAAGACTCCAGCATTCGCTTAGGTTGGATGCGCTTCACGTCCCGATGAAGATTGGTTTCCGGCAGTGCTGTCAAAGTCATCACAAGAATGAAAATCGCGTAGAGCACCATTAGAATAAAAATGGCCTGCCACCCAAAAACACCTAGGGTGAGCGCTCCAATGCTAGGGGATAACGCCGGTCCAATCCCAAGCATTACAGCCAGCAAATTCATAATTCGAGCCCCGGCCTCACCGGAAAACTGATCCCGAACAATCGCACGGGCCACAGCAATGCCACTCGAAGCGCCAATACCCTGGATCAAACGCCCAACAAGCAAACTGTCAATATTGGGAGCAAGCCAGGCAAGCAAACTACCCACTAAATAGAGGCTGAAGAATCCAACAATAACAGGTCGGCGACCAAACGCATCTGACAGAGGTCCACAAATTAGCTGAGCAAAGGTGAAACCGGCGAAATAAACAGTCAGCGTCAATTTCGCGATAGCCGCACTTGTTCCAAATGCTGCAGCAAGTTCCGGTAACGCTGGCGTATAAAGTGACATGGAGAGTGGGCCAATCGTGACCAATAGCGCACCAAATACCGCAGTTTTTCCGGCAGAAAGCACCGGCTCAGGCGGAGTGACACTTGCCTTTGTCATTTCATATTCCCAAGGCAAGGCATTCAGCTAACCAATATGCACTTCACCAATTTTCATGAAAAATAATATTATTGGACGGCAACCCTAGGGAAATTACAAAGGTCATGCAATAAAAAACACGTACCCCGATTGTTACGGAGTACGTGCTGATATTCGTATCTGCCAAAACCGCCTCGTTTAAGGCAAAGTTCTGAACTTTGCGGCTTCCTGAGTAGGTGAGCTACCAAAGAACCGTTTAAACTCACGGCTGAATTGGGATGGACTCGCATACCCAACACGATAAGCCGCCTGACTGGCGCTCATGTTTTGGCTCAACATCATAGAACGCGCTTTGTGCAAGCGAATTGACTTCACATATTGCAGCGGAGACAGCCCAGTAGCGCCTTTGAACCCGGCATGGAATGCTGAAATGCTCATGCACGCCATCTTGGCCATCTGATCGACGCTTAAATTTGTTGAGAAATCCTCATGCAAAACCTGAAGAACTCTCGCCATTCCCTGTGATTTCTCACTATTCTGGAAAAGCACCCGAAGGCTCGCTCCATAGTCGGATTTCAGCACGTGGTACAAAAACTCTCGATAATAGTTGTCGGCGAGAATTTTCGTTTGTTCTTCGTTATTTAGCGTCTGTATCAAACGGCAAACAGAAAATAGCGCTTCATCAGACAAATGGGCAGGTCGACCAAGCGCTTCGCCATATTCAAACTCGAGCGGCTCCTGTTCGATCAACAACATCAACTCGGCTAGAACATTGATATCTATAGCCAGATTGACGGCGTAAAGCGGCTTTTCACGCGACGCTTCTATAATCTCAATCTCTAACGGGATTGGAGAAACAAGCGCAACATAGCTGTGCTGTGAATAGAGAAAACTCTGGCTACCCAGATGCCCTCTAACCAGCCCTTGGAAAACTATACGAATGCTTGGTGAATACATAACTGCACGAGGCTTTGTGCCAGTTGTCATGCGAATCACTTCAACGCATTCATGTCCGGTTGCACTCAATCCCTCACTTGGGGCAAGGGGTGCAAACCACTCTTCTAACCACTGCTGGGTTGCAAATTGCATTGGCTTTCCAACAACTTTTGGGATTACGTGCACAGGGGTATTCTATTATTTTATAATTACCCACCCCGGATAAGTTGGTGTAAATATTAGGGATTGCAATACCCAATATTGCGATATTGAATGGTATTAGATTGTCATATTCCTTTTTGTAGTCAAGCGGCTGTCTTTGAACCGGCGCATACCAGCAATTTATTTTATCCAAAGGTCTAAATTGAAGGAGCATTGCTTGCTATTTCCTGAGGTATCTAAACTTGAAGAACAAAAGCAGGAGTTGCAAGCGAGTTTTCGTGAGCGTGGTTACGCGTTTCACCACCAGATAGATAAGCCTGGACGAATGTGGCGGAATCTTTATGCCGAGTCCGAGGAGATATTTGTCGCGTTGACCGAAGGAATATCGTTGGGTATCAAGGATCAGTTCTTTAATCTGGCACCCTTTGAAGAGTTTTTAATACAAGCCGGCCAACGCTTTGACATCATTGGTAGATGTCCTGATGAATGCCAATGGATTCATGCCTATGAACTTGCGGAAATTGGTATCCAATCCAGATTAATGCGTAAGTCAGGCCTTTTGACTTTCGAAGATTATAGCTTCCTCTGCGAAGAATAATGAGATAACACGAGCGAGCTAAACTCAAATTTACAAAGCCTATGCGCTTGTAAAACTGCTGATACGCATATCGTGTAAGCAGTAGGATATAGATATGTTCTTCTAATAAATTGCGTCATTTTTGGGGCAAGAAGCCCCGAGACAAGCAAGGCAGCCTCTGAAAAGGTATGCCCGACTAAATACTTAGCGGTTATTTAGCAAGCCTGTTTGAATTGACACAAAAATAGGATAGAAGAGCCCATCTTTCACTATAGAAAACCTAAATTGAAGGAATGGCGTGGATTGGGCCTCCCATAATCCTCCCACACGTCACGACTTCCCATGGCCAAACGGAGCCACCATGAAACTTCGCAATATTGCGATCATCGCCCACGTTGACCACGGCAAAACGACCCTGATCGACGTCCTGTTGAGACAGTCCGGCGTCTTCCGCGAGAATCAACGCACCCAAGACCGCATGATGGACTCCAACGACATCGAGCGTGAACGTGGCATCACCATCCTTGCTAAGAACACCTCGCTGGTTTGGAACAACACACGTATCAACATCGTTGACACCCCAGGTCATGCCGATTTCGGTGGTGAAGTAGAACGTATTCTACACATGGTGGATGGCGTTGTTCTTCTTGTTGATGCTGCTGAAGGTCCGATGCCTCAGACGAAATTCGTGCTCGGCAAAGCGCTTAAGCTTGGCCTGAAGCCAATCGTTGCGATCAACAAAATTGATAAGCCAGAACAGCGTGCTGACGAAGTTCTGGATGAAGTGTTCGATCTCTTCGGCGCGCTGGACGCAAACGAAGAGCAGCTCGACTTCCCTGTCGTCTACGGTTCTGCAAAACAGGAATGGATGGCTCTGGAAGCCACTGGTCCTCAGGAATCCATGGCACCTCTTTTCGACATGATCCTCGATCATGTTAAAGAGCCAGAGTCTGAAGAAGGCGAATTCCGCCTGTTGGCAACAACCATTGAATCAGATCCGTTCTTGGGTCGTATTCTCACAGGTCGCATCGCCTCCGGTGTTGCAACACCAAACATGTCGGTTAAATCACTGACACGTGATGGTGAAGTTGTCGAAACTGGTCGTATCTCCAAGGTCCTCGCATTCCGTGGTCTTGAGCGTCAGGCAATTGAAGAAGGCGTCGCAGGCGACATCGTCTCTATTGCTGGTCTTACAAAGACCACTGTTGCAGATACAATCGTTGCGCCACAGGTCACCGTGCCAATTTTGGCACAGCCAATCGATCCGCCAACACTGTCCATGATGTTCCGCGTGAACGATGGCCCTCTTGCAGGCACCGAAGGTTCTAAAGTTCAGTCCCGCGTTATCCGCGAACGTCTGATGAAAGAAGCTGAAGGTAACGTCGCCCTGAAGATCGCAGAAACTGCAGAAGCAGATGCTTTCATCGTATCAGGTCGTGGCGAATTGCTGCTGGCAATTCTTATTGAAAACATGCGCCGTGAAGGCTTCGAACTTTGTGTCGGCCGCCCACGCGTTGTTTATCAGGAAGACGCAAACGGCAAGCGCCTTGAGCCAATCGAAGAAGTCATCATCGACGTCGACGAAGAATACACCGGTGCTGTTGTTCAAAAGCTTACAGAACGCAAAGCCGAATTGCTTGAAATGCGCCCATCCGGCGGCGGACGTACGCGTCTGGTATTCCACTCTCCGACCCGTGGCCTTATTGGTTACCAGGCTGAGTTGATGTCAGATACGCGCGGTTCCGCAATCTTCAACCGTGTATTCTATGAATACGCGCCGTTCAAAGGCGCAATTCAAGGCCGTAACACGGGCGTTCTTCTCTCCAATGGCGATGGTCACGCAGTTGCGTTTGCACTGTTTAACCTCGAAGATCGTGGTCCAATGATGATTTCTCCAGGTACTAAAGTGTACCAGGGCATGATCATTGGTGAACACACACGCGGAAACGACTTGGAAGTTAACGTGTTGAAGGGCAAGCAGCTCACCAACATGCGTTCCTCCGGTAAGGATGATGCAGTCAAGCTGACGACTCCGATCAATCTGAGCCTTGAAGGCGCACTTTCTTACATCGCGGAAGATGAACTCGTGGAAGTCACTCCCGATTCCATTCGTCTGCGTAAAGCACTGCTTGACCCGCATGACCGTAAACGTGCTGGTCGCGCATCAAACAAAGCTACTTAATTCATCAGTTATGGTGAGTTGTATAAGGGAGGGCCTCGGCTCTCCCTTTTTATTTGGGCGAAAGAAACTCACCCAACTCGTCCAAAAAGACAGCCTGTCCCTGCTCAAAAATCTCGGTGCCCGGCGCTGTGCCTGTAACCAGTTCAGTGACTTGAGGCAAAAGATGAGGAACCGAAAGCATCCCAAGCAGTGCCAGAAATAGGTATTGAGTATCCAGAGAAGAAGGTAATTTCCCGTCCTCTTTCAATTTTTCCAACACCGCAATTTGCTGAGCGTAATAAGCTTGCCTTTGGTCAGCATGGACGAGTTTTTCACCCTCAAAATCTAAAGCCTCTCTCATGAGCAGCTTGAAGAAATCAGCATCTTTTTGGTTCGCCTGAGACCACACAAGCAACATTTCAGAGAGCGACCCGGAAACACTTGAGCGTGTCTTTTCCCGCTCCTCAAATCGCGCCGTCAATACAGCCTCAAACAGCAGCTCTTTAGACTTGAAGTGTTTATAAACCAGCGCTTTATTGTAACCAGCACGATCTGCAACATGCTCCATACGCACCCCATCAACACCACGCTCAATAAACTCAAGCATAGCCGCTTTCAGAATATCTGCTCGGCTATTGCCACGCTTAGTCGTGCGTACTGGTTTGATCTTTTCCATCGTCAGCCTCTAAGCAACTTCGTCCATTTGCTTCTTCTTTTTCAACGCAGCCCGGTCCATGCTTTTAATAGTAGAAGCCATGTCCTTTCGCATACGCAACTCCATAACAGGCATAAGAAAGACAATACTCAATTGCACTTTCGGCTCGACTATCCAGTATACACTCACAGTGGTCTGGTTTTGCCGTGTTACGAGCCGCCATCCACCCAGCATTTTTTGGAATGGAAATGGGAAATCTGGTTCATCTGCATTGAAAATCACATCAAATCCATCTCTTGGCACCCACGCAGTCACTGTCTCCGCCCATCTTGCACCATCCAGAGAAGCACACTCACGCCTCACGCCTAAACTCGGGTCTCTCCCTCCAACAAGCTCCGAAGAGGCTAGGTTTTGCGTATGTTTCTTGATGCCACCAAGATCAGAAAGGACAGGCCAAAACTGCTCCACGTTGCTTTTCACGTCGACAGATATAACCAAAGCATAATCTACAGCTGTCTGCCGATAAAGCCTCACAATACCCATGAGTTGAAGCGTACCAAACAGCGCTACGGTGCTTGCAACGCCCCATGTAAATATCCACCCACCACTATCCATCAGAGAACAAGCAAACATGGCTGAGAGAGCAGTGCCAACAACCCAGAGATAGTCACCTATGCTAAAAAGAAGGCTCCAAGCCTTTGGCGGGTTGGATTGAACTCCTTGCCAAACCAAAGCACCCGCAAACACTAAAAGCCCTGCCCCAATAAAGAACCAAAGATGAGGGCCTTGCCACCCAATTGCCTCAGACACTGTACTGGGCATCGCTAACATCAAAATCCCACACCCCGCCGAAAACAAAGCGTTTCCGAGAAGTGCAACGCGTAGAAACCCAACCGAACCCACACGGGGCAAATCTCTCAATTCCAGAGCCATGGTTTTCTCCAAACATAAGTAACGTTATCGTTATTTATGTTTGGATTTGCTGCAAGGTCAACGCTGTGGCTCCTCAACTCACTGTGAACAAAAAGACTTCCACATAATGTCACAGAGCGGCTTCTATATTTTACAATAGGTTACAGCTATGCAGCACACTCGCGCATTTTTTCTCAGTGACCTATGGCTCTGCAGACTTCATCCCCTGCCGTCGTTTCCGGTGTGCCTTCGCCCTCTTGGTTGTCGTCCGTGATCCGTCAGGAGACCAGCCCGGAGTTCACTACGTAAATCCAATGAGCTCCTGCAAGGGCCGCGCACCTCTGACATCCATCAGTTTCGCCAGCTATTCATGAAACGCGACGACCAACAAGCTGTTGGTCTCCCAGTTTTTGCCAATTCCATACTTCCGTGGTTCTTCTTTCACCTCAGGTACGAAAGTGCCAAACATCCTATCCCAAACAATCACTTTACAGGGGTTTGCGCACCTTCCGGATAACTCAGGAAGCCATCAGCATTTTGGGTCAGAGGCACAATCACGCCACAAGCGATACGCCCACCAGCATCTCCGGTAGGCTGGCTGTGATAATCATCAGGGCTATCATGCACGATGAAAGCACGACCCGGTCCACCAATCACACTCTCACTGTCATCAGGGGCAAGGTCCAAAGTCTCAGTAAAATACTCAACCGTAAGCTTGCCATTTTCAGGGACATGCAGGTTCGGCATATCTCCGGCATGCGGCCCATCAGGGACTTCAATCCCATGTTCATGTCCATCAGGTGCAAAATGACCACCTGCAGCGCCAAAATCAGGCTCGCAAAGCCCCTGTTCATGGACGTGGAACCCATGAACGCCGGGAGGCAAGCCATCAAACTCAGCAGTAATATGCAGAACCTGACTTGGGCTCTCAACCAGAACAACTTTGCCAACTTGCTTGCCATTCACATCTTTCATAATGGCCATGGCAGCAGGACCTGCCGGAACTTTCTCTTCTTTAGATGCTAAAGCGGCAAAACTTGCAGCGGCAAAACCTGCTGCAATTACTGCAGCATATCCATTAAATTTCATTGCTGGGATACTCCTGAGAGACCGTTAGTCACTCATAGGATATGCAGCCAACGACAACCTACAAAGCATCGCTTCAAACCTCAGTAAACCAATGCCAATAAGCATTGCGAAAAATTGAGTTGTCTCAGTCACCACTTCAAAACACAGGCAATCTCCCTGGATTGATTGCGGGACATCGGCACAGCAAAAAACCCGAGTAGATTTTCACATCTCACCCGGGTCCAATTCATCTCGCGTATTGCCAAAATCAGCCTATTCGGCAGGTTCGCCCTTTTCGTTCTCACGACCAAAGTTCGGAGCTGCAGATTCCTGACCAGCTGCGACAAGTTGCTGACGAATATCCTTTGTGCGGGTAAACATCTTGAACAGCGCGTCACCATCCCCCCAGCGTATCGCACGCTGCAAGGCTGAAAGATCCTCAGAGAACCGTGACAGCATCTCCAGAATGGCTTCTTTGTTGTTCAGGCACACATCCCGCCACATGGTCGGGTCCGATGCAGCCAAACGCGTAAAATCGCGGAAACCGGAAGCTGAGTATTTGATGACTTCCGACTTGGTCACCGTTTCTAGGTCATCAGCGGTGCCAACAATGTTGTAAGCGATGATGTGCGGAAGGTGAGATACAACAGCCAACACCAAATCATGATGCTCAGCATCCATAGTATCCACGTGAGAACCACACCCTTCCCAAAACGCTGTCAGGCGATCAATGGCAACCTGATCGGTCTCGTCATCTGGTGTAATAATGCACCAACGATTCTCAAAAAGAGACGAAAAGCCGGCATCTGGCCCAGAATACTCCGTACCAGCAATCGGGTGCCCTGCGATGAAATGGACACCTCCCGGCATATGCGGCTTCATCGCAGCAACGACTGCTGCTTTCACTGAGCCTACGTCGGTAACAATGGCACCTTTGGCAAGGTGTGGGCCAATTGCCCTAGCAACGGCGCCGCATGCCCCAACAGGCACACACACAATTACGAGGTCTGCACCTTTTACCGCTTCTGCTGCGTCCAGATAATATCGGTCCCCAAGTTTCAACTCTTCCGCACGCTTCAAAGTTACCTCTGAGCGTGTGGATACAACTATTTCATGCGCCAGTTTTTCACGGCGAATGACATGCGAAAGAGAAGAGCCGATCAAACCGATACCAATCAGTGCGACCCGGCTAAACAAGGGTTCAGACATGAAAACCTTCTATTAGGACTACTTCAGAAATTCAGTGAGAGCAGCAACAACATCTTTGTTAGCTTCCTCACTACCGATTGACATGCGCAATGCATTGTCAAATCCATAAGCTTTCACCTGCCGCAGGACACATCCTCTCTCAAGAAGATAAGCATCCGCATCAGCTGCGCGCTTTCCCTGCTCTTCAGGAAAATGGATCAGTATGAAATTGCCTACACTTGGCGTAACGTCAAGGCCAAGTTTAACAAGTTCACCAACTACCCACGGTAACCACTTATCATTGTGGCTAATAGCCTGCTCAATGAAAGCCTGATCACGAACCGCTGCAGCCCCGGCAGCAATTGCTGCTGAATTCATATTGAACGGGCCGCGAATACGATTCAGTGCATCAATAATATGCTCAGGGCCATATGCCCAACCCAGACGCAAGGCTGGCAAGCCATAAGCTTTTGAGAAGGTGCGTGTCATCACAACATTCTCAAAATCATTAACCTGCTCAATGCCCGCCTGATAGTCAGTGCGGCGCACGTATTCAGCATAGGCTGCGTCCAATACCAAAATACAGGACTTTGGCAGGCCAGCGTGCAAACGCTTCACTTCATCAAACGGAATATATGTACCAGTTGGATTATTCGGGTTCGCGATGAAAACCATTTTGGTCTTCTCGGTCACACGCTCCAAAATCGCATCTACGTCCGTTGTCAGGTCTTTTTCTGGCGCGATAACAGGTTTTGCACCTGCAGCAAGGATAGCAATTTTGTAAACGAGGAAGCCATGCGTTGTGTAAATCGCTTCATCGCCTTCACTCAAATAAGCATAGGCGAGAAGGCTCAGAACTTCATCAGAACCACAACCACAAAGAACCCGCTCAGGGTTCAGTCCGTAAACCTCACCAATCGCTTCGCGAAGCTCATAGGCGCTGCCATCCGGGTAGAATTGAAGCTCGGTCAGTGAACGATATGCATCCAACGCTTTAGGGCTTGCCCCCATAGGAGACTCGTTAGAAGAGAGTTTGTGCAGTTTATGTCCGCCATTTGCCTTCGTTTTACCGGGCACATAAGGGTCAATTGCCAACACACCAGCACGAGGGACAGGGCGTACTACCTGCTCTTCCATCAAATCATTCCTTCATTCAAAAACCGCATAGCTTAAATATTTGCGTCTACTTCACTATCAAATTCATCATCTAGGTCAAGCGGTGCAGGGTATCCACCAACTGACCTAAGTTTATCTGGCATGGCTTCAGCCTCACCAAAAATTCCAGTCAGCTCATTTTCAGAAATGTCGCCGGGTACAGCCAATAGCGCATCTACGCCTTCAAAGCTGCGATAAAAACTCAACACTTCGATACCTTTATGCATCAATGAGTTCGGCATAGTGCCCGTCCAACGCACATCATAGATGCAAATATCCGGCTTTTCAGTCTCCACTGTCTGCGCAGCAATAACCAACACTGGCAAATCAGCAGGCCGCTCCTGCATTACCAAAAACGGAAGCCGTGAAATAATAGAAGGCCCTTTGGAACCATCTTCCCTTTCACCCAGCCCACGCCACCAAGGCGTGTCAGCACGCTCTTCTAAAGCGACTATTCCAAGATCACTCTGTGAATTATCAACTTCAGAAAGAACGGCAGAGGGGTCAATTTCACGCAGAAAATCAATTGCAAACCCAAAATAGAACCGTGCCAACTCACTCATCGCGACTCGATCAGCGCTGCCGTCAAGGTGCACACGATAAGTTGTCTGGGTATTCGTGAGGGAAGATATTACCTCCCGCCAGATGTGCTCAAGTGACAGAACAGGGAGAACTCCCTTATGGTTCTCAACCAATCGCCGCATAATTTCTGCTTCACGAGAGGGACGAAAAACAGCATGCATAGAACCTTGTTCAGCTTTTGCCGCAACAATATGCTCAATCAAGTCCGCTCGTTCCATCAACAAGGCGTGCAACTTATCATCAACTTCATCCAGCTTATCTCGGACTTGAGACAAACTCTTTTTTCCACCCACCGCAGATGCAGACCCAGACATTGTACTAACTCACTCAAAATATTGAACAGTCCCTTAGCGAATTCATAGAAAACTCCGAGGATGAAAGCAAAAGAAAACATTGACACACTGCCAATAGGCACATAGCAAAAACGCACTTGCAATCCCTTAGAGGAACGCCCAATTCGCTTCAACGAGCACTCGGAAGAAAACATGACTGAGACTGCCAGCGCTACACCGGAGAAGACTCCGATTACCTCGCCCTCAACACAAACCAGTGTTGCAATGGAGCAGATGGATACGCCTGCCAGCAAGCTCATGCGATTTGGACCAGAAAACCCTTTACGCCTCGATGAAGGTACAGAACTTGCCCCATGGCAGATTGCCTATGAGACTTACGGCGAGCTCAATGAAGACAAAACCAACGCTATTTTGGCGTGCCACGCTCTAACCGGCGATCAGTATGTGGCCTCAGAAAACCCGGTAACTGGCAAGCCCGGTTGGTGGTCTATGATGATTGGTCCCGGTAGACCTGTTGATACTGACAAATATTTTGTCATCTGTGCCAACGTCCTCGGCGGATGCCTTGGAACAACAGGCCCAGCCTCAGCCAACCCAAAGACTGGCGAGACCTACGGCCTTGACCTACCCGTCGTTACAATCGGCGACATGGTTCGCTCGCAGGCCAAACTGGTTGAAGCTCTGGGCATTGAAACACTGTTCGCAGTGGTTGGCGGGTCCATGGGCGGCATGCAGGTTCTGCAATGGGCCGCAGCCTATCCGGAAAAGGTATTCGCCGCCGTTCCAATCGCATCCGGAGCAAGGCACTCCAGCCAGAACATTGCTTTCCATGAAGTTGGCCGGCAAGCAGTCATGGCAGATCCTGACTGGTGCCACGGCCAATATGCCAAGGAAGGCAAGCGCCCAACCAAGGGCCTTTCTGTTGCACGGATGGCAGCACACATCACTTATATGTCGGACGCTTCGCTGCACAGCAAGTTCGGACGTAATCTGCAAGATCGCTCAGCCATCACCTTTGGTTTTGATGCAGACTTCCAGATCGAGAGTTACCTGCGCCATCAGGGTATGACATTCGTAGATCGCTTTGATGCGAATTCTTATTTGTACGTCACCCGAGCGATGGACTATTTCGACCTTGCAGCAGCACATGGCGGCAAGCTCGCCAATGCCTTTTTGCATACTCCAACGCGCTTCTGCGTCATGTCTTTTACAACCGACTGGCTCTTCCCAACTTCGGAAAGCAAAGATGTTGTCCGCGCACTCAACGCTGCAGCAGCAAACGTCTCATTTGTTGAGATCGAAAGCTCACGCGGTCATGATGCATTCCTGCTTGATGAACCTGAATTGTTCAAAACCATGCGTGGCTTCCTAACAGGAGCTGCAAAAGCACGGGGCATCCCCGCCCCCGGCAATGGCGAATAACCATCGCCCGCATGAAACAATGAAGTTCATTCAATACAGGTAGACCTATTATGACGAAGTCTGATTTGAAAAATGTACGCGGCGATCATCGAATTCTCTGCGATTTTGTAACACCGGGCGCTCGCGTGCTTGATATTGGCTGCGGGACTGGGAAACTGCTGGAACTCCTCATAGAAACACGAGGCGTTGATGGGCGTGGATTTGACACTGCTCAGCAGGGCGTAAACGAAGCCGTTTCCCGCGGACTCTCAGTGGTTCAAGGTGATGCAGATACAGACCTTGAAGCTTACCCGGATGATGCGTTCGACTACGCCATCCTGAGCCATACGCTGCAAGCCACAATGGACCCTAAGCAAGTTCTGGAGCAGTTGCTGCGTATCGGCAAACGAGTTGTGGTTTCCTTCCCCAACTTCGGTCACTGGCGTAACCGCATGCAGCTTCTGTTCAAGGGTAGAATGCCCGTGACAGATTACCTACCTTACCAATGGTACGACACGCCAAACATCCATTTCTGCACCATTCGGGACTTTGTTGAACTGTCAAAAGAAGTCGACGCCAAAGTCATTCAGGCAGAAGCTTTGGACGCCAGAGGCCAACGTATCAGTTTCAAAGCCCCATGGTGGGTTTGGAACCTGATCGGCGATCAGGCCGTATTCCTTCTGGAACGCAAATAGTTAATTTATCGACACATATATTTTTAGGAACCTTAGATGCTACAACTCATTACCGGTGCCCCTTTGTGGGTATGGCCCTTGCTTGCCCTGTTGATTTTTTTGGGCATAAAATCTTCAAAACAACGGCAAACCTCAGTTAAAACCGCCTATTTCCTGCCCTTTTTAGGCCTCATAACCATCAACGGCATCATTACCCTACCAAACCCGTCTCTCAGCTGGTCCGCATTCTTTTTGGTATACGCGCTCTTAGCTGGAGCAGCTTATCATTTGCAAAAACGCTGGGTGTTGGCGCGAGATGGAGATCAGGTCACACTTGCAGGCGAATGGTTTACTCTTTGCATTCTCATGACCCAATTCGTAATAAATTATGCGAGTAAAGCGATAAATGCAGTGAACCCAGATCTTTACACGAATCCGGTATTCCTGATTGCATTCGCGTCAGTTATTGGGGCAACCTCAGGTACATTTTTGGGCAGAGCCCTCTGCATTATTCGTGGTTAGTACGCACCTGAGCACCAGCCGGTTTTCCATCAGGCAAAAAAACCGGACGTAAAACACGCGCCACCTTGCTTGCACGCTGTGGAATGCCACGGTAAATCTGCTTCTCAGCTTCGGTCACAAGCACCCCTGCAAAAGCAGACCAGGCAACAGCCCCAAGACGCTCAAAACTGCGTGCATTCTTCAACACCAGTTTTGAGTTTGTCGGTGGGACAAACAGCGCCTCTTCGCGAGAGATCACGGATAAATGGTGATTGTTCAGAAAGTTATCCAGCTGCGGTCGTGAATAGGGCCGACCGTATCCAAACGGCGAAACCTCAGACCGCGCCCATGCACCGCGCCTGTTCGGTACGATGACCATAACGCGCCCGCCGGGGGCCAAAACCCGATAAACTTCCTCCAACATTGCACCCGGTTCACCAGCCATTTCCAATGCATGCACCAGCAAAATTCGGTCAATGCAGGAATCTGGAAGCGGCAATTGTCCGGCTTCCATGAGAAATGCTTTGTTCGGGGTTTCCACCTCACGAGGCCATTTCACCACCCCTTGTGCAGCAGGCATACCGGCAAATACGCGATTGGTCTTCTTTAAGTAGGGCCGAAGATACGGCGCAGCATACCCAATGCCGAGCAAACTCTGCCCACGCATTTCCGGCCAGAGCATTTTTACGCGGCTCCCAACCAGCACTCGGAGCATACGCCCGAGCGGCAGATCGTAGAACTCTTTCAAATGAGTAACATCAAGATACAACTGGCTCTCCGCGTCTTGCCTTTAATTATCATGGGGTGCCTAAGGCTGCGACGCAACGCTTCTTCCAAATGATTTGCAATCATAAATCAACCACACCCAGAGTTTTGTCAATTTGCTGTTGAATTTACCAGCGTGTCCACCCATGATCCCCCTGTGATTTTGTTGCATGTCTGGGAGCGCGCTGATGATTGAAGTTGAAGTACGGCAGTTTAGTTGTCTGAAAGATAATTTCGGCGTTCTCATTCACCACCCTGAAAGCGGAAGCACTGTAGCAATAGATGTACCGGAAGCAGCGCCTTACCTTGAAGTCTTGAAGGAAACTGGCTGGAAACTCACCGACATTTTGATAACCCATCATCATTGGGATCACGTCGGCGGTCTTACTGAGCTTTCCGAAAAAACCGGCGCAAAGGTGACAGGCCCGGAAAGAGCCCGCCAGCACCTTACCGGCCTCAACAAATTTGTCGAAGACGGTGATGACATCCTCGTTGGTCCAATCGCTGTAAAGGCAATCGGCACTCCCGGTCACACATTGGATCATATCTCGTGGTGGTTCCAGGAAGCAGGTATAGCTCATACCGGAGATACGCTTTTCGCGTTGGGCTGTGGCCGAGTGTTTGAAGGTGATGCCGAAATGATGTGGGCATCCCTCAGCCACCTGGCAAACACCTTGCCACCAGAAACCACCATCTATTGCGGCCATGAGTACACATTGGCTAACGCCAAATTTGCACTCACTATCGATCCAAACAATCAGGCTCTTCAGGAGCGTACAAAACGCATTGAAGCTCTGAGAGAAGTAGGACGACCAACCCTGCCAACTTCAATGGCAGCTGAGCTATCTACCAACCCATTTTTGCGCGTTAGAGATGCTGAAATACAGAAAACCCTGAATATGGTCGACGCCGATCCAGCGGATATCTTTGCTGAAATCCGACGTCGCAAGGATATTTTCTGATGAAGTCAGATCAACTGACCGCCACGACTTCAGCTGAAGACATTATCACTGCGCTTAAAATGATAGAGCACCCCGAAGGGGGTTATTACGCCGAGACTTTTCGAGATACCGAAGGTCCTGTTGGACGTGGGTATTCAACTGCAATCTACTATCTTTTGAAGAAAGGCCAGAAATCTCATTGGCACAAAATTGATGCCATCGAGACGTGGCACTATTACGGTGGCGCACCTCTCCTCCTCTCCATCAGTTCAGAAGCAGAAGGCCGAACAGACCTCACTCTGGGCATGGACATTATGAAGGGCGAACGCCCGCAAGGAATCGTCCCACGTCAAGCTTGGCAGTCTGCTCAGAGCCTTGGCGAATGGACACTTGTGGGTTGCACGGTCGCTCCTGGTTTTCTGTTTGAAGGATTTGAGTTAGCTCCTGAAAACTGGGAACCATAAATCAAACTAACTGGATTCGACTCAGTTAACGTCCAGAACCTTGATCAAAAATCAAAACACCGGACACCATTAAAAATACACGCACTCACCTGAGGGAAACCTTCGTATATACAGTGGATGGTGCAGAGACCCTGAGAAAAACCGGCCAATTTCGGTCAATAACATCTATGTTCTCTCGTTTAAATTATTGAGAGATCATACAGTTTTGTTGAGGCTCAACGGCCCCTTTACTCGTACAACAACCCATCAAGCGACCCACTCAACCACTGATATCTCAATAATTTCAAATGCTTATCTGAAATACAAACCACCGTGTAAATTTTCCCGCTCCGACTAATATGACCAACGTATAAAGACTGAGTACTTCGACGCTTAAAATATTCGCATTCAATGACCAATAGCTACTTGCGTTGCTGGCTGCGCTCGGTAAATTGCGCCCCGTAGGCGCTATACGCGCCAGGACACACTATTTGGATATTAATCTATGGCCCAAGGCGACATCAAAAAGGTTGTGCTAGCCTATTCTGGCGGGCTCGACACCTCGATTATTCTCAAGTGGTTGCAGACCGAATACGGCTGCGAAGTTGTAACTTTTACCGCTGACTTAGGTCAGGGTGAAGAGTTGGAACCAGCCCGACGAAAAGCTGAACTGCTTGGCATTCGAGAAATCCACATTGATGATCTCCGAGAGGAATTCATTCGGGACTACGTGTTCCCAATGTTCCGGGCTAACGCAGTTTACGAAGGCGTTTACCTTCTCGGCACATCCATCGCACGCCCGCTCATTTCCAAGCGTCTCATCGAGATTGCAGAGGAAACTGGAGCTGATGCTGTTGCGCATGGGGCTACCGGCAAAGGCAACGATCAGGTTCGTTTCGAGCTGGCATGCTACGCCCTGAACCCAGACATCAAGGTGATCGCACCTTGGCGCGACTGGACGCTAAAATCCCGTACCGACCTGATCGAGTTTGCTGAACAGCACCAGATTCCGGTACCAAAGGACAAGCGCGGCGAAGCACCGTTCTCCGTAGATGCAAACATGCTGCATTCGTCTTCCGAAGGTAAAGTCCTGGAAGATCCGAATGAGGAAGCTCCGGAATACGTCTTCCAGCGGACCGTCAGCCCGATGGATGCACCTGACGAAGCAACTGAGATCGAAATTGGCTTTGAAAAAGGCGATGCATGCTCCATCAACGGCGTGCACATGTCTCCGGCAACTCTGTTTGCCAAGCTGAACGACTATGGTCGCGACAATGGCATTGGTCGCCTCGATCTGGTTGAAAACCGCTTCGTTGGCATGAAATCCCGCGGTATTTACGAGACCCCAGGCGGAACTATCCTCCTGACAGCACACCGCACGATGGAATCCATCACTCTGGACCGCGACGCCGCGCACCTCAAAGACGAGTTGATGCCTCGCTATGCAAAACTCATCTACAACGGTTTCTGGTTCTCTCCAGAACGTGAGATGCTGCAGGCAATGATCGATAAGTCTCAGGAACTTGTGGCAGGTACCGTTAAACTCAAGCTCTACAAAGGCAACGTGATCGTTGTTGGTCGTGCGTCTCCTTACTCTCTCTACTCAGAAGAGCTAGTGACCTTTGAAGATGACCACGGCGCCTACGACCAGAAAGACGCTGCTGGCTTCATCCGCCTCAATGCCCTGCGCTTGCGGACGCTAGCAAAGCGCAACAAAATGATCAAAGCAAACGAACTCACAAACGCCTAAAGGCCGGAGAGTTCTTAGCTTTGCTAACAATCACAAACCCGCGGTGGAAACACTGCGGGTTTTGTTATGGTGCATAATGCCGACTACTTAATACCCGCATCTATACTTGCTGCGCTACACCACCGCTGCCATACCAAGGAGTGTGTCACCAACCTTCACACCCCTTCAGCTGGGCGTTAAGTTGACGGCGTCCTCCTTACAAGGCCACGGATAGGCAGCATAATGTCAAGCACATCCACCATACAAACCACCAGCGTTAACGGCGTCTCCTTTGTCCAGCTCAAGTCAGGAGAGACTCGAGAAGCTATCCTCATCGAAAACGCGCACTCCAAGACGATGATTGCTCTAAACGGTGCTCATGTCATGTCATTCATTCCAAAAGGCAAGCCAGACTTGCTATGGATGTCACCCAAAAGCGAGCTTACTGCAGGTACCCCTATCCGCGGCGGTATACCACTTTGTTTGCCATGGTTTGGCCCCGGCATAGCTGAAAACCAGCCGATGCATGGTTTTGCGCGCGTCGTAGATTGGGCTGTTGCAAGCGTAAAGCAGACCGAAGATGGCGCAACAAAAATAGTGCTGGTCTTAGCCGATAGCCCAAAAAGTCACGAGGTTTGGCCGGTAGCCTTTGCGAGCCAACTGGAAATCACGGCTGGCACACAGCTGACGATGAAACTGTCATTCCAGAATAAAAGTAATAACACCCAGCGCCTAGAGTTTGCATTCCATACTTACTTCAATATTGGCGATACCAACAAAGTCAGCATTGAAGGTTTAGAGGGTTGCCACGGTATCGACCGCATGAACGACGACAGCTTGATAAATGTAGAAGGCCCCCTTGAGTTGGAAGGGGCCACAACTCGTTTCTTTTCTGGCATTCCAGAGCACCTCTTCCTCAACAGCCCAATGGGACAGATCTCAATCTCAGGTGACCAGAAATCCTGCATGGTCTGGAATCCCGGAGAAGCCGCGGCAAAGGTCGCTGACATTGGTGCAGGGGCAGAGGCTAATTTTGTCTGCGTTGAACGTGTAGATGCAATGGATACTGCAATTACGCTCAAGCCATCAGCAACTTACACAGCAAGTATGGCCATCGGTTGGAGCTGAACTATCCGACATTCTCAACAAGCCCGCGGTAGAAACACTGCGGGTTTTGATTGCCTAAGCCGCCGTTACTTCTTTTGAAGCAACGGTTCTACTTTCCCTAGAAACATTTAGTGCATAAAATTTTCATTCTCCGCCCCAGCATAAACATCCCTTTGCTTCAAAAAACGCCTCGCCCAATTCAACAGGAAGAAACTCAGCCGTGAACCAATTTGCGACTTCTTTTTGAACCCTTGTGTCAGTCATACAAAATGCACCATTTAGAAATCAAATACTTCAGATCGTGCCACCTGCTAAATTCTCTCCCAAAAGAACTCCAGAAAACCTCCTCTCCTAAATAGCAATTACATCAGGTCGCCTGTGCAGTCAGACGAGGGAGATTCCCGTCAGAGGCAAAGTTCATAAGTAAAGCAGCTTCTCCCCTCACGACCTTAGAGCACAGAACATAAAAAGAACAAACCCACACTTTTCTTGGTATAATTGCTTGCGGAGTGACGTCCCCTCTCCTAGCCTCTAGGCATAATTTGAACATCCACCTGAGGTTTAGCATCTATGGACGCGCAGACATTCCTGAAACTCGATAACAGCTCTGCGCGCCGCTTATTCTTGCATAAGCACGCCCTTTTGGAGGCACCAACGGGTTCCTCAAAAGGCGAGGATCTCCTCAACCTGATCAAGCGCATTGGCTTTGTGCAGGTGGATAGCATCAACACAGTGGAACGGGCGCACCACATGATCCTGTGGTCTCGCCGTCAAAGTTATCGCCCCAAACATCTTGCTCAACTGCTGGAGAATGATCGCAGTTTGTTTGAACATTGGACGCACGACGCGTCCATAATCCCAACGGAATTTTTCCCTCATTGGCATTACCGCTTCAAACAAAGTTCGGAAAGCTTGCATACCAGATGGAAAGTTTGGCACAGCCCTGACTATCAAGCCAAGCTAAACAATATTCTGAAGCACATTGAAGAGAATGGCCCTGCAGGCACCTCAGACGTAGGTAAGGATGAAAAGCGCAGTAAAGGTGGATGGTGGGAGTGGAATCCATCAAAAACCGCTCTGGAATACCTCTGGCGGACGGGTAAAATCTCAGTCTCACATCGGCAGAACTTCCAAAAACTCTATGATCTCACGGAGCGCGTTATTCCCAACCCGCATCGCGATACGAAACTAGCACCAGAAGAAACCATCGATTGGGCTTGCAATTCAGCACTGGATCGCTTGGGCTTCGCAACACCTAATGAAATTGCAGCCTATTGGGATAAAATCAGCCTTGCAGATGCGCGGAGTTGGTGTGAGCAGGCATTTAAGCGTGATGAGATCATCAAGGTTGAGATTGAAGCAGCCAAGGGCACCAAACCAAAACTCTGTTTTGCTCGCCCTCATATCGAAGATGAGCTCTCCGCTTTAGACGATCCAATCCAGCGGGTTCGCGTGCTCAGTCCGTTTGATCCTGCCCTGCGCGACCGTAAACGCGCTGAATTTCTGTTTGATTTCAATTATCGCATCGAGATTTTCGTGCCTGAAGCCAAGCGACAATATGGCTATTACGTCTTCCCAGTTATGGAAGGGGACAAATTAATCGGGCGTATTGATATGAAACGCGAAAAAGCAAGCAACGCACTAGTCGTGAAAGGCTTTTGGCCAGAACCGGGCATTCAGTTGGGCAAAGGCCGCATTAAACGCATCACATCAGAACTTGAGCGTGCAACCCTCCTTGCGGGATGTGAAAATTTGCAAATACTGCACTCCTCAGGCCTAGAAAACTAAGCATCGCAATTACTGGTTGACCTATGTTAACTTAGCGTCATTGATCTTTTAACCTTATTTTCTTAGCAACTGAGGCAAATCTAAAATGATGGCCATTCCGCTCACGCTCTTTCCGCTTCTGGTTTACAATGCTGTAGCCTTTCGCTGGTTTGATGGGCTGGAACCTGTTTTGGATCAAGGATACAATGTCACCCCTTGGGCTGCTGTCATCTACAGCATCCCTCTTCCATCCGGCCTGGTCGTTCCACTGGATGTAGCAACAATCCTGCTTGGCGCATCATTGGTGCTGCTATTTGTTGAGATCATCAAAGCGACACGAACCTCTGCAATCTCTCTGGTCGATCACAGTTTATCCCTCATCATCCTTGTTGCTTACATCATCGAATTTCTATCGGTGCAGGAAGCTGCGACGCCGCTCTTCTTCCTTCTGCTGACCATCACGTTTTTGGATGTTATCGCCGGGTTTATCGTAACCATCTCAGGCGCACGCCGCGATCTGGCTGTTGGCGCAGGCTAATAAGCCACCCAACAAAAAGGGCACCATACAAGGCGCCCTTCCTAAACACATATTATGCAAGCAGGCAGCTTTAAGCTTTTAAGCTATCCAGCGCTCGTGAAACGTCTTCCAGCAGATCTTCAGGATCTTCCAGGCCGATAGACAGACGCAGTGTCTTGTCTGTGATGCCAAGCTCAACGCGAGCATCTTCGGCCACGCTCTGGTGCGTGGTGGTTGCCGGATGCGTAATCAGACTCTTCGCATCTCCAAGGTTGTTGGAAAGGCTAACAATATCCAGCGCATTGGAGAACTTGAACGCAGCCTCTTTGCCGCCCGCAAGATCAAACGCCAGCATAGTAGACCCACCCTGCATCTGCTTCTTCACAATATCAGCCTGCGGATGATCATCACGGCCCGGATAAACCAAACGGGACACTGCAGAATGATCTGCAAGGAAATTTGCAAGTTTGCCAGCTGTTGAAGTTTGACGTTCAACACGCAGAGAAAGCGTTTCCAAACCCTTGAGCAGAACCCATGCATTAAACGGGCTCATAGCCGGGCCTGTGTGCTTGAACGGGTCATGGAACTCTTCCACAATCCACTTTTCGTCAGAAAGCACGACACCACCCAGACAACGTCCCTGCCCATCAATGTGCTTAGTCGCAGAATAGATCACCACATCCGCACCCAAAGCCAGTGGGCTCTGCCAGATTGGCGTCGCAAACACGTTGTCTACTATAAGGCGTCCACCAGCTTCGTGAATAATATCTGCCACAGCAGCAATATCGATCACTTCAAGCGTCGGGTTGGTCGGGCTTTCAACGAAGGCCGCTCTCGTGTTTGGACGAATAGCTGCTTTCCATTGTTCAATATCAGTACCGTCAATCAGCGTGGATTCCACACCATAGCGTGGCAGCAATTTTTCGATGATGTATCGACAGGAACCGAACAGCGCTTTCGGCGCAATCACATGGTCGCCAGCCTTGACGCAGGCCATGATCGCAGAATTAACAGCCGCCATACCAGAAGCAGTACCGCGTGCAGCTTCCGCCCCTTCAAGAAGGCACATTCGCTCTTCAAACATCCCTACAGTCGGGTTTGCATACCGGGAATAGATGTACCCCGGATTATCGCCCAAAAAGCGCGCTTCCGCAGCCTCTGAGCTGTCGTAAACATACCCTTGCGTAAGGAAAAGAGCTTCGGATGTTTCACCAAAGCTGGAGCGTGTAGTGCCCCCATGAACAAGCCGTGTTGCAGGCTTCCAGTTCTTTGCGTCTGTCATCGCTCATTCCTGCCAGAAGAGGCTTACAGTGTGCCCCTTCAATAAAATACCCCGGCGCGAGCCGAGGTCTATACAAGAACCCGACCCTTTAGCTAGTTGTTTTACGTGGCTGCAAGCCGGTCGACCAAAACACCACGGAATATGCAGCATTTTTATCTCGAAAATACAGTAGGGTCAATCAATCAGCATAGGTTGCAGGCTTGGCGTTCGATCAAACTTACGTTAATCAGTAGCAAGACGAACTGAGTATGAGTGGGACAAGACCAACAATGACGGGCATTCTTCCGGCAAAAGCGATTAAAGCCATGTTTGCGCAAGGCGTAATTCGCGCTGACAATGCGCCTGATGAAGATCAGATCCAGCCTGCCAGCCTTGACCTGCGTTTAGGCGCAAAAGCATGGCGTGTACGCGCTTCTTTCCTACCCGGCCCAAATTCCAAGCTGGAAGATAAGCTGGAAAAAATTATCCTGCACGAGATCGATCTTTCTAAGAGCGCTGTGCTGGAAACCAACTGCGTTTATATCGTCCGCCTTCAGGAATCCCTAGCTCTTCCTGCCGAATTATCCGCAACAGCAAACCCAAAAAGCTCCACGGGCCGGATTGACGTGTTCACCCGCGTCATCACCGATCAAGGCCGCGCCTTTGACCGTGTAGAAGCTGGGTATACTGGGCCACTTTATGCCGAAATCTCCCCAAAAACCTTCCCAGTGTTGGTGCGCGAAGGCTCTCGCCTTTCGCAAATCCGGTTCCGCGATGGTGAAGTCATCATCAATGACAAAGACCTCAAAGCCATACATGAGGAGCACACGCTGGTCTCCGGCGGCATGGATGAAGACGCCATCAACAACGGCGTTCAGGTTTCTATCGATCTGAAAGGCAGCCTCATCGGTTACCGCGCCAAGCGCCACACAGGTATGATTGACGTTGACCGCAAAGACGCACACGACCCTGCTGATTTCTGGGAACCACTCCACAATCGCGGTGATGCAACGCTCATTTTAGATCCAAACGAGTTCTATATCCTTGTCTCTCAGGAAGCTATTCACGTTCCTCCGCAATATGCAGCAGAAATGGTTCCGTTTGACCCTTTGGTTGGTGAGTTCCGCGTGCACTACGCAGGCTTCTTTGATCCCGGTTTTGGTCATTCCAGCGTAGGCGGAGCAGGCTCTCGAGCAGTACTGGAAGTGCGCTCTCACAACGTGCCGTTCATCGTTGAACACGGCCAGACCGTTGGTCGTCTTGTTTATGAGCACATGGAAGAAGTTCCAGATACGCTCTATGGCGAAGGGATCGGCTCCAACTATCAGGGCCAGACGCTCAAGCTGTCCAAACATTTCAAATCCACTGAGCCAATGGGAGCATGACCCCATGCCCTTGTTCACCGTCGAACGCGAATACTTCGCCTCACTAGAGGAAAAGAAATCCCGCTTTCTAGCCTTTCTGGTGCCCCATGTTGATTTCGCGTCGACACTGGCAGACCTTCGCGATGAACACAAAAAGGCAAACCACCACGTCACCGCTTTCAGACGTATGCTTCCCGAGGGGCGCATAGATGAAGGCGGCAAAGATGATGGCGAACCGTCTGGCACATCCGGTATGCCAACGCTCAAAACACTCATTGGCGCCAATCTAGTGGATGTCGGCGTTATCATCGTGCGTTACTTTGGCGGAACAAAACTCGGTACTGGCGGCCTAGCTCGTGCTTATTCAGGCGCTGCTAATCTCGTAATTCGAGAAGCAGACCTTGTGCCATGGCTACGCCTAAAAACCCGCAGTGTCTCGGCTAGCTTCTCCAGCAGTGCCGAACTGGAACGCCAGATCATTCTGCTACAGCTGGAAGTCATAGAACGCACCTTCACAGAGGATGGCGTCACCCTCCTTGTCACTGGCCCGGAAGATCAGATCGACAAACTGTAACCTATTGAAATAACTAGCATTCCCATCACTAAATATTTCATATCTATATCGAAATATTTAAAATCCTAATAAATACTTAATGTTTGGCACGCGCCTTGCGACTTGAATGTCAGGAAACTGGCAATCGTCTCATTTTGAGACAGTCGGGGGAGTAAAGTTATGCGTGTCACCCGCACTGGAAAAACGATAAACACCAATGTAGGCGCCAACAATCGCAACCGCGATAGTGTTGATCCGCGCCGGGCCAACAATCGCGATCACAGAGAAGCCCCTGTCTCAAACAAAGACAACTATGGCGCGCCCGGCAAACAACTCGCTACTCAAGATGACATTCAGACAACTACACAACCTAGCTCTGCAAACCTGCACCTGGATCCGCAGCGCAAAATCGTCATCTTCCGCAGCAACTCAGCCTTCGTCGCGCACCTCATTGCCGTCAAAGAAAACGCTGCCCACCTGAGAACCCATCGCCGGGTAGAACCAGAAGACGGCATCAACAGCTACATCGCAACCGCCCGCGCCCCCCGCCAAATCGGCGAAGGCCGCATCATCCAGTATCATGTTTGAAACCACGTCATACGAGCTTCACGTACGCGCAATAGGTTCCCAATCGTCCCCAAATGGCGACGTCCTCAAGTCACCTAGAAAATCTTCGTGCTTTTGTTTCAGATCCCATTTTTCGATAACCTGTCATCACACAAGAGCCCTACCCCAGCGGTGACAATGAAGGCTACCGGGCCGTGTTTTCCCCTCCCACCTCATAGCCTGGATTTGAATCCCATTGAGATGGCCCTTGCAAAACTAATGAATTGATCCGTAGAGCTGACGCACACTCAGTGAGCTGCGGCAGGCGGTAGGCCACGTCTGCGATCTCTTTAACGAGGAGGATGCTACAACTTCTTCAAGGCAGCAGCATGGGAACCCGATTAACGCAACATGCTCTAGTAGATCCAGGGAAAGATGCGGTGGCGGACCTGTTTCCGGTAGCCTTTGTAACCGGGTAACTTGGTGGAGAGGGTTTGCTCTTCCTCTACCATGCGCGGCCAAAACCCTAAGAGCACCAATGGGATTGCCAGAATTGCGAAGAGGTTGGAGCCGAGGATGAGCGACAGCCCTGCGAAGCACATCATCAAGCCAAGATACATGGGATGCCTGATGAAGGCATATGGCCCGGTATCGACAACGTATTGATGTTGGTCTTCCTGCACCTGAACGGTTGGTGTGGCAAAAGGGTTTACGCTGATGGTCCAGACAACAAGAGCAACACCGCATAAGAAGAGAAACAAACCGCGGAGTACGGACGTGAATGCTCCTGTATGTGGTGTCATGTGCCATGCTTTTGCATCCAGCGCCGTCCCAGCAAAATAGAGAAAGACGCAGATAACCAAAAATACGGTTGCCCAAATGTCTTGCTCATCAACTTTTTTGGGGAAGGTGGTTCGTTCTTTTAGCAATCTTGGGTTTACGCGGGCCAGCCAAAGCCCAATGCCGATTTGTGCAATATAAACAAGCGTTATCGCAAACCATCCGCGTGGCCAATCCACTGAATGCCCTGCTATGGCAACAGGAGGAATGACAGCTAACGCCATGAAAGCTGTGAGGATTGCTGAACTGATGATAAGGCGCAGATACAGCTGACACTCCATCTTTTCTTTGGTGAGATGAAGAGATTAAGGAGATAAAGAGCTTAGGTGTTGAGCTCTCTAACAAGTTGCTGAATGGTCTGTTAGCGCTGCGCCTACAATTTATTGCAGTCGCTTAATTTAATAGCCCTAATGTGCGGACATAGCTGGCAAAAGCAGGTTCGGATGTGAATTGATAAGCCGTTAAACCCGCTTCGCGTGCGCCCTCCACATTATCAAGTCGGTCATCGATAAAGAGGGTCTCTTCTGGCTTGAAACCATATCTTTTACAGAGAATGAGGTAGATGTTTGGATCTGGCTTGCGTGTGCCGAATTCAGCAGATGCATGACCACGATCCCCGAATATTGGCTCTAGCGCTGGAGCGACCTCGTACAGAGCATCCTTCAACATCATGCCGTTGTTAGTGAGCAGCGCGACCTCATGGTCCTGTTTGATTGCTTCCACGTGTGCCAGCATGTCTGGCCATTCAGTCATCATATCCCGGCGGATATCGACCCACGTTTCACGTGAAATAGGATGCTCCAACAAACGCTGGTATTGGGCCAGATATTCTTCGGGAGTGTTGGGTGTACCCTTTTCGGCAGCATCTTCTTCGGGACCAGCGAACACAATCCTGTCGATGTCACCTGCCGGCCGGCCTGTCATTTTGGCAAGAGCAGTGAGGCGTTTGGGGTGGTCGTAATCGTAAAGGACATTGTCCATATCAAAAATAACAAAACGAATAATCATTGAGCGCGGCCTAAAATACAGAAATGAAGTAAGGCCTCCACGATAACTGCTGAAATAGCTTCACTCCAGCAGTTACCGTAGTTTTTTCGATTATCCTGCGTCTGGCTTGAAACCAGCAGCTTCAATACCAGCAATTGCTGCGGCTTCATCATTCTCGGAGCTGTCGCCTGTGATACCAACTGCACCCAGAATATCCCCGGTTGCATTGCGGACCAGAACTCCGCCTGGAACCGGAACGATGCCACCACCTGCAACACCATTCAGCGCTTGGATGAAGTGTGGGCGAGTCTGTGCATTTTCATTGAGCCAGCGGGACCCTGCCCCAACAGCGACCGCGCCAAAAGCTTTGCCCATTGCAATTTGTGGGCGGAGAATGGAAGAGCCATCTTGACGTTCGAGAGCAACGAGATGTCCACCTGCATCCAGAACAGCGACGGTTAAAGGCTTGAGTCCCAGCTCTACGCCTTTCGTCTGGGCTGATGAAATGATCTTGCGGGCGTGGTCAAGATTGAATTGCGTCATAAGTATTTCCTGATAGTTTTGCTGAATCGCCTTGTCTTATCAGAGGTTGATGATGAGGAGTATTCTTCGTTTGGGGACCGTGAATGCTTTGCCAAATAATAAAGAGGGATTTTCCGTGTTTAGAGATTTTCAAAGCCCAGGGCGTTCGCCTGTATTTGCACCGTCAGCTATGGCTGCTACGTCCCATCCATTAGCAACGCACGCTGCATTAGAAATTTTGCGCGATGGCGGAACCGCTGCGGATGCTGCTGTGGCTGCAATTGCCGTGCATAGTGTTGTTGAACCGCATATGACCGGCATTGGCGGTGATTGCTTCACCATTGTTGCACAGCCGGATGGGTCGCTTTCCGGCATGAACTCATCAGGCCGAGCTGCGAAAGTGGTCAGTGCTGAAAAGTTGATTGAAGACGGTTTGCAGGATGTAACGCCGGATTCCATTCATGCTGTAACCGTTCCGGGTGCGATCCGAGGTTGGGAAAAGCTGCTGCGTGACCATGGGCGGATGTCGTTCGCAGATGTGTTGAAGCGTGCCATTGGGTATGCGCGGAATGGGTTTGCCGTTACCCCGCGTACAGCGTTTGATTGGCAGAGGCATGTTGATTTTTTGAAGCGAGATGAAGGCGCTAGCCAGTACTACCTCAAGAATGGTCGCGCGCCTTTGCAAGGTGAAGTGATGCGCTTGCCTGCTTTGGCGGAGACATTGGAAGCCGTTGCTTCTGGTGGCGCAAAAGCATTTTACGAGGGCGCTATAGCGGAAGAAATCGCCGCTGTTGTGCAGGCAAAGGGCGGATATCTCTCAGCGGATGATCTGGCCGCTCATGAGGCTATCGATCTTGCCCCAATCACCACAGACTATCAGGGTGTTACTGTTGCCGAATTGCCGCCGAATGGGCAGGGCATTGTTGCCTTGGTGATGCTTGAGCTGATGAAGCGATTTGATTTCAAAGGTATGGACCCGGTTGGTGCTGAGCGTTTCCACCTTGAGATGGAAATTGCGAAACTGGCTTATTCTGGTCGTGACCGTTTCCTTGCTGACCCTGACCACATGCAATTTTCTCCTACTGACCTGCTTGCTGGTGATCATATCGACCGGTTGGCTGCATTGATCAGCCCTAAGGCTGTGCTGCCTCGCCAAGCCGAGGGAATTTTGTCACCTAAGTCTGACACCACATATCTGACGGTGGTCGATGATCGCGGCATGGCGGTGTCTCTCATCAACTCAATCTATCATGGTTTCGGGTCCGGAATAGCCACGCCAAAATCTGGCGTTTTGCTGCAAAACCGGGGGGCGTGCTTTACGCTGGAAGCTGGGCATCCAAACCAAATTGCTGGCGGAAAGCGGCCTATGCACACGATTATTCCGGCTATGGCGATGAAGGACAACAAGCCGTACATGACCTTTGGCGTGATGGGCGGCGGATACCAACCTTGCGGCCATGCACATGTGCTCTCCAACCATCTGGATTTCGGTATGGATGTGCAGCAGATGATTGATTGTCCGCGTGTGTTTATGGATGAGAAGTCTTTGGCCCTTCAGGCAGAAACATCTGTTCCTGCAAGCACGATTGAAGGCCTTAAAGCACTGGGGCATGAGGTTGAGCAACCCAGCGAGCCAATTGGCGGATCTCAGGCGATCTTGTTTGATCGTACAAATGGTGGTCTTGTTGGCGGTTCTGATCCCCGCAAAGATGGCTGCGCATTGGGCTATTAAGCCTTCGTCTGCATTGGAGTGAAGAGAAGCCGATCTGGAAACAGGTCGGCTTTTGTATTTTGACAGTTGCCGGAGGAATTGCGTTGGTTTGCTATGCGGTATGCTGGTTGAGATGTTGGAGTGAGCGGCTCTGGTTCCTGGGTCTCCGCGTTGTTTCGCCCGGGATGACATCTGAGCGGGTCAAGTTGCATTGCTCAACACCGCTGCTGTCATCCCGGCCTTCGAGCTGGGACCTAGAGCCAAGAGCTTAGGCCTCTCCCTATCTACCCAAGGCCACGGGAACAAATAGGCCGCATAATCTTATCCCCGCCCTCAAAAGCTACCTTACTCTTGTGGATGTGCCCACGAACACGGGCCTTTGACGGGCCGTCCGTCAGGGAGTCGTGGGCCGGATGGGGCTGTTGAGTGGAGGTAACGTATCTTCTCGGTGGTTCGGTGAAGTACACTTCGAGCAAGACCGCGTTGCTCGGGATACATGGGACCGGCCTCGAACTGGCGTTCAGCGGTGGCAGGTATGACTGCCTTGGTGGTCAACTGTCATTGACGTCTTCAGAGGGAGAGTTGGTGCTTCACAAAAAGTGTCTGGGTAAGGCGTGTCAGCTGATGCCGAAGACTCACTACCTACCAAATGCGCAGGCACCGCCTGCACGCCTTGCCACACCCGTTCCCGGGTTTCCCAACTTCAACACCACAGGTTATGCCTCGTGGTGATGTTTGTGTTTGGATGAATTAATTGGCAGCTTAGTCCCTGCAAAGATGCTGCTATTGGTATTAAGTTATGCTGGTCAAAAAAGACGCCCAAGCCGCAGAACAGAAGCGACCTGACGTCTGGTAGACTCGTCATATTTGGATCACGCATCCTCGATTTTTATGCGTAACCTGTTGCCATGCATAGGATTTATCGATGCGATTGCGTTGAAGACCAACATGGCCAAAACCACCGGCTCGTCTCCCAAAGAGACACGTCTGATTGAGTCCGCCCCTTCGGACACTGGAAAACTAAAGGCACTGATCTGCAGAGCTGCCGCGCACATAAGATGAGCTGTGGTAGGCGGCTGGCCATGTCTGTGATCTCGTTACCGAGGAGGAATGCTACAACGTCTTCAAGGCAGCAGCATGGGAACCCGATTAACGCAACATGCTCTAGCAAAACAAAAAAGCCGAAGGCAATCCCTCCGGCTTTCAATCTTAGCGCTGTCTGGAGGCTTTAAGCCTCTTTCTTCGCTTCAGCCAATGCTGCAATCTGCTTCTGCATTTCTGCAAGCTGCTCTTTCAGGTCAGAAATGTCGCCGCTGCTTGCCTGCTTTTCAGCAGGGTTCACTTGTGCCTCTGTTTCAGTCGCAGGAGTCTCACCCGGTTGCTGAGGCATACCGGTATCATCAAACGGCAAGAACATTTTCATCGCACGACTGAACATGTCTGTATTGCGCTTCACCTGATCTTCCAGCACTTCAAATGGAGAAGTTCCCACAGACTGGTTCATTTGACTGCGCAGCTTATCCTGCTCACGCGTAAGAGAGGACATAGAGAATTCCAGATAGCTCGGCACAATACTTTGCATGCTATCGCCATAAAAACGGATCAATTGGCGCAAAAATGTAACCGGGAGCAAGTTTTGCCCCTTGTTTTCTTGCTCAAAAATAATCTGAGTCAACACGGACCGGGTAATGTCTGAACCGGATTTTGCGTCAATGACAACAAAATCGTCCTCAGCTTTCACCATCACTGCTAGGTCCTCAAGGGTCACATATGTGCTGGTTCCAGTATTATAAAGGCGCCTGTTGGCGTACTTCTTGATGATAGTGGCTTCGTTTGTCTTAGCCATCAGATTTGAGTACCTCAATGCACTATAACGGCAGGTCTGGAACACTATCCAAAACTGTACCGGCCAGCTTCCCCCTATCCCACATTCTTTAGGTATGGGATTAACTAGTAGCCGCAGAGTAAGCTAAATGTCACCTTTCACGCTAGCGCTTTCATAGGTCAACTATGGTCTTAATAGGAATTATCGAATTCAGCTGGCCATGGCCCCACCAAATTGAATAGTGTTCCCATTAGGTTTTCTACGAGTTCAAAGGGCTTTTGAGGCCGAAGAGTAATTTTGCGGCGGCTCCGTAACTTACAAACGCCTTTAAATTTCAAGCCCGGCTTGGCAGATACATTGGAGAATTACATATGACCTCGCCTAATGAAGTTGTAATTGTAAGCGCAACGCGCACCCCGATCGGTTCTTTCAACGGCGCTTTTGCAAGTGTACCCGCTTGTGAGTTGGGAACAGCAGTTATCAAGTCTGCTCTTGATCAAGCAAAAGTCGCGGCCGGTGATGTGAACGAAATCATCTTCGGTCACGTTCTTTCCGCGGGTCAGGGCCAGAACACAGCACGCCAAGCCGCTCTCGCAGCTGGCATGTCTGATGATTCGACGGCTGTCGTCATCAATCAGGTGTGTGGCTCAGGGTTGCGTGCCGTTGCTATGGGCATGCAGCAGATTCAGTCCGGTGATGCTGATATTATCGTTGCAGGTGGTCAGGAAAATATGACCCTGTCTCCTCACTGTCAGACATTGCGTGCTGGTGTGAAGATGGGCGATTACAAGATGATTGACACCATGCTGAAGGACGGTCTCATTGACGCGTTCCAAGGCTATCATATGGGTATCACTGCAGAAAACATCGCGGAAAAGTACCAGATCTCTCGTGATGCACAGGACGAGTTCGCGGTTTCCTCTCAAAACAAAGCAGAAGCAGCTCAGAAGGCTGGCAAGTTCAAAGACGAGATTACACCGATCACCGTCAAGGAGCGCAAATCCGAGCGCGTGGTGGAAGATGATGAATTCATCCGCATGGGTGCAGAAATCTCCGCGATGCAAAAACTGCGCCCAGCTTTCAAAAAAGAAGGTACAGTCACAGCAGCAAATGCATCTGGCATCAATGATGGCGCAGCAGCCCTCGTCCTGATGAGTGCAGAAGCCGCTGAAAAACGTGGTCTGACACCACTGGCAACCATCAAGTCATGGGCAACGGCGGGTGTTGACCCCGCTTACATGGGTCTTGGTCCAATCCCAGCTTCCAAGAAAGCCCTTCAGAAGGCAGGTTGGTCCGTTGAAGATCTTGACCTTGTAGAAGCCAATGAAGCATTTGCTGCGCAGGCTCTTGCTGTTGGTCAGGAACTCGGCCTCGACGCGGATAAGCTGAATGTGAACGGTGGCGCAATCGCTCTGGGTCATCCAATCGGTGCATCTGGCGCACGCGTACTTGTAACACTCCTGCATGAGATGAAGCGCGAAGATAAGAAAAAAGGTCTCGCTACGCTTTGTGTTGGCGGCGGCATGGGTATCGCACTGTGTGTTGAGAGAAAATAACCTCAACATTGGCACTACTGTCACGTATTTGGAATAATTGAACTTTATGTTCCCTGCGTAAGGTTTAAGTCAATTCCCTAACTAATGACGGAGTTGTCTTTGCTCCGTCATTATTATTACCTGTAAAAGTGGTTTCTAATATTTCATTCCTAAGGCGGGGGGTATTTCGATGAGCAGGGTAGCAATTGTAACTGGTGGAACGCGCGGCATCGGCGCGGCAATTTCCAAGGGTCTTAATGATGCGGGATACACAGTTGCGGCAACATATGCAGGTAACACGGAAGCTGCTGACAAATTCAGCGCTGAAACTGGCATCAAAGCCTACAAGTGGGATGTATCTGACCCAAAGGCTTGCGAAGTTGGGATTGCTCAAGTCACTTCCGATTTAGGCGACATCGAAGTTCTCGTAAACAACGCTGGCATCACCCGTGATGGCTGGTTCCACAAGATGGACTATGAACAGTGGACCGCTGTGATGAAAACCAACCTGGATTCCATGTTCACCATGAGCCGTCCTGTTTTGGATGGCATGCGCGAGCGTGGCCTGGGCCGTATCATCAACATCTCTTCCATCAATGGACAAAAGGGGCAGATCGGCCAAACCAACTACTCAGCTGCAAAAGCTGGCGTGATTGGTTTCACCAAAGCATTGGCTCAGGAAACTGCGCGCAAAGGCATTACGGTGAACTGCATCTGCCCGGGTTACATTGATACAGACATGGTTGCTGCAGTGCCTGAGAAGGTGCTGGAGAGCATTATTGGTCAGATCCCAGTCGGACGCCTCGGCAAGGCAGAAGAGATCGCTGGCATGGTCTGCTACCTCACATCAACGGCAGCAGCATTCGTGACAGGCTCAGTCATGACCATCAACGGCGCACAGTACGTCGCCAACGGCTGAGTCAGAGGCGTAAATCACCTACTCTGCCGCCCGCAAGCGACAGAACAATAAGAAACGAAGCCGCCTCATCCGGGGCGGTTTTATTTTGTTTGGCTTTACAATTTTACTCAAACGCAATTGCAGCGCATGTGCGCTTCCTATAAAAGCACCCGTTTTGCAAACGGAACATGAGTGGAATCGCAATGCCAGATTATTCAACGCTTCTCTTATTCGCTGCTGCCTCCCTCGCTCTAACAGTCACCCCCGGACCAGATATGTTGCTCATCGCCACTCGTAGCGCTGCTCAGGGTCGGCGTGCTGGACTTGCAATATTTGCAGGCATAGCTGTTGGAACTTACTTCCATGCCTTAGCAGCAGCTTTTGGCTTGTCCCAACTCTTCCTTGCGGTTCCAATCGCCTATGATGCGGTCCACTTTGCTGGTACGGCGTATCTGATGTTTCTTGCTTGGAAGGCCTTCACATCAACGCCAGAGAACTCCAGCACACCGAAGGAAGCTGGGAAACACTCAACATATCAAATGTTCCGGCAAGGTTTCCTAACAAATCTTCTCAATCCGAAAATGGCGATTTTTGTGCTGGCGCTGTTCCCGCAATTTGTAAATCCAGAGGCTGGGAATATAGCAACTCAAATTATGGTTCTCGCAACAGTATTGAACACTGTTGGATTTTTCATCAATGGAACCGTCATTATCGCAGCAAGCCATCTCACAAGATATCTGAGTGGCAGTGGCAAACTAAAAAACCTGGCAAACTACATTCTGGGAACGATGTTTGCCGGATTAGCTGCACGATTGGCGTTTGAGAGCCAGCGCTAACAGCAATCAAAAAAAGGTCGCTTCTTTACGTGATGCGGCCTTTTTCATTCCAAACCGAATCCACAAAAAGAAAAAGCCGCCCCAAGGGACGGCCATTTCAATATTAATCGCAGTGATCGCTTCAGTCTTAGACGTCGTCTTTAGGCTGAAGAATCTGACGACCCCGGTACATACCAGACTTCAGGTCAACATGGTGCGGGCGACGCAGTTCGCCGGAATCCTTGTCTTCCACATAAGTTGGTTGAGCCAGAGCGTCGGTAGAACGGCGAAAGCCGCGTTTCATACGCGATACTTTTTTCTTAGGAACAGCCATTGTAGCTCTCTCTCTCGTCACAAACGCACGCGCCACTACAAGCGCGGCGTCAACGTGCGAAATACACAATCTCTCAGAATGGCGGGGGTTATACAGGCAAACCAAAGGTATTGCCAGTCATTATACGAAATTAATTTCGCACTACCTCTCCAACGCCGAAATACAGTTAAGGACTTCGCCGGCCACTTGAGCTCGGCTACGGTTTATACCGGCAAGCCTGCGATGTCCAGAGGCAGGTTTCGCGGGGTTTCTCGCAATAGGATTAGGAAGCGCTGTAGCCAACAACGAGGCTTGATTCGCCGATAGTTTTGCAGCGGTTTTCCCAAAAAAAGTTTCCGAAGCAGCCTCGGCTCCATAGATGCCGGGACCCCATTCAGCAACGTTCAGATAGATTTCCAAAAGCCGTCGCTTGGAAAGAACTCCATCCAGTAACAAAGCCAAAGGCACTTCCAGCGCCTTGCGCACATAATCCCGCCCGTTCCACAAAAACAGGTTCTTAGCGAGCTGCATTGTAATGGTGCTGGCCCCGCGTGGCCGCTTGCCATCAAACAACTTTCCAACCTGACCTCGAACAGCAGGCCAGTCGACCCCGCCGTGCAGGCAGAACGTAGCATCCTCCGAAACAACAACGGAGCGTTGTAAATTAACGGATATTTCGTTCAAAGGCACCCATTTACGCCAAACGGGTTGGCCCGTAACAGTGCGATAAAGCATCAAACTGGAATAAGGAGGAACCACCGTATACAGCAATGTCAGCACCACAGGCAAAGCCAGCAGAGCACCTAACACCCGAAGGGCCCAACGCTTGATTCTGCGTTTCAGCGGCTGCGGCGTCCTCTTTACACGCGCTTTTTTCAAGCACCTTTCTCCGATACATTCTGAAGTGCTGAGACATCTCTGTGAGTTTCAATCATGAATCGTTCCAGAGCCTCGCAAAGCAATTTCGTATTTCCTTCAAAAGAAGACTTCCGTCTCCAGACCATTCCAATCTCACGGCGCGCACTCTCGTCGGCAATTTTTATGAGCTTCAACGAGGTCCCGCGATCGATGTCCGCATCAACAGCAATACGTGGCACCAGAGTGACGCCAATTCCGTTATCCACCATTTGTACAAGTGTTGATAAAGATGTGGCTTGTATATCCTCATTAGCCGTCAACATACGTCCTCCCGTTGCTGCGAGCACGTGATTGCGTAAACAGTGCCCATCTTCCAACAGCAACAACACCTCATCTGCCAGATCTTCCATCTTCACCTGCGCAGCACCGCAAAGCGGGTGTCCGCAAGGCACTGCCAGATAGAAAGCATCACTCCCAATCACTTTTGATTCAAACCCCGTAGTGTCATAGGGCAGCGCCATAAGAGCAGCATCAATACGCCCCTCCTTCAAAGCAGCCATCAAATTGCGCGAAAGGTCCTCCCTCAGAAACAATTGCAGCTCCGGGTACAACTTGCGCAAGCGTGGCAAAAACCGCGGTAGCAAAAAAGGAGCAATGGAAGGGATCACACCAAGCCGGAACCGCCCACAGAGCGGCTTATTCTGCGCACGCACACCCTGAACAAGGTCTTCAGCATCACGCAGCAACAAAGATGCCTTCTCAAGCACCGTCTCCCCGGCATCCGTCAGCACCAACGTGCGCCCGGACCGGTCCAGTAGCTCACATCCCAAAATGCCCTCCAGCTGTTTAATTGCGGCGGAAAGCGTAGACTGGGTGATGAAACTGGCCTCTGCAGCTTTCGAAAACGAGAGGTGCTTGGCAAGGGTCTTAAAGTACTGAAGCTGTTTTAATGTGGGTAACATTTTACGCCCGGATGACACAGATCAAAGTCCGCAGATTAGAATTTATCTAAGTTTGGCTGAATTCGGCCATTCCTGAGATAATCTAGCAGATCATTCGATTTAATCGATAGATATCTTCGTTATTATCGTTTTGACCGATGGCACCAATGGCTGCATAAGGCCCCCAACGAAGACGCGAATTTTCAAATCTTCATTAAAATCACTAATTAGTGGTGCTCTGGCGCCGCACATATTTAGGAGAGTTCCATGCTCGGTATCGGCGAAAAGCTTCCAAAATTTGAAGTAGTTGGCGTAAAGCCTGGTTTCAACAACCATGAAGAAAACGGCGAAAGCGCGTTTGAAGCAATCACCGAAAAAAGCTTTGAAGGTAAGTGGAAAGTAATCTTCTTCTACCCAAAAGATTTCACCTTCGTTTGCCCAACTGAAATCGCTGAATTCGCTCGCCTCGCTGGTGAGTTTGAAGACCGTGATGCTGTTGTTCTCGGCGGTTCCACCGACAACGAATTCTGTAAGCTCGCATGGCGCCGTGATCACGCTGATCTCGACAAGCTGCCAATGTGGTCATTCGCTGACACCAACGGCTCTCTCGTAGACGGCCTCGGCGTTCGCTCACCAGACGGCGTTGCATACCGCTACACCTTCGTTGTGGATCAGGAAAACACCATCCAGCACGTTTACGCAACCAACCTCAACGTTGGCCGTAACCCTAAGGATACACTCCGCGTTCTCGATGCTTTGCAGACCGACGAACTCTGCCCATGTAACCGTGAAGTTGGCGGCGAAGTAATCGCAGCTTAATCTCGGCACCTTTCAGGGTCGGAGCATCTAAAGCGAAAAATCGCAGTGCTCCGGCCTCGCTAAATAAATAAAAAACACTTTGCACGCGGCCTCTCGCTAATCATCATTAGGAGTAACATCATGTCCATTGACTCTCTGAAATCCCGTTTCGGTGAATTCGCGAAAGACGTTCGCCTGAACCTTGGCTCAATGGCCACTGATGAATCTCTCACTGCCCAGCAAAAATATGGCCTCATTGTTGCCTGCGCGATCACCACTCGCAATGCAGACGTCAAGAAAGCACTTGTAGCAGAAGCTGCTCCTCACCTGTCTCCCGAGGCGATGAGCGCTGCCAAAGCTGCTGCAACAATCATGGGCATGAACAACATCTACTACCGTTTTGTTCACCTCTCCTCCAATGAGCAATACGGCACCATGCCAGCTAAATTACGTATGAACGTGATCGGAAGGCCAGGTGTAGACAAGGTTGATTTCGAATTATGGTCGCTCGCGGTTTCTGCAATCAACGGCTGCGGCATGTGTATTGATAGCCATGAGGCTATCCTGCGCAAAGCCGGTGTCACTGCAGAAATGGTTCAAACAGCTGTTCGTTTTGCATCAATAATCCAGTCCGCAGCAATCGCCCTTGAAGCTTCGGAACTGGAGCTCGAAGCAGCTGAATAAAAACACGCACGTCCCATCAGGCCCTGCTTCGGTACAGAATAACTCTCCCTCGTTCTGTAACCGCCCCCAAAGTATGCGCGCCGCCACTTGCTCTTTTGAGCGCAAAGCCGAAGCCCCCCAGCTTCGGCTTTTTTTTATGCTCTATAGATAGTGAATATCCTGATGGGATCGCCTCAAAAACTCTCACGGATAAGCACAACAAACAGCACAATAAGATCAACAAACACCCAGAAACCAGCAATCGCCATCATTGCGATTGCAAGAAACAACCCGATCATCTGACCCGTTGTCAGCGCTGTTAGCAGCTCCTCCTCCCCTCCATCCAAAAACAGAGGAATAAGGATCAGCACACCAACAATGTTAAGAAGGTTTATAGCAACTGCCGTGCCCAATTTCCGCAGATAAAACCGATGTCCGGCAATCCCACCAAACAGGAGCGCGAATAAAATAGCGTAGGCAGTAGATTTGCCAGGCGCTGTTAAATTAAATACGCCATCTCGCATTTTCCGACTTGGAAGCGGAATATCATCAAACATCAATCACCAGATCTTTTCACTAGCCCGAAAACCAGCAAAAGTTAGGGTGACGGCATACATTGGTCAAGAACACCAGTCGCACAAAATAGAATTTCCCCAGTCAACCAAATTGGTTAAACAGCAGCCACTTCCGAAACAAGGCAAACCGAGACATACTCAAAATCTATTCTTTCAGACGTCGAGCATGCCTTTGTAAATATAATTGGACCAAACAGATTAAGCCGTTTTCCGCCGGTCATCACGGTGGGCCATCATCGCCTGTTCATTGTCTCCAATGAAGTCACGAATAATTGGCACTGCATCCCGCTCTTTGGAAAGGACAAGCTGAAACACCATGAGACGCCCATGCAAAAAATTCATCTCACATCCAGACAGATAGAACTCCCACATTCTGCAGAAGCGCTCATCATACAGCTCTTTGATCTTATCCCGGTTGGCCTCAAATTTCAGACGCCAGTCCCGGATGGTGTAATAGTAGTGCAATCGCAGAATTTCGTTATCACACACCCATAAGCCCGTCTTTTCAATATCCGCAAAGGTCTCAGATAAGGAGGGGCAATAACCACCGGGAAAGATGTACTTGCTCAAGAACGGACCGGTCACACCAGGAGGACTACTACGCCCTATAGAGTGGATCATGGCGTAACCATTTGGCTTCAGGCAATCACGGATCTTGTTGAAATAAGCACCAAAATTGCCATGCCCCACATGTTCCATCATCCCAATCGAGACAACACGATCAAACTCGCCCTCGAACTCGTTGTAATCCAGACAAACGAATTCAACCCGATCTTCAAGGCCAGCCGCTTTTACACGCTCTTCCGCAATTTTAATCTGCTCAGTCGAAACATTGAGGGATGTCACCTGCGCACCAGCCTGCGCCATGCGGAGCGCCAAAGACCCCCAACCGCCGCCGATTTCCAGCACGGACATTCCCTGTTTCAAATCAAGCTTTGCAACAATATGGTCCAGCTTGGCCTGTTGAGCCTCTTCAAGAGTATCGTCAGGGCTCCGATAATAGGCACAGCTATAGTTCAACCCTTCATCCAAAAACAGTCGATAGAGATCGGTGGAGAGATCGTAGTGATGGCGAACCTTCGCCTTGTTCTTTTTCAAGTTTAAGCCAAGGCCGCGTCGCGAATGTCCTTCCTTCATGGAGGTCAAAATGCGTTGCAACGGGTGTTCTGTCAGCACACCTTCATTGGCCATAAACACAGCCACCAGATCGTTCAACGTAAAGCCCGCTTCCATGGTGATCTCGCCATCCATGTAGCCTTCAGCAGCTTTCAGCTCCGGGTCTAACAGAAGCGTATAGGGAAGTTTGTTATTATGAAAACGCAGGGCAGCATTGGGGCCATCTACCTTGCCGCCATGGACATGTTCACGCCCTTTGGCATCGAAAATTGTTAGCTGGCCTATTCGGACAAACTTGCTCAAAATCTTGGAGAGTGCACGCATTCCATTCCCCCATCATCTCTTATAGCTGACTTATCTAGGGTGCCTTATTGCAAGGTCATCATTACATAACCTTAGGTAACTTTCGATTTAACCTAATGAAAAAACCTGTCACAATGCAACTCCACGGGAAATCTCACTTGCATTTCACTAGGTAGAAAATACGTAGGGCCCTCACAGATCCTTAGTAATTTGCTTGACCTCCGCGAGAATTCAGGACACACGAACACTAGGCTCAGTGCTTCATTAGAATGCACTTTTATTGTTCTGCTGTACTTTAGCTTCTTCTTTTTAGGATGTGATCCTGTGTCAGTTGCTCTGAATTTGGTTATCACCGAAACCGCTCAGTCTCTTGAAGAAACACTCACTGCTCTTCTAGGCAAAACAGTCCTTCAGGAAGAAGTAGCTCGTCCAGAACGCTTGCTGGAAGCTATGAACTATGCGGCTCTATCTGGCGGAAAACGTCTTCGCCCGGTTCTGCTGGTAGAAACAGCTCGCATGTTTGGACATGCAGACAATGGAACGCTGGTGGCAGCTTCTGCTCTGGAATGCATCCACTGCTATTCTCTCGCTCATGATGATCTTCCCGCAATGGATGATGATGACGTGCGCAGAGGTCGCCCAACCACACACAAAGCCTTTGACGAAGCCACAGCCATTCTTGCAGGTGACGCGCTTTTAACAATCGCATTCGATTTCATCGCTGATGAAAGTGTTCATCCAGATGCCGCAATCCGCCTGCGTTTATCGCAGGAACTTGCACGCGCTTCTGGTATTGGCGGAATGGCAGGCGGCCAGATGCTGGACCTTGCCTCCGAACACCGTGACCGCACCGAAGCAGAGATCCGCCAACTTCAAGCCATGAAGACTGGCGCCCTCATTCGCTATGCGTGTCGTGCAGGTGCAATTCTGGCAAATGCTTCAGAAGATGATATTGCCCGCCTCACCCGCTTTGGTGAAATCATCGGCCTCGCCTTCCAGATGGCAGATGATCTTCTGGATTTAACGGGCGATGCAGAGATTGTTGGCAAAGCGACAGGCAAAGATGCGGAAGCTGGCAAGGCAACTCTCGTCAGCTTGCTGGGTGAAAACCAAACCCGTCAGGAACTGTCTCGCCTGATCAACGAAGCAGATGAACTTCTCGAACCCTACGGCGAGAAGGCCAACACCATGAAGACATTGGCGCGTTACATCGCAGACCGCGAAAGCTAAGCATTTCCTGCCAGCTTAAAAGCAACTGCAGTACCCTGAAATCTGTGTCCATGATTTCAATATAAGCATTTGTGATCAATAAATATTCTCTTTGACCTTCGCCGTTTTCCTAAGGATATTCGATCCTGACGAAGATGAACGGGAGGTCACCCATGGATCATTATATGATGATGGAAGGGTTTGCACTTTGGCAGATCGTCATCATGATTGTTTGGATATTCGCTTTTGCTATTCCAGTTGCTCGTATTCTGAACCGCTTGGGCTTTTCGCGGCTCTGGACAATTCTAGCCTTTATCCCTCTCGTCAATCTGATCTTTTTATGGGTCCTCGCTTACACTCACTGGCCAGTGGAAGACAGGTTATAACCCATCACTTGACGCTGATGATGCGGTGAGTCCCAAGGATATCCGGCAAGTTTCCCGGCATCATAAACACCGCACTCGGCGTGCCAGCAGCGGCCCAGATTTCGTCAAACCCAAGCAGATCTTCATCCACATAGATCTCAATTTCCTGCTTATGGCCCAGCGGCGGAATGCCTCCAATGGAAAAACCCGTCACAGCGCGCACATATTTTGCATCTGGCCGTTCAATTGGTGCGCCCAAAAAACCCGAGATCGCCTCTTCGTTCACACGATTGGTGCCACTGGCCAAAACCAGAAGAGGCGCATCCGTCTCCATATTTTTGAACACCAGAGACTTCACAATCTGCGCCTGATTACAGCCCAGCGCGTGCGCTGCTTCCTCGGCTGACCGACTGGATTCTGGCAGTTCCACCACTTTCAGTCCCAAGCCACGCTCATCCAATAGGCTTTGAAACTGTTTGGCCCGCTTACTCTGCAACATAAAACCCCTCCTCGGCAGCCCGTCCATATTCAATTAGGCCGCGCTTTTATCCATTTCAAATCGCTGACGAAGAAATTTGAGCGCAAATGCTTCAGCTTCCTCATCTATCGAATGCTCCAGCTCTTCAATCATATGCGCTTCCACGTCAAACCCAGCGGATTTCAATACACCTTCCGCAGCTTCCATATACATCGGAGCAACAACATCATCATCCGCGCCCTGCAACAGCATTACGGGTGGACGCACCAGCATCTGCTCAATTAGGTTAGAGGGACCACCGAGAACACCGGAGAAGCTGAGAAGACCAGCAGGTTCCACATACCGCCGCGGCCCCACATGCAACGCCACCATTGCGCCTTGAGAGAAACCACCAATCACCATGTCACGATTATTGAGGCCGTAATGCTTTAGTTCCGCATCCAGCGCACGGTTGATCAACGGCGCAGCAACCTGCACACCATCCCAAACCTCACGTGCATCAAAGTCCATAGCAGCAAACCACTGCCGCCCTTCCACCCAATGCGCACAGGGTTCAGGCCCGTTGAGGCAGACGACAGCCGTTCCCGGCAACCCATCCCGCAAAACACGGCCTGTCGGTTCCATGTCCCCCGCATCACCACCATAACCATGCAGCAGAACCAGCAGCTTTCGTACAGGCGCATGGCCCGGCTCTAAACGGATGCAGTCCAGTTCACTCACACTCATTCCGCCTCTTTCATCGCCATGTGTCCGGCAAGGTCGTTGAGCAAGCCACCATCCAACAGGCCTTGCATGGCCTCACCGTCATAGTAACGCTCTTCAACAATCTTACCAGTATCCCAGCGCTGCCAGCTCAAACCATCAATCTGGCGAGCAACACCAGCGCCATCTACAAAACTGCTGAGATTACGGAACGCACACAATCCACGTTTCTCATCCATCACCACATCTTCGATCTTTCCCATGATGGATTGCGCCGCAGAAATGAACGGCTCTTGCTTGGCGCGGCCTTCAACAGCCCCACTCGCAAACAAAACGTCATTGGCAAACATCTGCACAGAGGAGCCAAAGAATGTATCAAACGCCTCCAGCGGTTTCCCATCTCGAAGCAGGGCAATCTGAGTCTCTACGGCCTGCACAAAACCTTTGGTTTCCATCGGAAAAGCTCCTCTTCAAATAATCTGACTAGCAATAACTTAAACCGGCAGTGTCTCTCTGCCTTGTTTCATCACGCGATAATATGCCCAGAACAACCGGGCAGCTGTTCCGCGGTGAGGAGACCACGCTTTTGCAATCTTTTCCAGCACCTTACCTTTCGGGCGGTCTTCCAACCCGTAGGCATGTTGCACAGCAGCCTGAAGCGCCACATCCCCAATGGGAAACACATCCGGGTGCCCGGCGCAAAACAGGAGAAAGATATCCGCAGACCACGGGCCAATGCCTTTGATCTCGCAAAGCCGTTTATGCGCCACCGTTCCCGGCCAGTTCACTGCTTCATCAAGTACCAACCCAGCTTTCAGCTCTCCCGCAATCGCCTTCAGCGTCCGCAGCTTGGCGTTGGAAAGACCCACACCCAGCAAATCTTCATCACTCTTGGAAAGCAGCACATCCGGCTCAAACGGCACCACCAAGGCATCCAACCGCGCCCAGATGCTTGCCGCCGCTGCCACAGAGATCAACTGCGCCACAACGATATTGCATAGGCCAGCAAAATCAGCAGTCCGCCGCCGCAAGGGCACATCACCGGCAATCTCGCGGACATGAACCAGCCGCTCATCCAACAAAACGAGCGCAGAAAGTTCCCGCTCAATATCCTCAAGCGTATCGATAGGTTTCAACGCCCCCTCCTCAAGCTGACAAAGATGCTCTAATAACGTGTGAGTCATTATTCCAAGTAGAACCATTTCGCAAATGAACTTGCCTGTCTATCGCTTTGCCCCCTCTCCCAATGGCCACCTGCACCTTGGCCACGCCTATTCGGCTATCCTCAATCAGCGGGCCGCTCAAAAATACGGCGGTAAACTCCTGTTGCGCGTCGAGGATATCGACACAATCCGCTGCACGCCTCAGCTTCAGGCAGACATGCTGGAAGACCTGCACTGGCTTGGTATTCAGTGGGAAGAACCTGTTCGCAAACAGTCAGAACATTTCGAGGACTATCAATGCACTCTTCACAAGCTGGAAGAGAGAAGCCTCGTTTACAAAGCCTATCTCACCCGCGCCCAAATCAAACGTTTCGTAGCTCAGCAAGATGCAACAGGCACCCCATGGCCAAGAGATCCAGATGGCGCACCGCTTTACCCCGGTGATGACAAAGTTCTCAGCGCACAGGACCAGCAGGAGCGCCAGAACTCTGATGCGCCTTATGCTCTACGCCTGAATATGGAAAAAGCCATCGCAGCAGTTGGTCAGCCGCTCCGCTGGCAGGAAGCCCGCACTGGCAAAATTCAAGCCGACCCGGCCGCTTGGGGAGATGTGGTTCTGGCCCGCAAAGATACGCCAACCAGCTATCACCTCTCGGTCGTGGTGGATGATGCATTACAAGGCATTACGCATATACTGCGCGGAACAGACCTCTACCATGCAACCAGCGTACACCGCCTGCTGCAAACACTGCTGAACCTGCCAGAACCACTCTACGAGCACCATCACCTGATAATGGGAGCAGATGGCCGCAAGCTTGCCAAATCCGCCAAGGACACCTCCCTGCGCGAACTACGTGCAAGCGGCGTAACGCCTGCTCAAATCAGAGAAATGCTCAGTAACCCTGCATCTGAACAAACCACAGCCAGAAGCTGATTGAAAACACAGAGATCGCTGTGGTGATCGCAATCCCGTTGGTGGACATGGCGTGCCCTGTTCCAAACTGGTTTGCCATGATGAAGGAAAACACACCGGTCGGGCACGCTGCAATCAATGTTGCAACACCAACCCACATGGGTGGAAGACCAACAACATACGCAGCCATAACAAACACGACCAGTGGCATCACCAAGGATTTAAAGGCCGCCAGCACTCCACCAATGGCAAGGTTTCCACGAATACCGTAGCTCACCATACTCATGCCCACAGCCACCAGCGCAACGGGAGACGCTGCTTTGGCCAGCGGTGTTGTCACCTGCTCCACAACGCCCGGCAGTTCAAAGCCGGAGACGTTCCAAAGCAACCCACTCACCACCCCATAGAGGATAGGATTGGTCACCAGCCCTCTGCCGACTGATTTCAGAAGCTCACGTTTAGAGCGCGGTGCTTTGTGTCCATCAATCACCACAGCCCGCTCCATCAGCACGGAGGCAGTCAACGCCGTCAACGGTGCATGGAACACAATCAGCAGCGAAATCAGAACCGTTCCTTCAGATCCATAAACCGCGTCAATCAGCGGAATGCCAACCAAAACGGTATTGGAGAAGGAAGCAGTCAGCCCGCCAATCACAGCGGCCCGCGCTTCGCGCTTAAAGACAACGCGTACGAACAACCCACCCAAAAACGCCATAACAGCCATGGAACTGTAATAGGTTAACCAGTAACCCCATGGAGAAATGCCGCTCAGGTTCGCAGAACCAAGACTGCGGAACAGAAGGATGGGAATAAGCAGGCTCACACAAAACTTGCTCAGAATATCGCCGAGGCTTTTATCAAGATAGCCAATTGCAGCGACGGTATAACCAATGCCAACGAGCGCAAAAATGGGGAAGACAACGAAAAAAACCTGAACAATCATGGGGATCTCAAATGATAGGGTGTGATCTCTTTAGTACCCCAGATAGTTCAAAACCCAAAGCCAGAAACTCATTGTGATTATTGAGAAAATCGTCGTCAGGCTAATGGAGTTCGCACTCATAGCATGGCCGGTTCCAAACTGACTAGCATATAGGTACGCCACCACCCCGGTTGGGCATGCTGCTGCCAGTGTAGCGACTGCAACCCAATACGGAGGAAGCTGAAAAATAGAGGCTCCCAACCCCAACACCAATGCAGGCATCAGCACAACCTTCAACAGGCTCAACACACTGCCAATCGCAATATTCCCGCGCACGCCATAGTTCAGCAGGCTCATCCCAACCGAAAACAAGGCCACAGGACTTGCAGCTTTCGCCAATGGATTGAGCACCCCATCCACCAACATAGGCAGCTCGTAACCAGAGAAGTTCCAACTCACACCCAGCAGAATAGCAATCACCAAAGGGCTTTTGATCAGCGTATTGAATACCGAGCGCATCACCTCATTCATAGGCCGCGCATCCTGATAACCGTCCACCACAACAGCCCGCTCCATCGCCAGCACAAACACCAATGTCACAGATGGCGCATGGATGGAGATAATCAGTGAAATCGGGACCAATGCCTCCGGCCCATAGGCGGACGTAATAACCGGAATACCCACTAAGGACATGTTAGAGAACGCTGCAGAGAATCCACCAATACAAGCTGCCCTGGCTTCTCTGCCAAACACTTTGCGAACAAAGAAACCACCCAGAGCGGCACAGATGGCAAGCGCGGTGTAGTAAGTTCCCCACAATGACCACGGACTGAGACCAGCAAGATCAGAGGTTGCCAAGGTTCTGAAAATCAAAACAGGAATGAGAACAGTTATACAAAAGGTGCTCAGGTTGTCGCCGACCTGCTTATTCAGCAATCCGGCAAAGCCAAACCCATAACCAACTCCCACTGTCGCAAAAATCGGAAACACCACTTGTAGAGTACTGAACAGCATTCCAATATCGCTTACCTGTTGGAGTATTGACCCGCCCCCTTGTACAGACCATGAGCCTGCAAGTCGCAAACCAAAATCTCGGTGGATTTTGACCAGAACTGAGAGAACTTTTAACAGCAGTGTTTTAGGCTCACTCCCAAGGGTTCATCAAGGAGTTATCTCATGTCTGCGCCAAAACTAATCCCTCAGCAAGAAATTGCGAGATTGGTGCACGATCTGAAAACACCATTGGCGGCTATGCACACCGCAGCGGAGCTGATCAGCAACGATCCTTTGACACATACTCAGCAACATCACCTCACAACGCTGAAAGACGAGATCTGCAATCTCCAAGAGCTGGCAACGATCATCCTGCACGCGCAAACGGCAACACCATCAGAGCAAGATGCACCAATCAGTCACAGCCATGAGCGACCAGCAAGGTCTGTTCACGAGCAACTGAGACATATAGTGGATCTGTACGCACCTCAGGCAAAGCACGCTGGATTGAACTTCGTCCATCGTTGGTCCACAGACGCCATGTCCGCCTATGCAACCAATGCCAACGCGTTGCAACGCATTCTCGGTGTCTTGATCGATAATGCAATTCAACACACAAATGCTGGAACGATCACCCTCAGCGCACATATCAAATACACCGATCACCAACCACATGTTGTGGTGGATCTGAAGGATTCGGGTTCCGGCCTCACCACAGAACAGGCAGGTCTATTGAATGCCCCTTCTCCCTCCAGCAGTGAAAATGGCAATGGCATAGGCCTATGGAGCACACGCTGCCTCGCCCGCGAGCTTGGCGGCGATATGCGTCTCATCAAAAACTCGGAGTATGGAGCTTGTTTTGAGATTCTCCTGCCACTCCATGAAACCACAAAGAGCCAAAGCACGAGCGCTTCGCAGGCAGACCAAAACCGAAACCTGAGAACACCCCTCAAAGGATCAGTTCTTGTGGTGGACGACAACAAAGCCAACCGACACCTGCTGGAAGCTGTTTTCTCGTCTTTTGGTCTGGATGTGAAAGAAGCGGCCAATGGCATGGAAGCTCTACGGATTCAGAAAGAAACCCCGGCAGATCTGATTTTTCTGGATCTCAACATGCCGGAGATGAATGGATCTGAAACCCTCAAGCAAATGATGCAGAATGGCGACAAGAAACCCAAAGCCTATTTCGCAATCACCGCAAGCGTACCGCCTGAACAACGCCCGCAGTTACTGCAGGATGGCTTCACCCAGATTTTGGAGAAACCCGTCAATCCGCCAGCGCTGTATAGCATCTTGGAAAGCGCTTTGAGACCCTAGCCAATCCGCAAAAACGAAGCGTCCAGCGCTTCATCAAGGCGATCATTGCCCCAATACAACTCACCTTTTTCGGTGATCATACTCGGCGCTCCAAACACACCCATAGCTTCAGCTTCTGCAACAGCGGCCCGCAAGCCAATCTTCACTTCCGTCGATTCAGTTTGGCGCATAATGTGGTCCACATCCAGATCCAGCTCTCGAAGCAGCGCAATCATAAGCTCCTGCTTGGAGATATCCTCATCCAACGCAAAAGCCATGTGAAACACTGCACGCGAGAAGGCCCCGATCCACGGCTCTTTACGTCCCGCGAACGCAATGCGCGAAGCAAGAAGGCTGTTCTGCGGAAAGATACTTGGCTTTTCCCAAGGCAACCCGAGGTTTGCAGCGGATCGCGCAACGTCTCGCCACATGTAGGCCCCTTTTTTGCGGTTCTCTACAAAGGGAGAGCTCTCCAACCCCTGACGCTTAAAAATTGGCCCGAGCAAAAACGGACGCCAATCAACATCAACGCCCCTGTCTTTCGCCAGCTGCTCAATGCGGGCGGCGGTCAGATAGGAATATGGACTGGCAAATTCATAGTAAAACGCAAGCCGGGGCATTTTATCTCTTTCTGATCCAATCAGCCGCAAAAAAACCGGGCATTTCAAAACTCAATAACTCACAGCTTGCATAAGCCTATGCAAATCACCAATTTAATTATCGGTACATACTGCTGGGTACTAATAGGAACTCAATACACCACATTGGCGCAACCGGTAAAACCGAGTATACCGCCAAAAGCGAACGCATGAGAACGCGGCAGACTCCAGCAGCCCTCACAAAGAATTCAGGAATTACCGTGGTCCAAACCCGCTCGAAATCATCATTCATCAAAACAATTTCAGAGTTCTGCGCCAATCGCCCGTTTTCTGCAACGCTGATATTTATCCTCACCGTTACATTCGTGTTCCTGACAGTTCCAGCGTTAGACATCTGGATCACGCGCCTGTTCTACGCGGGGGATCATGTCTTTCCAGCCGCACGCAGTCCGTTATGGAATAAAGTCCGATATCTGGGCGTTCATCTCATTCAATGGGCCGCGGGTCTGGCTCTGTTCGTGATGCTGTTCAAGCTGGCATTCCCAAAACTCAAAGCCCTCATGGATCTGCGCGCACCTATCTTTATGCTCTCAACGCTGATCATCGGGCCGGGTATCGTCACCAACGCGATCCTAAAAAACAACTGGGGTCGCCCTCGCCCGCGCAGCACGGAGATATTCGGTGGGGACCTGCCATTTGTCGGCGTCTGGGAACCAACAAACTATTGCGATACCAACTGCTCATTTGTTTCTGGAGAAGGGTCTGCCGCATTCTGGCTGTTTACACTGGTGTTTATCGTACCAAAAAACTGGCGCATTCCAGTCGCCTCAGTCATTGCCGTGCTCTGTACTATTTTTTCAACCAACCGTGTCGCTTTTGGGGGGCACTTCACCTCAGATACCCTGCTCTCCTGGGGCATCACCATGCTCGTTATCCTAAGCGTGCATTGGTACCTGTACAAACGCACGCCAGTTTGGGCACAGCCAGATAATTTGGATACATCCTTCACCAAGGCTGGAATCTGGCTGCATTCAAAAATTGGCAGCACCGCATGTCTGGCTGCAAAAAGCACCAAGAGCTTCCTGCGTAAATTCCACTAGTGACACAAACAAAAAAGCTCCGCACATCATTGCGGAGCTTCCCATTATAAGCAGATATGGAGACACCTAGATCTCGGTAGGCTCCATTTCCTCACGAATTTCCTGAAGCAGATTATAAGTTCCATCGCGAACCAAATCATAAACCTCATCAAATCCTTCATTCCCACCGTAATACGGATCAGGCACATCCTTCTGCACATCCTCAAGCAACAAACGCACTGTTGCCGTGTGCAGATAAGGCGCTTTGGCCTGAATACTAGAAAAATTCGTCGCATCCATCGCGATGATGTAATGGAACTTCTCAAAATCATCCTCACCCAGCTGCCGCGCTTCCTGATGAGAAATGTCGATACCGTGCTTCTTCGCTGTCTGAATACTGCGAATATCCGGGTTTTTGCCGCGATGCCAGTTTGCGGTGCCAGCTGAGTCCACATAGATCTGCTCTTCTAGACCAGCCTGCTTCACCTGATGACGAAATGCGCCTTCCGCCAAAGGCGACCGACAGATATTGCCAAGACAAACAAACAGAACGCGACGCTGCAACAAAACCACTGCTTTCTCCCCAATTGTTCGATCATTACCTACCCCAAGCAAAATAATTGCTCCAGATTTTCTTCCAGTTCCACTCAAATTTCCATGGGTTTTATGAGCTAAGGAAATACAATAGGAAAAACCTAGAAGATCTGACACCTCTCCCGCAATTAAACGAAGGGTGACCCCATGCCAGAACCACTCGGCCCAACTGCAAAAGATCAATACCTTGTAGAATTACCGCATTGGACCTTGTCCGAAGATGGCAAGACGCTCCAACGCACCTTCACATTCAGATCTTTTGCGAGAGCATTCGGTTTCATGACCAGTGCGGCCATACAGGCAGATAAGTTGGATCACCATCCTACCTGGACCAACACCTACAACAAGGTGGAGGTGTTACTAACCACCCACGATGTAGGCGATGTGACAGAGATGGATTTTAAGCTAGCGCGGAAGTTCGACAGGCTCTACGAGACATAAATCCCGCCAGCTGCACAAATCAGGTAAATCAGCTCAGCATTCAATCTTGAACTGACGCACGTCACCCACCATCTTAACGTCGATCAACACATGCCCGTCTTCTTGGCACATATGTGGAATATCGATCGCAGACATAGGATCAGTCGCCTCTACGAGCAACTGGTCTCCCTTTTCCATGCGTTTCAGATGCTTGCGCGTCTTCATCACTGGTAAAGGGCAATTGAGACCTCTCAGGTCAAGAAAAATAGTGTCTTCGGCCAAGTGTTTCACCCAAAGCAGAATATGTGGCAGAGTGTTTTGATGCTGAGCTACCGAATTTTGACACAACAGTAAAGCTATTATTGGGGGATAGGACATTGGCGCTTATGGAACTGGACAAAACAGTCAACACAAACAGAGCTCTGGAAATTCTGGAATTTTGGTGGAATGCTGGCGGCGCCAAATGGTTCAACGGCGGCGCAGAGTTCGACAACGAAATCCGCGAAAAGTTTGAAGATGACGTTGAAGCTGCGGGCCGGGGCCAGTACGATAAATGGACGGCAACCCCACACGGTGCGCTGGCATTGTTGTTGCTGCTGGACCAGTTCCCACGCAACATCTTTCGCGGCTCAGCCAAGGCTTTTGCATTTGGTGACAAGGCCGTCGAAGTGGCACAGGAAGCGCTCAACAACAAATTCTATGCTGCCTACCCAGGCGGTTATCGCTCGTTCTTCTTCCTGCCCTTTGAGCATTCAGAGGAAATGGATATGCAGGACCTCAGCGTTGACCTTTTCAAAAAACATTGTGATCAGGACACCTACCATTACGCCTTGATCCACATGGATGTGATCCGCCGCTTTGGCCGCTTCCCTCATCGCAACAAGACATTGAGCCGCGAGACAACTCAGGCAGAACAAGACTTCCTCGACGCAGGCGGCTTCAGCGCCTAAAAATTAGCCATACATTATTTTGAACACATTTTAGGCAGCTCTCATTACAGGAGCTGCCTATTTTATTATCAGCCCATAACCTTCGAAAATTAGCCAACTTCACTAAGTTTTTGAAATTCTAGATTCAATCAACCAACAGAAATCATTATACTATTTCAACTTTGACTTGATTAAAAATTACGTAAAAATCAGTAGTCCCGAAAACTGGCACGCTCCTTGAATATGAGGGGTAAGCGTGCCGGCCGGGCATTCTACAAGACAACCTGAAAATCAGGGCGCTTTCCCGGTCCCAAAGAGGCTTCAGACCCTCTTTACGGCGCAGTCGATGACAAAGGGGAACGGAATCTGACATGAAAATTGTAATTGCAATTATTAAGCCCTTTAAGCTGGACGAAGTGCGCGACGCACTCACCAGCGTTGGCATTCAAGGCCTCACAGTTACAGAGGTCAAAGGCTACGGACGCCAAAAGGGTCACACAGAAATTTATCGTGGCACAGAATACGCCGTCACCTTCCTCCCCAAACTAAAGGTGGAAGTCGCAGTGACTTCCGACATGGCGGACAAAGTCGTCGAGATCATCAGCTCCGCTGCAAAGACCGGCCAGATCGGTGACGGCAAAATCTTCGTTTACTCCATTGAACAGGTCGTCCGCATTCGCACCGGCGAATCTGACGCAGACGCAATTTAATTATCTTATGGGGATAGAGAACATGAAACGCTCCACCACCCTTGTTGGCGCAACCGCACTTCTGGCGCTGTCAGCACTCCCGGCTATGGCAGAAGAAAAGTACGCACTTGCAGCAGACACCGCCTACATCTTCAACACCCTGCTCTTCCTCATCGGCGGCTTTATGGTCATGTGGATGGCAGCCGGCTTCACCATGCTGGAAGCAGGCCTCGTCCGCACCAAAAACGTTTCCATGCAATGTCTGAAAAACATCTCGTTGTATTCCATCTCAGGCCTGATGTTCTGGGTTGCGGGCTACAACCTCATGTACACAGGTGTTGATGGTGGCTTCATAGGCTCATTGGGCACTTACTCATTTGATCAGGTGGGCGGAGATTCCCTGAATACCGGCTACTCAACAGCCTCAGACTGGTTCTTTCAGATGGTATTTGCTGCAACAACAGCCTCCATCGTTTCCGGCACAATGGCAGAGCGCGTTAGATTGTGGCCCTTCCTCCTCTTCACAGTGGCCCTCACTGGTCTGATTTATCCAACCATCGGCTCCTGGGAATGGGGCGCAGGCTGGTTGGACCAACTGGGCTTCTCTGACTTTGCAGGCTCAACAATTGTTCACTCTGTAGGGGGCTGGGCTGCTCTTTCCGGCGCGAATATCCTTGGCGCACGGAAAGGCAAATATGGTCGTAATGGTCAGGTCAACGTTATGCCGGGCTCGTCCATGCCATTGGCGGCACTGGGCACTTACATCTTGTGGCTCGGCTGGTTCGGCTTCAACGGCGCATCGCAGCTCGCAATGGGTACGATCAGCGATATCACAGACGTCTCCCGCATTTTCGCCAATACAAATATGTCAGCAGTCGCAGGTGTTTTAACCGCAATCGTCCTCACTCAGCTGCTCTACAAAAAAGTTGATTTGACCATGGCCCTCAACGGCGCACTGGCCGGTCTGGTCTCCATCACGGCTGAGCCACTGGCCCCGACTGTGCCACAAGCCTTGCTCATTGGTTCTGTTGGCGGCGCAATTGTCGTGTTTGCCGTGCCACTCATCGACAAAATGAAAATCGATGATGTTGTTGGTGCAATCCCGGTTCACCTCCTCGCAGGCATCTGGGGAACTTTCATGGTTCCATTCACCAACTCAGATGCATCCTACAGCATCCAGCTCCTCGGCATTGTTTCCATCGGCGCCTTCGTCTTTGTAGCCTCAAGCGCAATTTGGCTGCTTATGAAAATGACGATTGGCATTCGCGCCAGCGAAGAACAAGAAGCCCTCGGCCTTGATAAAGCAGAAGTAGGTGTCGAAGCATATCCAGAATTCGGAGCTGGTTCGCAGCGTCTCTAGTTTTTAGATCAACAAAAAACACTCATAAGACACGAAGGCCCGGCATTCCTTGCTGGGCCTTTTTGCACTTCACCGCGATTTTTCAGAATGCCAAATTCCCACAACACGCTCTAAAAAATGGAGAACAGGTTTGTGAGGATTTATCGATGCTTTCATATTTCGAACAAAAAATTAGAAGTAGGAAAAACAAATTTCTTAGTTCAATCTGGCCAACGCCTTTTCTGTTTCAAAAAAAGCCCCTAAAGAAATCCGGCATAACGCCAAATATTTTGCAGCCTCAGGATTACCGGGATTTAGTTCTCAAAACCATGGCTTTCCCGGATAATGAAGCCCGCGCGATTGTCTGCGATAAACTGGCACTCCGAGGATATGTAGAAGAAAAATTGGGCGACGGATATTTGCCAGATCTCATTGATGTTTGTGAGCATTTTGAGGAGCTTAAACTCCACGAGTATCCAGTGCCGTTTGTGCTGAAACCAAATCACGCAAGCGGTTGCCTGCATCTTGTTTTCTCGGCAGAAGACCTTGCCGAAATTGATGAGGAGACAGAGTGCTGGATGGAATATCGGCATAATGAAGCAGTAGAGTGGGTCTATCGTAATATCGAGCCAAGATACTTTGTTGAAGAAATGCTTTGCGACAACAACAATCACCCTCTTCCAGATTACAAGATCACATGCTTCTTCGGCGAACCAGTTATGATCTGGAAAGATACTGATCGCTTTGGAACTCACTACCAGGATATATTTACACCGGAGTGGGAACCGATCAAAGCGCAACTGCTTTATCCCGGTAGCCCAGACATAAAACCTGACAAACCTAAAACCCTTGATCGAATGCTAGAGATTGCTCGCATACTTTCCAAAGGTTTCAGTTTTATTCGGGTCGATCTGTATTCAGATAATGAGAAAATATACGTGGGAGAACTCACCAGCTTCACTGAGGCAGGTAACTTTGTTTATAGCCCCAGAGATTTCGACCAGCATCTTTACCAGCTCTATCTGGAACATCGTGACAGATGGATCAGTAAACAACGGAAACACTATAAAATCAAAGCAATGCAAAAGCTTAAGAAAGCTGATACCCCGTCTTACTAGTCGGTTCAAATGCGCCCACCACATTTGAAAGACGGACTTCACCATTCATAGGTGGTAGTTTCAGGAATGCAAAACACGTCCATATCAAATCAAGACTCGCTCTTCATTCTGCATCCAAACAAAGGGGCGCAAGCGCCCAGGGTCTGGAGCTGGACAATGAAGACTGACGTCGGAGCAGCAGTAAAAGAAGCAAGCCAGAAGTGGCAGTCCGCATTTAATGCGGGTGATGCTGAGGGTTGCGCAAACTGCTATGAGGCCAACGCTATTATGGAGGCTAAGCCATTTGGAACCTACCAAGGCCGCGCTGAAATTCTGGAATTCTGGAAGATGCTCATTCGGGAAGGCTTTGCAGAGATTGAGTACATCAATCCCAAAATCGTTGCGGCAGGTGAAACCTCAGCCGTTTTGTCTTCCGAATGGAAAATGAACAAAGCCAGCGGAACAATCACGAAGGAGCTTTGGGTCATGCAACCCGACGGCACAGCTCTTCTTCGGGAAGATTACTTCAGCGCCGCATCCTAACCTATCTTGGCAATGCACTCTGGCTCAAACCTATAAAAGCAGAAGGCCCGGCAAGCTGCCGGACTTCATCATAGATATAGCCCTATTCAACTCATGACAGCAAACTCGATATAGAATGAGTTAAGGACCCTTCTGCTTCAAAAGGCAGGCTCCCAGAAGGTTCAATGACGACCATCTGTCAGGCCTTTCACAAACGCTTTTTGACAAAAGATCACGAGTAAAATTGGCGGCAACATCGCCAATACTGCAAGCGCTAAGCCTTGCGGACCAGTTCGCCCGATCAAACTAAGCCCCTGCACCAGCGTCATTCGAGATTCCTCACTCGATACCATAATCGGCCATAGATACTGGTTCCATCCTTGCACAAACATAAGCAGCCCAAGCGCGGCAATCATAGGAGCTGAAGAAGGCACCAGAACATCCTTCAGGAACTTGATCGGACCAGCTCCATCAATTCGCGCCGCCTCGGACAATTCGACTGGAATTCCCAAAAAAAACTGGCGGAAGAAGAACGTTCCAACAGCAGAGGCCAACAAGGGCAGCATCAAACCCGGATAGGTGTTCACCAAACCCAGCTTGCTGATCACCGCATAGGTCGGCAAAAACCGGGATTCTAAAGGCAGCAGCAGGCTGCACAAGATCACCCAAAAGAAAAACGTACCAAAGCGAACACGGAAGAACACAAGAGCATAGGCAGCCAACAGAGACACCGTCACCTTAGCCAACGCAAATCCCAAGGCGAGGTAGAGCGAATTCAGCGCCATACTCAATCCTGTCACACTCTTGGAAAATCCCCGTCCTTCAAACAGCACCGCGCCATACACCTCCGCAGCATATGGACCCGGAAGGAACTGAAGCCCATCCTTCCCGAGTGTCGCGCCGGAATGCGTTGAAGAAAACAACGTAATAGCCACGGGACCGACAATAACAGCCACACCAATGAGGAGAATAAGATGATCGAAAAAATGTTTAGTGCGCATATGCATCTCTGACTGGAGGGATCCGTTCCAGAGAAGGCGCTGCGAGACGCTTAACCTAAAGAACGCAGAATTTACATAAATAACGTAAAACTACGCACGTAACCACGCAAGCCTCTAAGCTCTTATAAAACAACAATTCCTGAGTGTTTAGCGTGATTTTCCGGTTCAACGTGAATCGTAACCCGCGCACCCGGCATCTTTGCGGCAATGCCTTCTTCAATGCGATCACAAATCGCATGCGCATCCAGCACACTCATTTCACCCGGCACAACGAGGTGAAAGTCGACAAAGGTCACATGACCAGCGTGACGCGTTCTAAGGTCATGCGCTTCCAAAGCCCCATCGCCGTACTCGGAAATCAGAGCGCGAATAGCAACCTGCTCTTCTTCTGGGGCCGCTTCATCCATCAATCCACCAACGGATTCCCGCATAAGCTTCCAACCGGAGAACATGATGTTCACTGCAACAATGCCAGCGAGGATCGGGTCAAACATCTGCCAACCCGTTGCCCACACAAGCGCAATACCAACCAGAACCCCAACAGAGGTATACACATCCGTCATAATGTGCCGCGCATCTGCTTGAAGCGCGGGCGATCTATGCAACCGGCCAATGCGCATCAAGGCCATAGCCCAAACGCAGTTGATAACCGATGACAGGAAGTTTAGCCCAATACCTTCAAAGCTAACGGTCAGCTCATACGGCTCTGTCAATCCCGTGTAGACTTTGCGCAGAATAAGGATCGCAGCCAAGACAATCAGAACGCCTTCCAAAACGGCGGCGAAATACTCAACCTTATAGTGCCCGTAAGGATGGTTTTGATCGGCTGGTTTTCGTGCCAGATACAAAGCTCCGGCAGCCGCACACGCACTGGCAATATTGATAGAAGTTTCAAGGGCATCGGAGTAAAACGCGATAGAGCCAGTCAACACAAAGGCAAAGTATTTCAGCGTAAATACCAATATGCCAATGATGATGCTGCCCAGCGCAAAGCGCATGCTCTGGTCCATGTACCACGTCCACCTTAATTCAAACTCGACGACTTCTTTGAAAGTCTGCGTCATTTATCAGGTTTCATTGGCATATTAAACACGGGAGCGCACCCGAATAGGAAGTTTTTATGCCTAATCGCTAATTCTAGTTGCGAATGAAAATCATTTGCGATTTTTTGGTGGCTTTTACTTGTCGTAGAAAGCAGCGCCAATGATTTTACCCGGCATCTCACCAGAGTTGGTCTGCACAAGAACCGCCCAGTTATTGGAGTCAAACATCTTCAGCGCAGTCCGCGGAAGACGAAACACCTCAGCGGACCCAGACCACATGCCGATCGGCATAATGCTCCGGACCACATTCCTGTAAGTTTGCGTTGTACCTGCGTTTTCACCGCGCTGGATTTCAACTACGGCTTTTTTCTCGATGCCGAGGAGGTACACATCTGCTTTCTCACCGGGAGTTGTTGCTGAGCCAGCAATATGCACTTCCAACGCGTTCCCATCCAAATTTGCATCTACCTGAACACTCATTCCCGTAGACGCGCGGATGGCACTCGTTACATCAGCCCTGTTGCTTCCAACCATATGCCCCTGACCATTGACCACCACTTGAGGTGTGTAGATCTGAGCATCACCGCGGCTTTTGGCATAGTCCCTCTGGCGCTGAGTAAACACTGGTGATCCCAGCGTGTCTTTCCAACCAATATAGTCCCAGTAATCAACGTGATAGGAAAGCGTGATTACATCCTTCTGAGTGGAACTCAGCTCATCAATAAAACGGTCAGCAGGAGGGCAAGAAGAACAACCCTGACTGGTAAACAGTTCAATCACAGCTTTCGGGTAGCCAGCCTGGGCAGACAGGGTAGACGCAAAGCCTATCCCCGTTGCGAAAAGAAGACCTGTCAGACTATTTGAGGAAAACCACCGCATATCGGTCCTTCGTAATTATTTAAGTCATCGCTGAAGCAGGCTTAACCTAAACAAAAACCAGATAACTGTGGAATCACTTCCCAGTGAGCCCCTGAAAATTCGGTCGCGCAGCCCTTAATATGGGAATTTACTTACTTTTTATTCAACACTTTTTCAAGTTCAGGAAGGAAGACATCGCGGTATGTTGCTTCACTCAATGGTCCAATAAACTTATAGCGGATTTGCGCTTTTTCATCGATGATGAATGTTTCCGGCACACCGTAAACGCCCCATTCGATACCCGCGCGTCCACCATCAAAGCCAACGCGATCGTAAGGATTACCCAGTTCACCAAGGAACCGGCGCGCTTTCTCGTTAGTGTCTTTGTAATTCAGGCCTGCAATCTGGAAGCGATCATCCTTGGCAAGATCCATCAGATACTTGTGCTCAACGCGACATGGCGCACACCAAGAGGCAAACACGTTTACAACACTAACCTTACCCACCAGATCGCTACGCTGGAATCCCGGAACTTGCTTTCCGTTTTCCATAAGCCCAACAACCGGACCAAGATTAAACTCGGGAGCGGGCTTATCAATCAAAGCTGAAGGCAACTGCTTTGGGTCACGATCTGAAAACATCATTGCTGCAAACAAAATGGCAAGCACGACAACAATAATCAGCGGAAGAAGGAATAGCGGAGAAACGCCTGACTTCTTTTCTTCATCCATTCCGGATTCCATTATGCTTATTTCCCACTATCATCTTTGTTTTCGGCGGAGACCACTTGGCTAACAGCAGGTGCTGCGCGCCTTGCTGAACGACGACGAATGCCACTTGCTTCCAAGGCATGCATCTCGCCTTCAAGCCGGGTTTTATCTGTACGTACCCAGACGATAAGTGCAGCAATAACCACCGCAGCCATACCGTAGGCAGCAAAGACGTAACCCGCGTGACGACCGAAATCCATAAATTCCATAGCGACTTACCTCCCACCCGCTGGTGCAGTACCAGAAATAGAACTGCTGGAAACTGCTGGCGCAACAGATGCTGCACGCATCCGCATTGCTCTGATACGACGGCGCATAATCTCGTTACGCATGCTCATCAAATGCAGTGTCAAAAACAGGAGGATGAAGGCCAGAGCCATCAATCCGAGCGGTATAAGAATGGAGGAGTGAATTGCAGGACCATTAGCACGAATAAGGCTCGACGGCTGGTGCAGCGTGTTCCACCACTCAACAGAGAACTTGATGATGACCACGTTGATCACGCCAACCAGCGTGATGATAGCGTTGACCTTCGCAGCTTTGATCGGATCCTCAATCGCCTTCCACAGCGCGATAATACCAAGGTACATAATCAGCAGCACAAGGAAGGAAGTCAGGCGCGCATCCCAAACCCAGAATGTGCCCCACATTGGCTTGCCCCAGACAGCGCCGGAGAACAAAGCAAGGAAGGTAAAAGCAGCACCAATCGGAGCAGAGGCTTTCGCTGAGACATCAGCTAGCGGATGTTTCCAGACCAATGAACCAACGGAGGAAAGCGCCATCATCGCATAACACATCATAGCAAGCTGGGCAGCAGGCACATGCACGAACATAATTCGAACAGTCTGGCCTTGCTGATAATCCTCAGGAGCCACGAAAAACGCGAAGTACAAGCCAACTGCCAGAGCAGTGACCGTCGCTACGATAAGCCATGGAAGCACAGCTTTCACAAGCTTCAGGAACCGGGTTGGGTTTGCAAGATCGTATAAGGTCATAGAGCCGTTCTAAACTGAGAATGACGGGGCATCAATGTGTACATAGTGTCACGGACCCATCACAGTCTTTGATTATACGCAATTCGCGACATCACATCCGCGAGATTGCACGGTTTTTTCGCTAATTTACAAAGATTTAGCTGAGTAGATTTTTTCTACCAACTCAGATCCCTTTAAGTTAATCACCGGAAATACGTAGCGCTGCTGCTGCTGCAAGCGGCCCGACAACCAATCCAAACAACGTTAAGGCACACAAGAACAGGAACGGAACCAGAAAGTTATTAGTATCCATAGATGCTGCCGTCGCCGCACTCACACCGAAAATGAGGATCGGAATTGCCAGCGGAATAACCAGAATGGAAAGCAACACTCCGCCCCGCCGCATAGAGACGGTAACACCCGCCCCGACCGCACCAAGCAGCGTCAGTGCAGGAGCGCCGACCAACAACGTTAGCGTAACCGAAACAATCGCCTGAAAATCGAGCCCAACAAAGAGCGACAAAACAGGCGTTGCAAGCACGAGCGGAAGACCCGTTGCGGTCCAGTGTGCAACACACTTGATAAGAACCACAAGTTCCAAAGACCGGCCCGACATAATCAACAGTTCCAGAGTGCCGTCTTCACGATCAGCCTGAAACAAACGATCCAGCCCCAACAGGGTCGCCAACAATGCACCGATCCAAAGGATCGCAGCCCCAATTCGCGCCAGTAAAACCATATCCGGGCCAACGCCGAATGGGAAAATCGTCACCACCGCGAGGAAGAACAGAACACCAATCAGAGCACCACCACCAACGCGGTTAGCTAACTGATACTCGCGGATAAATAAGCTTTTCATCCAACCCATGATCAGTCCTCACCCTGCTCGTCCTGGTCAAAGTAAGGATCCGCCTCAGCAAACATATGCTCACTCTCTGTGGTCACTGCAGAAAGCTGCAAAAACTTGGTGTTCGGGAGGTTCAAAGGTAAATGCGTTGCCGCCATAACAAGACCACCTGCGTGAATGTGATCCGCAATCAACCCGAGTAGAACTTCTTCTGAGGCTTTATCCAGCGCGGACGTTGGCTCATCCAGCAGCCAGATAGGACGAGGCACCACAAGCAGGCGCGCCAAAGAAAGGCGACGACGCTGCCCCGCAGAAAGATAGCCAGCAGGCAAGCTGGAGGTATGCGCGATACCGAGGGTCTCAAGCGCTTCCATCTCACTCATGCTTTCGCGCGCTTTATTCTCACTAAAATCGGCTGGCTCGAAAAAGCTGCGCCAGAAGCTGAGATTCTCAAGAACGGTTTGAACCGGCTTCAACGCATCAAGATGGCCGAAATAGTGCGAATGTTCTGCAACAGAACGCTCAGCCGTACCGCCATCCAGCTCGATCGTTCCATGGGCTTTGGCGACAAGTCCGGCCACAACACGCAGCAGAGAGGACTTCCCTACCCCGTTCGGTCCTTGCACAATCAAAGCTTCGCTGGAGCTGACTTCAAAATCCACGTGGCTCAGAACTCTGCGTCCACCACGATCACAAGCCAAATTTTGGCAGATTAACTTCAATTGTTTAGACACATGCGCCTCTAACTCACCTTTACGCAAAGCTATAGCCTGCGAATGTGTATTACTACAAACCAAAAAGCAGTTTAGCTTTGATCTAGAACACACTCGAAAGAATAGCCCAACGACAATTCTAAGCTCACCCACGCCTGAATCACCTGCTACAAACCTTGGCAAAAATCATAGGCCAATATCCAAAAGGTGATGGACATATTGTATACACTTGTATATGTAAACTCATAAGAAGCCAATTTGCTCTCTATTTTTCGCGTATTTTTAAGTTTCTTTCAGATCAGAACCTCATTTTTTGGGCTTACCCAAGGGACTGCATCTGGATCGATCCGCGGAATAACGCTATTAGGGACAACAACTAAGAGCTGATGAACATCAACAGAGCACGCAAAGCGCTTTTTAGTGGAAATTGGCCAGATCTGAACTCATCAAGGGTTCGTCAATTGCCTTATGCCACTAAGGCAAATCCAGAGATCAAAGCTTCGCGTTTTACCAGCTGTAAACGCGCAATTAGGAGATCGCCGAATGTCACAGTCTCTAGACAGTTTTAAGGCCAAGCAAACGCTGCAAGTCGGCGATAAGACCTACACTTACTTTTCCATTCCAGAAGCAGAGAAGAACGGCCTCACCGGCGTTTCCAAACTGCCGAATTCCCTGAAAGTTGTTCTGGAAAACCTGCTGCGCTTTGAAGATGGTCGCACGGTCACCAAAGAAGACATTCTGGCAATCGCTGAATGGCTCGGCACACGCAAGTCCACCCATGAAATCGCTTACCGCCCGGCACGCGTGCTGATGCAGGACTTCACCGGCGTTCCAGCTGTTGTTGATCTCGCTGCTATGCGCGATGCTGCGGTGAACCTCGGCGGCGACCCGCAAAAAGTAAACCCGCTGGTTCCTGTTGATCTCGTTATCGATCACTCAGTCATGGTTGACTACTTCGGCACCACCTCTGCTTTCGCACTCAACGTTGAGCGTGAATATGAGCGCAACGGTGAGCGTTACGAATTCCTGCGCTGGGGTCAGTCTGCGTTTGATAACTTCCGCGCTGTTCCTCCAGGAACTGGCATCTGTCACCAGGTCAACCTTGAGTACCTTGCACAGACTGTCTGGACCAAGGAAGAAAACGGCGAAACCGTAGCCTACCCGGATACGCTTGTAGGCACCGACTCCCACACAACCATGGTGAACGGCCTTGCAGTTCTCGGTTGGGGTGTTGGCGGAATTGAAGCTGAAGCTGCAATGCTCGGCCAGCCAATCTCCATGCTGATCCCGGAAGTTGTTGGCTTCAAGCTCAACGGCCAACTGGCAAACGGCATCACCGCAACCGATTTGGTTCTGACCGTTGTTGAAATGCTCCGCAAACAGGGCGTTGTTGGCAAGTTCGTAGAATTCTTCGGCCCGGGCCTCGACAATCTGTCTCTGGAAGATGAAGCAACCATCGCTAACATGGCGCCAGAATACGGCGCAACTTGTGGCTTCTTCCCGGTTGATGGCGACACCCTCAAGTACCTCAAGGCCACTGGCCGTGATGCTGAGCGTATTGCGCTGGTTGAAGCCTACTCCAAGGCTCAGGGCATGTTCCGCGATAGCTCCTCTGCTGAGCCAGCCTTCACTGCCACTCTTGAGCTGGACATCTCCACCGTTGTTCCATCCATCGCCGGACCAAAGCGCCCTCAGGACCGTATCTCCCTGTCCGACGCAGCCACCGGCTTTGTTAAAACCATGGCGGATGAGTTCAAAAAAGCTGGCGAAGAAGCAACCCGCTTTGCTGTTGAAGGCCGTGACCACGACCTCGGCAATGGCGATGTTGTGATTGCTGCGATCACCTCTTGCACCAACACCTCCAACCCATCTGTGTTGATCGGTGCTGGTCTTGTGGCACGTAAGGCACTCGCAAAAGGCCTCAAAGTAAAGCCTTGGGTGAAAACCTCACTGGCTCCCGGCTCTCAGGTTGTAACTGATTACCTTGAAAAAGCTGAGGTCCAGAAAGACCTTGATGCACTCGGCTTCAACCTCACCGGTTACGGCTGTACAACATGTATCGGCAACTCCGGCCCGCTTGCTCCTGAGATCACTAAGTCCATCAACGACAACGACCTCGTCGCGTGTTCCGTTCTGTCTGGTAACCGTAACTTCGAAGGCCGTGTGAACCCGGACGTTCGTGCAAACTACCTGGCATCTCCGCCATTGGTTGTTGCCTACGCAATCGCAGGGTCCCTGAATATCAACGTTGCGACTGACTCTCTTGGCGACGATCAGGATGGTAACCCAGTTTACCTGAAAGACATCTGGCCAACCACCGAAGAGATCACAGACCTGATCCGCACGTCCATCACGCAAGAGATGTTTGAAGAGCGTTACGGCGATGTGTTCAAAGGCGACGAGCACTGGCAGGGCATCAAGGTTGAAGGCGGCATGACCTACGGCTGGCCAGACGCTTCTACCTACGTGCAAAACCCGCCTTACTTCGAAGGCATGACCATGGAGCCTAAGCCGCTCACCGATGTTCATGGTGCAGCAGTCATGGGTCTGTTCCTCGACAGCATCACAACTGACCACATCTCCCCAGCGGGCGCGATTAAAGCAGCAAGCCCAGCAGGCGAGTATCTGGCAGCAAATGGTGTTGAGCCGAAAGACTTCAACTCCTACGGCTCCCGTCGTGGCAACCACGAAGTTATGATGCGCGGCACCTTCGCTAACATCCGCATTAAGAACCAGATGGTTTCTGGTGTTGAAGGCGGCGTTACCATGAAGGACGGCAAACAGGCATGGATCTACGATGCTTGTATGGAATACAAAGAAGCAGACACTCCGCTTGTTGTATTTGCTGGTAAAGAATACGGCACCGGCTCTTCTCGTGATTGGGCAGCAAAAGGCACGAAGCTTCTCGGCGTTCGCGCTGTAATCGCACAGTCCTTTGAGCGTATTCACCGCTCCAACCTTGTTGGCATGGGCGTTCTTCCATTCACCTTCAAAGAAGGCGAAAGCTGGCAGTCCCACGGCATCGACGGCACTGAAAAAGTGACAATCACAGGCGTTGCAGACCTTAAGCCACGCCAGACTGTCGACATTCAGGTTGAATTCGCCAACGGCACCAAGAAAGCCATCGAAGTGCTCTGCCGCATCGATACAGAAGACGAGCTGGAATACATCAAAGCCGGCGGCATCCTACACTACGTGCTCCGCAACCTCGTAAACAGCTAAGCTTCTCAAACAGCTACACGAAACAACAACGGGCCCTTCACGGGGCCCGTTGTTTCTTAGCTTATCTTCACCCATCGATCACCTAACGCTCCCTCACCGCCATCCCACACAAACTCCCCTGCCGCCATCACGCACAAACTCCCCCGCCGACATCCCACACAAACTCCCCCCTCACTTCACCCGCACAAACTCCCCCCGCCGTCATCCCGCACAAGCGAAGCGCGATGCGGGACCCAGAGCCACACACACCAGCATCTCCACTCCACCACCCCACATGGATAAGCAACGCGAAATCCCGAACCCAGCGCCAAGCCCTCAAGCCAGCTCCAAATACAAATCCCGCCAAGTCGGATTAAGCCCTTCAATCAAATCCAGTTTCCACGCCCGCCTCCAGCGCTTAACCACCTTCTCACGCGCAATCGCCTCAACAACCCGCTCATACTCCTCGTAATAAACAAGCATGGAAACGCCATAGCGAGCCGTAAAGGAAACCGTCACCTTCTCCCGATGCTCATAAACACGGCGTGCCAAATTATTGGTCACGCCCGTATAGAGCGTCCCATTCCTCTTACTCGCAAGAATGTAGACATAAAACGCCATACCCCACTGTGCTGCGAACCACGAACGGCCACAACAACACAAAATTACTAGAGCGATATGAAGGGCAAAATTTCACGGGGACAGGAGCACGGCTTCACTGACTCCGGAAATTCACGATCAACCGTCATCCCGCACTTGATGCGGGACCCAGAGCCAAACTCTCAAGCCCATCCAACTCAAACTAAATTTAACTCGTCGTCTGGTGCTACAAGCAACAGTCTCAACAGCCGGCTCATACTCATCATAATAAACGCCCTACCTAAGTATTCCGCGAACCACAAACTGCTGCAACGTCACGAAATAAATAAAGCGTTATGAGGGATAAAAGATCACTGGGTCCCGCATCAAGTGCGGGATGACACCTGAGAAGTACTCCACGCCTCACCCCACGCACTTCCGTCTTCCCGGACAAGCAAAGCGCAGATCCGGGATCCAGAGCAGCCATAATGTGAGGTCAGGGCCTTGGCCGCCAAGCACTGTGGGTTTTAAGCGGCTTCAATAACTCGTTCTTCAACATAAAAACCGTATTTTTTCCAATCCAAGAAACAGATCACCTTACGAAATTGAGAAATGTTCACACCACTATCAAGCTCGGGCAACCTCCTACGCAATTCTTGCTCGAGCACATCAATATCTTCACCACCTACTAATGGCAGCCTAAATAAGATATCATTATCGCTAGCGACCTCAAAAAACTCGCGGAAAGTCATTCCTCCAAAATTCTTCGTGTCGTGACCACAATTTCTCCGGAATAAATCCCCTGTTACCCTTTGGGCAAAATCTTTAATATTGACCCCAAGTTGGTGATACTCTTCAGTGCTTGTAATCTGTAAAGCGCGTAAATACTTAAAGACTGGAACATATTTGGCTGACTTTAGAATTTCTGGAATAGTATTACGAACCAACATTTCTGGATCGTAGCGCTTTTTGTCTAGTAAGACATCTTCGCATACATCATCAACTTTTATTTTTTTGTAACCGACTTCACCAAGTTTCTTGCGAATACCAATGCCGAAAACAACTTCAACATCTGGGGAGTCTTCAATTTCCTCGTATTCCATCACAGCTAGCTTTTCGCTCGCTTCTGAAGACTGGACTAAGTCAAATACGCGTTCTTTACAAAAGCGAAGAACGTGCGCAGGTAGCTTTCTTTCACATGCCCGAATAGCTTCATAAACTGGAGCAAAATTCGAAGATTTAATGACCTTAAACGGTACATGAGTGCCACCAAACACAAGTTCAGATTTTTCAATCGTTGGCCCAGTACTTGGCTCATTTCTGTCAAGGAAGATTAAGTTGTTCCGAAGTTCATGAATTTTATCATTGCCAATACAACCCGCAATAGACCTAAGTATCTCCTGAATATTATCATCACCAACCCGGTAACCGATAAATACAATTGGATGCTCGACAAATATAGTTATCAATTTTGAAGCAAGATAGGTATTTCTATCATTAAAGTCAGAATAATCTTCTGCAGTTAGAACGAGACTTTCTGGCCTAGTACTACAACCGTGAATCTTATAAATCTCACCAATATTAAGCGGATTAGAAAAAAGCAGTTCGCCTTGACCAATGTAGACCTTGTATTTCGGAAACAAATTCTCCAGCAGCAGATCCCAATTCGTCGTTATTACACCATCAACATTGCACCCTTTGAGCAGCTCTATCTCTTGCTCCAAATTTTCAGAAGCTGGCAGGATGATATCTCGGGATTTCACATATTGTGAAATCTCAAGTCTCAGTGGAGACGTTTTGTCAGTTACTTTTTCAGAGAGCTTCTCCCGACTTTCCGAAAAACTCGGGTCTTTCCACCAAAGCTCATGAAAGTCTTTACTTAATAAACTCGCAGCTTTGGGAAGTTTCCCATCTGCTGAACTTTTGTAATACGCAAATGGCGTCCCCCCCACGCAAAACCGTTCTAATAATGTTTCCCAAGTCTCTAGGCCGATATATCGCCGAGAAAACCCAGATCCGACAAAGAGAAATGGACCAGATGGGTTATGAGAAAAAAGAGCACTTAGGTCATCTTCGAAGCTCATGTGTAGCTCCCTAGAGCATTTATATTAATTGAGATATTAATATTAACAACTTCAAATTGCAGCTAAAAAATTCAATAAACAAAGTGTTCCAAAATCTGGCTGAATATTAGCTCACTCCACCCCCGTCATCCCGGCCCCCGAGCCGGGAACCAGAGTCGAGGGCGCAGGTGTTGGTGGGTGTGGCTCTAGGTCCCGCATCAAGTGCGGGATGACGGCCTAGGAGAAATATTGGATGACGTTTGAGTGGGGTGGAGAGTGTTCCCATCTTCAGATGGATACGGTGTCAGTGCTGGATGTATTCTCCCCAAAAGCGCTGGTTGAAAATTCCCCACTTTTTCAGCTTTGACTTTTGTTTGAAGGGGCATGCCCCTTCAAACAAAAGTTGGCCAAACTCTCCTCTACGTTCCTGTTGGAAAGAAGGGGTGTGGAGGAGTGGTCAATCTAGGGAAGATCGTAATGATCCATAATTTGAAGCAGCAGGGACTGTCTGTAAGTGCCATAGCGCGCAAAGCCGGGCTGGATAGAAAGACGGTCAGCAAATACTTACACCAAGGCCTTGAAGCTCCTGTCTACGGCCCCCGCCAGCGTGACGGGCGTGTACTGGAGGAATACAAAGGCTATTTACTTGAGCGACTGGAGCGGTTTCCCGGTCTATCTGCCCGGCGCTTGCTTCGTGAGCTGAAGACACTGGGGTTTAAGGGCGGTTACTCCACTGTAACGGAATATCTTCGCCTGATCCGTCCAGCTCCTCCGCATGCATTTGAACGGCGCTTTGAGACAGCACCAGGCCAGCAGGCACAGGTAGATTTTGCTGAGTTTCAGGTGGAGTTCACCAGTGAACCAGATGTGGTGCGAAAAGTCTTTTTGTTTTCAATGGTGCTGAGTAATTCACGGTTTTTGTGGGGGCGCTATTGTGCCAATCAAAAACTAGAGACAGTCCTGCGTTGTCATATCGCGGCCTTTGAGGTCTTCGGCGGAGCGACACTGGAAGTCCTGTATGATCGCATGAAGACAGCCGTTCTGGGAGAGGAGCCAGATGGCACTGTTCTTTTTAATCCTGCTCTTGTCGCTCTTCTGGACCATTATGGCGCTCAGCCGGATGCCTGCCAGCCCTACCGGGCCAAAACCAAGGGCAAGGTGGAGCGGCCATTTCGTTACATCCGGCAGGATTTCTTCCTTGGTCGTACGTTCCGCGATCTGGACGATCTTAATGCCCAGTTCACACGCTGGTGCAAGGAAATTGCCAATGCCCGTGTTCATGCCACCACCAACCGTGTGGTGGGCGAGGTCTTTGGAGAGGAACAGCCCGCTCTGATCCCTTTGCCAGCGCACCCTTATGATGCTGTTTTACTGGTGGAGCGGCGGGTCACGCGTGATGGCATGGTCTCCGTTGGAGGTAATCTTTATTCAGTGCCGGACACCGTTAAGAAACGGATGGTCGAAGTCCAGCATCACCCGCAAGAGGTGCGCATCTATGAAAACGGTCAGCTCATCGCCACCCATCCGGTCATGGAGGGAAAGAACCAGCGCCGGGTTGATCCATGCCATCGCAAGGCTCCTCCACGGGCAACACAGCGCCGTCGTCTGGCTGCGGAGCCAACCAAACACAGCGGTGTAAACCAACGCCCACTGGAGTTCTATGAAGCGGTAGGCCAACGACTTGCCAGTACTGGAGGTAAGCCATGAGTTCGCTCAGTAAACGCATTCAGTCTTCACTGGTAGGCTTAAAAATGCCGCGGGCTTTAGAGGTGCTCGACCACACGCTGAGCCAATTGGAACAAGGGGAACTCACGGCACTGGAGGCCCTGGATTCTCTGCTCAATGAAGAATATTCAACACGCGAGGGCCGCCGTATCGGCGTCGCCCTGACGACAGCGCGGCTTACTCCGATAAAAACACTGGAAAGCTTCGACTTTACCTTCCAGCCCTCGCTGGACAGGGATCGCATCATGGCTCTAGCCGAACTGGAGTTCATCACTCGCAATGAAGTGGTACACTTTCTCGGTCCACCTGGTACAGGAAAGAGCCATCTGGCAACTGCTCTTGGGGTTGCAGCCGTTAAAGCGGGTAAACGGGTGTATCGCATTGCTTTAGCTCACCTCATCGAAGCCTTGGCAAAAGCTGAAAAAGAAGGGCGGTTGACTGAGAAACTACGCTTCTTTGCACGAACTTCACTGCTAATCGTCGATGAAATCGGTTATCTGCCAATTACCAATGGGGGAGCAAACTTGTTCTTCCAGCTCGTCAATGCCAAATATGAAAAGGGATCCATGATCCTCACCTCAAACCGTGGCTTTGCGGAATGGGGGGAGATCTTTGGTGATCGCGTTATTGCCACAGCCCTTCTCGATCGGCTTTTGCATCATGCCGTCGTCATCCAGATCGAAGGTGCTAGTTATCGGTTGCGCAGCCATGCGGACCTCATGCCAGAGCACGTACGGGCTAACGCTTCAATAGCTCCACCTCCACCACCAAAACGACGCGGCAGGCCACCCAAAAAGGAGAGTTAGACCCACAGACAAGGCTGGTCACCAAATACTCAAACTGAGGACTTTCCGTCCAGCACATGTGGGGAAATTTGACTCAGCATTGACATACGGCGGCATTTAGCCCAACTCACTCATACCATGTGCAAAGCCCCCTCCATCCACACCCTCGTCAAAACTGTCAGTTTGACAAAGGCACCGTTTCATTCCACATTCATAAGTGAGGCGTAGAAACCTCTCAACGCGGTAACCGCTCCCGTTAACTGGCGGATTTTTTGTGCCTTTTTCTAAGTGCGCAATCCTTTTGCTATGAGTGGGAGGGCGGTGAATACAATACTCTCTTCGGAGGGGAATAAACCCGCCTGTCGTTGTCAGGTTTCTACCCTCCCGCTCGCCAGCGGGGCGTAGAAAGCCCGTTGTCGTGTGGTCCTTCAACAGCCAACAACGAGGCTTTGAAAATGACCGACCCAGCATGCGCCTGTGGCGCCACAAACACTCTCCAAAACGAAATTGACGAAGTTCTCGTCGCTGTCTCAGATCTGCAAAACCTCAGCTACATTCAGCAAATTGTGCTGAGTGAGAGGATGCAGACCAGCAGCGAACGCGATGCTTTGTTCACTCTGCATAACGCCTTTAATGACCGCCTGGAAGACCTGCAAAAAACCTGCGGAACTTTGAAGCGGGTCGCTCATCCGCAGCCAATTAACATCTCAACAGCTTCCTGATAATCGGCACCCGAGGGCGGGCCTCTAACACCTTGCTCCACCCTCAATGGGTGTCCTGCTGGCCTGCGGAGGGCCACCCCTTTCCGCAGGCTAGCATCTGATTGCCGAAGCGTTGGTAATCGAGCTGGCCAATCTTGTTACTCAGAGGCCGTAGTCTTCTCGCCTCAGAGGCGTCACAAAATCTTATCCCCCTCCCCAAGCGCCTACCCTATTCTTAACCAGTGCTCACGAACACGGGCTGTGGCGGGCCGTCCGTCACCAGTCGTGGGCAGGACGGGGCGAGCCAAAAGAGGTAACGTATCTTTTGGGGAGTCCGGTGAAGCGAACCTTGGGCGAGACCGCATGGCCTGAGGGGTAGGGATCAAACTGTTTGGCGTCTAGCGGCCTCGGGAAACTGGGCAACGCGTCTTGCGGGATGAGAGTCGAGTGCTTCACACCAAAGTGTCCAGGCAAGGTGACCAGCCGCTGCCGAAGACTCATTAAAACCAAATGCGCAGGCACCGCCTGCTCGCCTTGCCATCCCGTTTCTCGGGTTAACGGCTTCCACACTGCACGGCGCGCCCTGCGGTGTTTATCGTGCTTGTTCAATGCTTAGTCATGGCAACTCAACCAGCACGCTCCTTCACCATATGCATGTGTTCCCCATCATCACGCTGAAGCTGATAGCCAAGCTGCTCAATAAACACCTTCGCAGGCTGCGTGCTAAGCGGGCAAAACGTCCAAAGGCTAAACCCCTTCTTGAGGATATCCTCTTCGGTCCTTTCAAGAAGGCACTTGGCCAGCCCATACCGACGGAAATCGGCATGGACATACATGTTGAAGATATGGGCCTTTTCCTTGTGCAGCCCCCAATAGCAGTAGCCAACAATCTCATCAGCCATTTCAGCCACAAAAGTGCGGATCAACATCATCTCGATCCGCTTGCGGTGGGTCGCCTTTGCAGCCCTCCACCGCTCAAAGTTTTTCGGCTCCAGCTCCGCCATATAATGCGCCTCAAGCGCCAGCAGTGCAGAAACATCATCAACCTTGGCAACTCTGAAAATAGGAACAACCATGGGAATTCTCGGCTCTCGGGGTTAGCCCACCAGTTTCACAGCACCACTATCAAGATCGTAAATGCCACCAACGATTTTAAGCGTGCCAGCCTTGAAGCGCTTATCCAGAATAGGCGAAGCTTGCTGCAAGCCCTGCACACCCCATTCAACATTCGCCTTGATCGCATTGACCAGCACATTGCCCTTCTCGGCCAGCCCTTTTTGAACCGGAGGCTTCAACAACTCCACGAGGTTTTGAATGTGACCCGGGAATTGATTACCACTTTGAACGGAGGAAATAGCAGCCTTAACAGCGCCGCACTTATCATGACCCAACACCATAATAAGCTCAGTGCCAAGCACTTCCACACAATACTCCAGACTGGCGATGCCTTCCTGCGTCACCACATTTCCAGCAACACGAACAACAAACAAGTCCCCTCGTCCAGTATCAAAAGCAAGCTCGGGAGCAACACGGGAATCCGAACACCCAAGGATAGCAGCAAAAGGGTTTTGCCCACCCGCTAAGGCCGCCCGCGTACTGGAAAAATCGGCAGGCGTAATATCACCGTTGGTGTACCGCTTATTGCCCTCCACAAGGCGCTTAAGAGCTTCATCACCACCAATGTCGTTTTTGGGAATAGGAGGCTCCTGCGCTGTAGCAGAAGAAAGAGCAGAAACCCCACCCGTAGCCAAAGCAGCCCCAAACACACCCGCCGTCTTCAAAAACTGACGCCGTTGCGGAGAGCCAATCAACTCTGACTTGTCATTACACATCCAACACATAAAAAGCTCCTAGCCAAAACAAAACCTGAATTGAGCTTAGGGAGCTAATCTGGATTTTGTGTTGTTGAAACAAGGCAATCAGTGCGATTTGGAAAGAACTCACAAAAGCGCCTAAATTTTTCTTTCCAACAGCAGTCCAATTTCTCTGAACTCGTTATTCAAATAAAAGCTGAACAGCGACCTTACCCGCTCTTTAACGACTGGCCTCTGCACTCTGACTTTTGCCACCAATGACAATGAAACTGTAATCAAAAGGGTATTCTGACCAATTGAGATAAGGCGTAGCTTCCCTATGGACCTCAGCACGCGGCAAAGGCACTCCCTCCAATTTCTCATAGAGTGCAGCGAGATTAGCAGGAACGTCTTGAGAGTGCCCTTTCCACAACACGGCAATGGGCATCGGATAGACTATTCCCAGCCCAGAGTACTCAGGTATGCTGATAGACCACTCAGGCCTAAGGTCACCAACGTTTCCCGCCAAACTATGGGAAGTCGTTAAAACGCTTCTGACGCCATATTGAGAGAGCGTATCTACAATTGCCAAAGATGGCAGAGAATGAGCACTCGGTTTCTTGAAGTTCCCAAACACAAAGTTCAGCGGGATTAGAACACAGATCAATACGGCCAACGCCCCCGCGCTGCCGAAAAGCATTTTCGTCTGCCGCATGGAAACCTCGGAAAAGATCCAAAGAGCAGCAGCCAGTGGTGCAAGGAATAAGACGGGTTGCAGCCACCTGTCTTTAACAACGGTAGCTCCACTGGCAAAAACCGACACGGCTGTAATAGTAAGCCCGAAGACAACAATCAGCGTTATCAGCAAACGTATAGGCTCGTTCACATACTGATCTACCTGCTCATCACCACTCCAGTAAAAACGGCTAATCCAAGCACCGGCATAAAGCACCACGGCAACAGCGACGAACTGTGTGACAGCTGCAGCCAGAGACACCAGTCCCGTTGCAAAATGCCGCTCTGTTTTCTCTAGTCCAAACTTATGAACCCGTGAGTAAATAAGATCCTGATTTTCAAACATCCAAAACGCAGGAGGAATGAGCAACACAACAACAATCAATGCAGAACAGATCGCATATTTAGACAAGAGGAATTTTCGCGCCTTCGGGATCAAACCCGCAGACACCAGCAGCGCTGCCAGCAAGAAAAAGTAGTTGTATTTTGACATTGCCCCCAACGCGACAATCTCACCAAACGCAAGGGCACGCCACCAATTTGGCTTCTCTATGCAAAGCACGAAGATATAGAGCGTCCATGCAGAACACGCGAACATCAAAACCGAATGGCTGAGCGCTCGCTGAGATTCCCAGGAGATCTGCGGAAGAAATATAAGCGAGGCGGTCCCAATTGCAGCAAGCGTTTTGTCCGCCGCTTTTCTGGCACTGAGCCAAACAGCTAAATAGCCCAAAAACAGAAGGAGGTTTTTCAGAAAAGCAGTCGCAAACAACCCTTTTCCGAAAACAGAAAAGAACAAAATAGTAAGCCACGTATACAGCGGTGGTTGCGGACCATAGCCAAGCTGAAAAGTCTGACTGGCAATAATCTGCTCAGCTTCATCAAGACCCAGAACGGGGGATGCAAAATATCTTATGGTTGTTTGGAGAATGAAGTACCCGGCGATAAACCAAACAAAATAGTCGGCTACAAACTCAACCCATTTATCAGAGGCCAAATACGATTTTAGTTTGAAAGATTCCCGCTGCATTTACACCGTGCGCAATTATTGGCGCTTAAACGCCTATTGTTATTCCCTTCCATATTACCTCGGGCATTTAAGGATTGAATTGCAGGAATGCATAAAACCAGTGACCCAATAAAAAAGCCTTCGCAAGCATGACCTGCGAAGGCTCTGAGTTTTAAGTCTCAAGTAAATACTTAGTGGCGGAAGTGGCGCATTCCAGTGAAGACCATCGCCAGTCCTGCGTCATCAGCAGCTTTGATCACTTCGTCATCACGCATGGAACCACCCGGCTGAATAACAGCGGTTGCACCAGCTTCAGCTGCAGAAAGCAAACCATCAGCGAACGGGAAGAACGCATCGGAAGCAACAACACAGCCTTTGGTGAGCGGCTCAGCCAAGCCAGCCGCTTCCGCAGCATCTTCAGCTTTACGCGCAGCAATACGAGCACTGTCAATACGGCTCATCTGGCCAGCACCAACACCAACCGTCGCGCCGTCTTTTACGTAAACAATCGCATTGGACTTCACGTGTTTGCCAACACGGAACGCCATTTTCAGATCGCTAAGTTCCTGCTCGCTTGGCGCGCGTTTGGTCACAACCTTAAGCTCAAGGTCATCAACCACACCATTATCGCGGTTCTGGACCAACATGCCGCCGGACACAGTTTTCACAAACAAGCCTTCGGCACGTGGATCAGAAAGACCACCGGTCAAAAGCAAACGCAGGTTCTTTTTCTTCGCAACCAGTGCAATCGCTTCTTCAGTCGCATCAGGAGCAATAATCACCTCAGTGAAGACCTTCGTGATCTCAGCAGCGGCATCTGCATCCAACGTACCGTTCAGCGCAACAATACCACCGAAAGCAGAAACCGGATCACACGCCAAAGCCTTCACGTAGGCTTCCTTCAGTGTCGCCGCTTCAGAAACACCGCATGGGTTTGCGTGCTTGATAATAGCAACAGCAGCGGTGCGGGCCGGATCAAACTCAGACACCAGCTCAAACGCAGCATCCGTATCGTTGATGTTGTTGTAAGAAAGCTGCTTGCCCTGCACCTGACGCGCAGTCGCCACGCCCGGACGCTTCTCTCCGGTGACATAGAAACCAGCGGCCTGATGCGGGTTTTCGCCGTAGCGCATCACTTCGCTCAGCTGACCACCAATTGCGCGGTAGTCTGGAGCGCTTTCACCAATTTGAGCGGCCATCCAATTGGAAACAGCAGCATCATAGGCAGCAGTACGAGCAAACGCCTTTTGAGCCAGCTTTTTACGCAATGCAATTGGAGATTGACCAGCATTTGCATCCAATGCAGCGATCACTTCTTCATAATCAGAAGGATCAACCACAGTCGTCACATAAGCATGGTTCTTCGCAGCAGCACGCGTCATCGCAGGGCCGCCAATGTCAATATTCTCAACACCGTTGGCGTAATCAGCGCCAGAAGCGACTGTTTCTTCAAAGGGATAAAGGTTCACGCAGAGCAGATCGATACCAGTAATACCGTGCTCATTCATTGCAGCAACATGTTCAGCATCATCGCGAATGCTCAACAAACCACCGTGCACCATTGGATGAAGTGTTTTCACACGGCCATCCATAATTTCAGGGAAACCAGTTACCTCAGAAATATCTTTAACTGTGAGGCCAGCCTCCGCAATGGTCTTGCGAGTTCCACCGGTTGAGACAAGCTCAACACCACGCTCACACAGAGCCTTGGCAAATTCTACAAGACCAGTCTTATCGGAAACAGAAAGAAGCGCACGCTTAACCGATACAAGATCAGGTATCGGAACGCCTTTGGAGACAACGGCCATAGGGGAAAAGCCTTATTCTCTAGATGAGGAAATGAACGGGATTAGACGCCCGCCAAATAACACTTATTAACAGCCGTGGGAACCCATTTAATATGGATGCAAAGACGTTTGCCGGGTAACCTTTAGGAGCAGTTTACAGCGACTTAAAATCGCTGACGAGCAGTGACGTTAGGTCTTCCGCCCTACTTTGCCAGAAGCGGTCTTCCGCAACATCCAAGTCACGCTTTGGCTCTCTTTAACGGCAAGTCCTATAACAATTTGCTGTGTTTGCCGATGACCGAAGACGTCTGAGAGATAAATTGATTCCTCGATAGAGAACTCAAATCCGTCAGCCGTAAACTCCCATGCTTCTCCATCCGCACATTGCAAAATAGCAATATCGCCAGACGTCAACATGGAGCATTTCACCTGCGGGTGCAGATGGAAGCGAATAGTAACAGCTTCTTCCTCAACCAAATCAGTCAGAGGTTTAAAGCGATCAATCCCATCTAAAACCGTACCATCACGTGAAAGCGTCAGGTCACGCTCATGGATGATATTGTACCGATCGACATATCCATCATGGCTCGCTATCACGCGATCAGACAGGTCCGTATCCAACCGCTCAACAGGCACGTCTTTGGGACCAAAAAGAACCGGATTCCCAAGCACCTTGTCAAACCGCGATGAGGTAAGGAAACGGCAAGACGATGCATCACCAATGCCTGCTGTCGAATGCGCTGCAGTAGACCGCGCGACCATCTTCCAAGCCAATTGCTCGCGTGTGGAAACACCACAGTTCACGATCACACGGTTTCTCTTGGAAGAAAATTCGAAGGACAAGCAACCAGCATGAGTACTGTTAGAATACCGCGTTGGTGGCGGTGTCCCAACATCCATCATCACAAGGCTGTCACCACCGGTCAAACGTTGATACCCGGAATGGGGAGCCTTTAACGGTGGCGTTCCACGTGCGTCATCATACGCAAGGATAGTCGCAACAACGTCACCTGGAGTGGATGCCATGCCGTTAAAATGCGCAAAGGAGCCATCACCATGCCGAAAGAACCGGATCATCGGCATCATCCGATCAATCGATTCCATCATGACCGGAGACACAGTTTGTCCCTGCATGACAAGAGCCTGTCGGATCGGCAGAAGGTCAACGAGGATCTCAATGATCGCACCTGGATGTCGCGAAATATGTCCGCCATCAGGCAAAATCTGACGCTTAAGTTCTTGATCAAGCTTTTTAAGAGCCAGTTTAACGTGCCGCCCTTGCCCATCCATGGAGACAGTCGCACAAGCAATCGCCATTGCAACAGTTAACCGAGGCAAGCCGTCAGGCGCTTTGTTCATCGTCCGGCGGAGGAAGCGCACCTGCCGATAAAGCGAGCGCATAAAGCTGCGGTAAAAATCAGCTTCACAACCCTCAAGCAATAACGGAGATTGCGCCATCCAGCTCAACACCCGGCGCGCAACAACTTCCTGCATCCAGCCATCATCGTGCCAGCGGCCACACGTCTTGATCCAGTCCTCAACCAGCGCACGCGCATTTTGTTGCGCCATGTTGGTTTCTGCTGCACGAAGATGACGTAACCACGAAAACCCGTGTAAAGCTTTGGCCCATGGTAGGTTTGGTGGCTCAACATCAAACGGAGATTGCCCACCAACCTCAACCAGATGCCCGGCGAATAAGAATCGCCCCGCGTAAATATCAGCGGCGTTGGTGGCATCTGCAGTACGCAAATCCTGAGGAGCAATGAGTAAGCGTGATGGCGCGCTCCCAAAAGAGAACAGGCGGAAAAACGATCCCCCTTGAGCCCAATTCAGACCGGTTTGCGCCATATTCTGTGACAAAAGGCTAAGTATTCTCAGCCTCTCGGACATCACCGCGAACGTCATGCCTCTCGTGATCTCCACTGATGAAACTTAATGAATGGTTTGCGCCTAAGCCGTTTAAATCTCGTTAACCATGCCCACTTTGCGCAAATAGCCAACGACATTATACCACCTCTTTTTAAGAGAGGCGCAAACGGGCTGCATAAAATCCATCCAGACCACCAGAAGTTTTGCCAGAAGAACTGTTCTGCCCCGGCATCGCACGGAAGTCGCCTTGAGAGTTTATTGCCTCAGCAAGTCCGCCAAGTTCCTCAGCTTCTACAGGAACGCGTTGAACCTCAGGGTGTTCCAACAGCAGCTGCTGGATCTGCAATTCGCCCTCTTCCTGCTCCAATGAACAGGTGCAATAGACGAGTGTGCCGCCCGGTTTCAGCCAGCCAAGGGCTTTTTCCAAAAGCCCATATTGCAACTCGGCGAGTTTGAGAACATCCTCATCACGCTTTAGCCACGCAACATCAGGGTGTCGGCGAATGGTGCCTGTTGCAGAACAAGGCGCATCCAGAAGGATCGCATCAAACAGACCAACTGGCACATATTCGCGAAGATCAGAAACGACCGTTTCCGCTTCAAGCCCAACACGCTGAAGGTTTTGGGTGAGGCGCTGCAAACGGCGAGCAGAAATATCGATGGCTGTTACATCTGCACCGGCAGCAGCAAGCTGCATGGTTTTACCACCTGGTGCAGCACACAAATCAGCAACAGTTTTGCCTTTGATATCACCCAGCAAACGAGCTGGAACGGCTGCTGCAGCATCCTGAACCCACCACTTGCCTTCTTCAAAGCCAGCCAGTTTATCAATAGCCCCATCTGGCACCAAACGCACGGAGTAACCAAGTTGAACTTCCCCGCCCAGCTTCTCCGCCCACTCATCACGGTCAGCAGAAACGCTGAGATCCAGATAAGGCTCTTGCATGTGAGCAGCGGACATTCCGCGGGCAACGTCTTCGCCGTAAACTTCACACCAGCGCGTAAACATCCACTCCGGCGCATTCAACTTCTCAGCATCCTGCTCAGCAATGAGCGCAGCGCCCTCGCGGGTTGCACGGCGCAACACTGCATTCACGAGGTTCTTGTAGGGTTTTGCCCGGCTATCACGGCCAGCAAGCGTAACAGCAAGAGAAACAGCAGCGTGATCTGGCACAGACATAAAGAACAGCTGCGCCATCGCCACATGCAGGATATCCTGCACACGGCCAGTTTTTTCAGGGATTGGACGATCAAGGAAATTATCAATCACATCCTGAATCTGCCCACGACGGCGCAGGGCTGTGCCAAGAATTGCCCGCACCAGCGCACGATCATTCAGTTCAAGACGTTTATATCCTGGATGGCCATTGTTGAGATCAAGCTCGCCATCCAAAGGCATACGTTTGGTCAGTACCTTGCCAAGCAAGTCCGTCGCAGCTTTACGGGATGCATATCCCGGATCGTGGAAGCCGCCTTCAGCATTGTCCGCTTCGTACGCATTGCCGTCATTGTCGCGGTGCCTTGATGCGTCAGAACGTTTTCTCCCTTTGAACTCGGAGTTTCTGTTCTGGGAGGATGTGTTATTACGCTCTGCGCTCATACTTGACCCGTGTATTTCAGAGAGTGTCGCCATTAACTCAGGCGCCAACCATTCTATTTGAGTAGCATTTTTGCTACATAAATCAGGAAATAATCCTGATCGTTTTCATCCGCATGTAGTAGAAAATTTGGCTGTTTACTGCCAGTTACAACCGCATACGGGGCAATCAATCCTGATGGGTAACCACAGAACCTTCATTATTGCAAAGACAATTTTGGAACTAAGAAAAATTATTCTGGTAAACACCGGCCAATTAACTCAGCAAATGTGAGTGTTTTACCGCATTAACCCCAAGGCCCTTTCGGCTTACGAGGCTCTTTTGAGCCTGAGGAATGAGAGCCGCCGCGAGTTCCTGTTCTTCCAGCAGCCCCCCATGGACCACTTGGCCGTTGAGTTTCACGCTGAGCTTGTGGCGTATCGCGAACACCAAAATGATCGCCTCTTGAACTTGTTCTGCTCTCCGTAAATCCACCCTCAACCGCCATCTGACGAAGAGCTGCAACCCGGTTCTCTGTATTCGGGTGTGTTGAGAACAACTTATCCATGTTCTGACCAGACAACGGATTGATAATAAACATATGTGCCGTTGCAGGGTTTTGCTCCGCATCTTCATTCACAACACGCGCAGCGCCACCGGCAATCTTTTGCAGTGCTGAGGCCAACCACAACGGGTTCCCACAAATTTGAGCGCCCATACGATCTGCTGCATACTCACGTGTTCTAGAAATAGCCATCTGAACCAGTGAAGCCGCCAGAGGCGCAAGGATCATCATCAGGATGTTTCCAAGAAACCCGAGCGGATTATTACGACTTCCACCAAAGAAAAACATGAAGTTTGCCAGCATCGAAATCGCACCGGCTATTGTCGCTGTAATGGTCATAATCAGCGTGTCACGGTTTTTCACGTGCGCCAATTCATGCGCCATAACGCCTGCAACTTCTTCTTTGCTCAAGGCATCAAGCAAGCCAGTTGTTGCCGCAACAGCAGCATTTTCCGGATTACGGCCCGTAGCAAAAGCGTTGGGTTGCGGGTTGTTGATCACATAAACCTTAGGCATTGGCAATTCTGCCCGCGCTGCCATAGTGCGAACCATACTATAAAGCTCGGGAGCCTGACGCTCATCCACTTCCTTCGCATGGTGCATGGCAAGGACCATGCGGTCTGAGTTCCAATAGGAGAAGACATTCATTCCGCCAGCGATCAGCAAAGCGATCACCATGCCGGTCTGGCCGCCAATCAAGAAGCCAATGCCCATAAACAAAGCAGTCATCGCCGCAAGCAGCATGCCCGTCCGTACATAGTTCATTGTTTCTCATCTCCAATCTATTCACTCAAAACGACAAAACTTGCCAGCGTCTCACCAATGGACACAGGACCCATTGCAAAATACAAGTGCTCACGCTTATATCTAATCTTACGTGACTATTATGAAACGACCACTACCTGCATAAGTGGTAGCTCCAAAAAGCAAAAACAAGCTTAGCCGCACAAAAGCAGCATCAGCTATCGGTGAAGAAAATGGATACAGAGAATAAATCTGCCGTCGAGAACTTCAAAGCACAGGAGGTTACCACCTCTGAGCAAGTTGATGAAAAACCAAAGAAGCGGAACTTCGAAGACCTGCCACCCGCAGCGCAGCGTGCATTGATGGAAGCAGAAGCCCGCCGCACCGAAATGGACGCGGCGCAAGATGCAAGGCCGACAGAGTTAAATGGTCGTGGTGGATTGGATCCCGCCCGTTACAACGATTGGGAAGTTAAAGGCATCACCAGCGACTTTTAACGCTCAGAAGATTTTAAACCATCTGATGATCACGAAAAGCCCGACTCCTGCACCCACCAAAATTGCGGTGACCACTGTGAAAGCGATTGGGTCGTTGCTTCCAGGTATTCCACCAACGTTGATACCCAAAAGCCCCGTCACAAAACTAAGCGGAAGAAACACCGCAGCAATGGCAGCGAGCATCAGCATATAACGGTTGGTGGCCTGAGTTCGTTTAAACATGATCTGATCATGAATAATTTCCGCCCTTTCCCGTATTGCATCCATCTCCTCTGCGATACGGAGCGCCCGGTCTCCTGCTTCTCTCACACGCCGTTTATTGACCCGATCAACCCAGCTAAAGTCTTCAATTTCAAAATTCCGCAAAGTATCCAGATGCACCAACATACTGCGGCGAATAATGGTCGCTAACCGACGAACCTGAGCAAGCTCGCTCTCCCACGGATGATCACCAGTTTCCAGAACCACATCTTCCAAGTGATCAATCCGGTCGCGCAGCGCCTCCACCATGTCTTCCGCACGCTCAGCAATGGCCAGCACAAGCCGCGCCCAAAAAGCTGCTGGACTTTCGGGCGGCACGCGGGCCTTAAAACTTTCAACAAGACTAGTAAAAACATCTAGAGACTCGTGCCAGATACAAATAATTTTTGTCGCGTCAATCCAGACATGGACACACTCCATGTCTCCACTTTCTTTTTCAGGTAATTCATTAAAGGCATTGATCGCAATAAACGCCCCCTTAGCCCGGACATGACAATGTGGACGAACCTCGCGCGCCAGCAATTCTTCAATGTCACAGGAATCCAGACCGGCCGCTTCCAGAAAATCCTGATTTCGCGCCGCAATTCTTTGAAGATACGCCCAATAAAAGTCGCCCTTCTCAAACTCATAATTTCTGAGCTCAGCAAGACTGATCCGCTTCACGCCCTTGGTTTTGGAAAACAACAACGCAAAATAGGAGTCCAGATGTATATGATCTGGTTCAATATTTTCTGTGGTTTGTGCCATTTCGACAAATCCCGGCCTAAGTTTAAATATAACTCCTAGGGCAGATTAAAACCGACACTTCTAAAAAATCGGATGACAAACACCCGAAGAAACACCTAATCAGCTTAGCGCACAGTAAATTGGTTAATAGGCAATTTACCAAAAAACCTTAGAATTTCGATGCCCAGAGCATTTTTTGAAAACCATTCCTGTGAGAATTATTGTGTCCACTAATGAACTTGAAAAAAAGCCATCCGGAGGGAACCCGTTTCAGCGGCTGAATCAGCAGCTTGCTGGCATTGAACCGGGCCTCGATCCAATCACCATGACAATCGGTGAACCGCGTCATGAGCCACCGAGCTTTGTTATTGAAGTTCTTGATGAAAATCAGGCGGGTTTCCGCAAGTACCCTGCAATTCGTGGCACTGACGAATTCCGCGCTGCAGTCGGTACATGGCTAAAAGGCAGATTTGGTCTGTCAGATGCCTTTGATCCGGACAAGAGCGTTATTCCGCTCAATGGATCTCGCGAAGGCCTTGTCTTCGGTTGCATTTCAGCCCGCGACTATCTGCAAAAGACTGGCGCGAAACCTGCGGCTATTCTTCCAAACCCATTCTACCAATCCTACGGTGCTGGTGCTCACATTGCGGGGGCAGATGAAATTTTGCTACCAGAACCAGCGGATGGTGTTCTGCCTGACCTGGACGCAATCGATCCTGAACTTCTGGATCGCACCGTTGCATTCTACTTCGCATCTCCGGCAAACCCACAAGGCACTGTGGCCCCGATAGAATATTTGCAACAGCTGATCAAACTAGCACGCAAGCACAATTTCATGGTGTTCGCTGACGAATGTTATTCGGAGATTTACCGCAAAACACCGCCAACAGGTATTTTGGAAGCGGCTGAAGCACTTGACGGAACGCTGAAAAATGTCGTTGCGTTCAACTCTCTTTCCAAGCGCTCCAATCTACCCGGCGCACGGTGTGGCTTTGCTGCAGGTGACCCGGATTTCATCCAGTTCTTTGCAGATTTCCGCAATGTCGCCGCTCCGCAAGTCCCATTACCAATTCAGGCTCTGGCTGTGCGTGCGTTCGGTGTAGAAGAGCATGTGGTCGAAAACCGTCGTCTCTACAATGAGAAGTACGATGCTGCAGAAGAAATCCTTTCACCACTCTTTGGTTCCGTTCGCAAAGATGGCAGCTTCTTCTTGTGGTTGGACGTCTCCCGCTGGGGCTCTGGCACAGAAGTAACTGAAAAGCTGTGGCGTGAAGTTGGGTTGAAAGTCCTGCCGGGAGCTTACATCGCTGCTGATATGCCGGATGGCACCAATCCCGGCGACAAATACATTCGTCTTGCCCTTGTTGAATCTTTGGAAGTGAGCAAGGAAGCTTTCCGAAGAATACTAGACTCTTTGGAGTAAAAGAATGCGTCAGGCTGCTGCAATGCAACGACCCAATGGACACTCTGTATCTCTCGCAGATACAGAAAGCCCGATTAAGCGCTTTATAAAAAGTAACATGATCGTCGTTGGAGGCGCTGCGATCCTCATTGTCGGTGTCTGTCTGGCGGCAGCTCTCGCAACTTGGTCGATCACTGACCCAAGTTTGAGCCACGTGACCGACGGAGACATCAATAATGCATTGGGTCGAACCGGCGCTATTGTTGCAGATGTCCTAATGCAAACAATCGGTTTGGCAACAGCTGTGTTTCTGGTCCCAATCTTCATCTGGGGCTGGCGCCTGTCCTTGAAATACACAACCGGCGTCACCCGCAAACGGTTCCTCACATGGATTGTGGGGACGCTTCTGTTTGCTGGTGGTCTCGCAGCTATCCCGTTGACGCCAAGCTGGCCACTTCCAACGGGTCTTGGCGGTTTTCTGGGTGACTGGATTTTTGCCCTTCCTGCTACAATTCTTCCTGAGCTTTCAACCGGATTGAGAACACTGGCGGGCGTCGTCGGTCTTGGTCTGCCGGCTATTGGTTTGCTGGCCTATGCGTCAGGCTTGATCGGCAAGGAGTCTGTACCGCAAGAGTTTGAACCTGAAGAGCAGGTTGAGGATGAATACACACCTCACGAAGCGCTTCCATTCGACGAAGACGCGGATGATGACTTTGAGGGTGAAAACAGCCGGTATTATGCAGTTATTGGCGCATTGAGCCATTGGAAGCTCATGGCAACCAGCGCTATTCAGCGCACTATTTTCAAACGGAAACTGGTGACTGAGCAGAACTGGCAGGAAGACAAGTACATCGCCACACCTCAAGAGCAAGAACTTCAACAGCCACAGCAAGAGCACTATGAGGACGAGCAGTACGAAGCTCAACCAGATCAACACTGGGAAGAAGATGATGTTGAAGACGAAGAGCCTCAACCAAAAACGGGTCTGATTGCCAACCTACGCCGCAAGGTTGCTGCTAAATTGATGCCTCAAGAAGATGACGGTCTTGGCGTTTATTATGAACCCAGTATGCAGTCAGCTCCAACGGACGCCCAGCTTGAACCAGCTTATGAAGCCGACCAATACGTTCAGCAACAGGGCGAACATTACCCTGATGAGCAATGGGCACCAGACCACGCAGAACCTCAGAACCATGCGGACCAAAGCTACAATGTAGAGCCAGAGGAGCACTATGAAGACGATGGCCTTCAGCAGGATAATCTTGCTGGAACACCGCATGCGCCGATTGGTATCGCAAGCCCGGCAGCTAAAGCGCAGGCCACAGCAGCCCAGCAAGCACAAAGACCAGCTCCGGGCCGGTCAGTCCCTCGCCCATTCGCGCAGGAACGCAAAACCAAGGCAATCGTCAAACAGCCACCGTTTGAGCTCCCATCCATTGATTTGCTCTCAGAGCCAAAACAGGATGGAAAGCAACGCCTGAGCAAAGACGCTCTGGAGCAAAACGCGCGCATATTGGAAGGCGTTCTTGGTGATTTCGGTGTACGCGGTGAAATCATCGCCGTCCGTCCCGGCCCTGTTGTAACGCTTTACGAATTGGAACCTGCACCGGGCATCAAATCTTCCCGCGTGATCGGCCTTGCTGATGACATTGCCCGTTCCATGAGCGCAATCTCCGCCCGTGTCGCGGTTATTCCAGGCAAAAACGCCATCGGTATCGAGCTACCAAACGCCAAACGTGAGACCGTTTATCTCCGCGAGCTGCTGGATTCCGCTGATTTCCACGGATCTAAAGCCAAACTAGCAATGGCACTTGGTAAAACCATTAATGGCGAAGCCGTCATTGCCGACCTCGCCCGTATGCCTCACCTCCTCGTGGCTGGTACAACAGGTTCCGGTAAATCTGTTTCCGTAAACACCATGATCCTTTCCCTGCTTTACAGGCTTAGCCCTGAGCAGTGCAAAATGATCATGATCGATCCAAAGATGCTGGAACTGTCCATCT
>NZ_FNLB01000006.1:2237500-2487500 GCF_900104145.1 Pseudovibrio sp. Tun.PSC04-5.I4 | reverse complement strand
CAAGATTTGTTCTGGGTGACAACGTACCTTTTGTATAATGGGTCAGCGACTTAATTTAATGAGCAAGCTTAAGCCGGTAGGTGTAGGCGCAGCGAAAGCGAGTCTTAATAGGGCGCTTTAGTTCTTTGAATTAGACCCGAAACCGAGTGATCTAGCCATGAGCAGGTTGAAGGTGCAGTAACATGCACTGGAGGACCGAACCCACGAATGTTGAAAAATTCGGGGATGACTTGTGGTTAGGGGTGAAAGGCCAATCAAACTCGGAAATAGCTGGTTCTCCGCGAAATCTATTTAGGTAGAGCGTCGAGTGAATACTCCTGGGGGTAGAGCACTGGATGGGCTATGGGGGCTCACCGCCTTACTGATCCTAACCAAACTCCGAATACCAGGAAGTACTACTCGGCAGACACACAGTGGGTGCTAACGTCCATTGTGGAGAGGGAAACAACCCTGACCGCCAGTTAAGGTCCCTAAGTTATGGCTAAGTGGGAAAGGATGTAGAGATCCCAAAACAACCAGGATGTTGGCTTAGAAGCAGCCATCATTTAAAGAAAGCGTAACAGCTCACTGGTCTAAATAAGGGTCTCCGCGCCGAAAATGTACCGGGGCTCAAGCCATACACCGAAACTGCGGGCTTAGTTTATCTAAGCGGTAGCGGAGCGTTCTGTAGGCCGATGAAGGTGGACCCGTGAGGGCTGCTGGAGGTATCAGAAGTGCGAATGCTGACATGAGTAACGATAAAGAGGGTGAGAGACCCTCTCGCCGAAAGTCCAAGGGTTCCTGCGCAACGCTAATCGGCGCAGGGTTAGCCGGCCCCTAAGGCGAGGCCGAAAGGCGTAGTCGATGGGAACGGGGTTAATATTCCCCGGCCTGTGGGTAGTGACGGATGCCGTGTATCGTATCTCCTTATTGGATTGGAGATGCGGTGAAGGTGTTCCAGGAAATAGCTCCCACGATAAGACCGTACCCTAAACCGACACAGGTGGACAGGTAGAGTATACCAAGGCGCTTGAGAGAACTGTGCTGAAGGAACTCGGCAAATTGCTCCCGTAAGTTCGCGAGAAGGGAGCCCAATGCGAAGGCAACTTTGTATTGGGGGCACAGAATTGGGGGTTGCGACTGTTTATCAAAAACACAGGGCTCTGCGAAGCCGCAAGGCGACGTATAGGGTCTGACGCCTGCCCGGTGCTGGAAGGTTAAGAGGAGTTGTGCAAGCAGCGAATTGAAGCCCCAGTAAACGGCGGCCGTAACTATAACGGTCCTAAGGTAGCGAAATTCCTTGTCGGGTAAGTTCCGACCTGCACGAATGGCGTAACGACTTCCCCGCTGTCTCCAGCACAGACTCAGTGAAATTGAATTCCCCGTGAAGATGCGGGGTTCCTGCGGTTAGACGGAAAGACCCCGTGCACCTTTACTACAGCTTCACACTGATATTCGTGATGACATGTGTAGGATAGGTGGTAGACGTTGAAACCAAGGCGCCAGCTTTGGTGGAGTCATCCTTGAAATACCACCCTTGTCCTCATGGATATCTAACCGCGGTACTACAATACCCGGGACCGTGTGTGGCGGGTAGTTTGACTGGGGCGGTCGCCTCCCAAATGGTAACGGAGGCGCGCGAAGGTAGGCTCAGAGCGGTCGGAAATCGCTCGTTGAGTGCAATGGCATAAGCCTGCCTGACTGCGAGACTGACAAGTCGAGCAGAGACGAAAGTCGGTCATAGTGATCCGGTGGTCCCTCGTGGAAGGGCCATCGCTCAACGGATAAAAGGTACGCCGGGGATAACAGGCTGATGATGCCCAAGAGTCCATATCGACGGCATTGTTTGGCACCTCGATGTCGGCTCATCACATCCTGGGGCTGGAGCAGGTCCCAAGGGTTTGGCTGTTCGCCAATTAAAGTGGTACGTGAGCTGGGTTCAGAACGTCGCGAGACAGTTCGGTCCCTATCTGCCGTGGGTGTAGGAATATTGAGAGGATCTGTCCCTAGTACGAGAGGACCGGGATGGACGTACCTCTGGTGGACCTGTTGTGGCGCCAGCCGCATTGCAGGGTAGCTATGTACGGAAGGGATAACCGCTGAAGGCATCTAAGCGGGAAACCCACCTTGAAACTAGTATTCCCTTGAGAGCCGTGGAAGACCACCACGTTGATAGGAGGCATGTGGAAGCATAGTAATATGCGAAGCTGAGCCTTACTAATAGCTCGATTGGCTTGATCACTCCCATTAAGCTATAATCACAAATGACAAACTTCTAAGTTTGTCACATAGGCCTGCTCAAAAAAGCAGATAAGCCTATGGATGAAAATGACAAATACTAAGCCAGTCACTTGGCTAACAAAATAGACCAGTTCAATATACAAGATCAGATAGATGACGCTAATCATCAATCTGAAAGATGCTTGAAACCTCAAGCCGTGGATCGTAAACCAAGATCCGCCTGAGGTGCAAAGCACTCTCAGACAAGCTGATCGCAATTATGTATGTTTATCCTGCCCGGTGGCTATGGCGGGGCGCCCCCACCCGATCCCATCCCGAACTCGGAAGTGAAACGCCCCTGCGCCAATGGTACTTCGTCTCAAGACGCGGGAGAGTAGGGCGCTGCCGGGCATGATAAACATACAAAATATCTTCAAAATAACCAGAATACATAAGGGCAACATAGTGCCCAATACTAAGTTTACCGCGGGGTGGAGCAGCCCGGTAGCTCGTCAGGCTCATAACCTGAAGGTCGCAAGTTCAAATCTTGCCCCCGCAACCAAAATTCAAACCGCTAGGCCAATGGCTTAGCGGTTTTTTTGTGTCCAGATTTTGGAGGCGCAGTTAGCGCTGGAAGCAGTCGGGGAAAATGAATTCCAGAAAATTATTGAGAGCCTCCTACTAATAGGTTGTGTCGCAAAGTTTTGTCGGCTTCCAACTCTGATCGTTTCGTTTGCAATCGGTACGCTCTGAATTTACGGTTTAAGGTTTGATGAGTTGATCAGTTTTAAAGGCGCCCATTACCCTAAAGACGTGATTTTGCATGCGGTGCTCTTCTAGTTTCGCTATTCCGTCTCTTGCCGTGATCTTGGAGAGATCATGCAGGAACGTGGTGTTGAAGTTGATCACGCAACCCTCAACCTAGTTTTCACCGCTGATTGCTGAAGAGGCTAGAAAACAGAAGCGTAAAGTGGGCACCTCGTGGCGACTGGACAATACGTATATCAAGGTAAAGGGTGAATGGGTGTACCTGTGTCGCGCCATTGTTAAACAAGGCAAAACGGTTGAATTTATGCTCTCAAAGAGACGCGATGAAACGGCGGCAACGACCTTCTTCGCGAACGCCATTTGGCAGCAACATCCTGCCGGAGAACGTTGTCATGGACAAAAGCGGAGCCAACCGGGAGGGGCTGACAAATATCAACTTTTATTTGCTCCTCACAGGCTACTGGTGGACGTTCATCAACATCCTTCAGGTCAAATACCTCCACAATATCATTGAGCAGAACCATCGGTTCATCAGCCGGTTAACCAGACCTATGATGGTGTTTAAGGCCTTCCACGTTGCCAAGGCCACGCTTGATGGAGTTGTACTGCCCACATCATTAGAAAAAATCAACTGGGGCAGTAGGGCGTTCCTGCATACGGCCACAGTTCATGGCGCTCGTAGGATAATTATATCTACGCCATAGGTGTATTGCGCCCAAACAAAAAGTTTGCGACACAACCTTTGCTGAGTATCCTCAACGGCCATTTTATCTGCATTCTTTTCAATTTATTCAAGAGATTGAGAATTGTTCTGGACACACGTCTGGTCTGGAAAACTCAGTCAGTCATGGTTTCCCAAATTGGCTATCACTAGTATCGCCGGTGATTATTATGCAGGAGACGACAACACGAGGATTTTACGTGGTGATGACTGCGCGAGGCACGATACTCAGCAGTAAGGGTACCATTCCTCTCGTATGCACTAAAATACAATCGAAAAGCCAAGATTTGCGCTGATGGATTTTGTGTTGTTGGTATCCCATGAGCCTTCGACCTTGCCAAAGAGGGATTTCGTGTTGCTCATCGCAGCGGTGAATTTTGCACCAGCAAACCCACGTCCAACAGACTTGTCGTCGCCAGGGTTAAAGGTAGCTGTATTGCCCAAAAGTGAAGCTGTAATATTGTCGGCACCAACACCAATCCGCCCCTCAGCACCCATAAATGGTGCGAAATTTAGGACAGTGCCAGAGGAGAAAACTTTCTCTTTTTGCAGAGCCAATTCCCCTCGAGCCGTGACTTGATGGATATTACGAGCATTCACGCTGACATTGGCATTTGAGCCAGTCTCAGAATAGCCTTCTGTATACAAACCCTGATAACCAATGGATAATTTTGAGATAAGTGTGTTCTCGCCCAACTTGTGGTCTTTTGAATAGCTCAGCGTTGGCGCGATAAACCAGCCTTTGTAATCTGCTTGTGCAGTAGAGAGACCAGAGGCAACACTACTATCAGCAACAGATCGTTGGCTATCTAAGTTGATGAGGCCACCAGTTACGTTAAATCCATAGGTACCAGTATGCATATCCCGAAGACTATAAGCGCCAACATAAAAGTTCTTGGTGCTGGTTTTGTGTCCGTTATCAACCGCAACCTTTACCTGCCCAATGCCTGCGCCACCATAGAAGCCATAGAGCGATCCATCCGGGTTACTCCAGTCTACACCAAACAAGCTACCAATAGACCCATGGGTGGTGTCTAAAGTTGGCGATGTGCCGTCAATCGATGAGTAGACACCTCAACCACTTGCCCAAACTGTTTTCTTCACTGAGGAGCCTGCGGCCCTTTGTTCAATTAGAAGACGTGCTGCGTCCATTCGTGTACGAACAACACCGCCGATACCACCGGCAACATCATCCAGCATAGTGCCCATTGCAGCAGCAGATGAGAAATCAGCCTGCGCGCGATAGGTGCTCGTGGATGCATTTAAGGGAGAGGCGAAGTTGGTGGTGATAGGCTCATTGCCGCTTAAATAAACAATGGCATTGAGACCCGCACCCATATTGAGTGTATCATCTGACCCATCTACCCAGTTCAATGTGCCAGTGAGCACCGAACCTGCATTGAGGTTGATTGTATCAACTCCAGTTCCTGCCAACTCAATGGCCACACCTGTTGCACCTTGATTAGATGCGATCAAGCCTGAATTGGTAATCGTTGTATCGCCGGCAGTTTTAGCTTGGATGCCAACAAAACCAGAAATGATGCCAGCATTGTCGATCTTGCCAAAACCCATTCTTACTCCAGCAGTACCAGCACTAGTTTGGGTTGACTCAATAACGCCGCCAGCAAGGTTTTTCAGGTATTCTAACCCAAATTTAGCCCTTATGCCGGCTGCACCGCTTATGGTCCCGCTATTGGTCAGGCTGGTGATGGTTGCTGCTGAAATGGCCCTATCTTTTCCGCTTATGGTGCCGCTATTGGACAGATTGGTGATGGTGATGGCCCAAACCCCAGCGCCTACCGTGGCTGTTATAGTTCCAGTATTGGTCAGGTTAGTGATCGTAGTGGCTGTAACTGCATCATAGTCGGAGGATATTGTTCCGCTATTGTTCAAATTAGTAATCGTGGTGGCATCAATGGCGTTGTCGGAATTGGCTTTTATAGTTCCGGTATTCGTTAGCTTGGTGATCGTCGTTGCTTTAATCCCATCAAGCCGACCGGATATTGTTCCACTATTGGTCAGGTTGGTGATTATGTTGGCATTAATGCCGCTGTGGTCGGTGCCAGTTATTGTGCCACTATTCGTCAGGTTGGCGAGCTCGTCGGCTTTAATTCCGTAGGTTTTGCCTAATATCGCACCGGTATTTTCAAGAGTTAGCGTTGCTGTACCAACATCAATCCCATCTTCCCCAGTTGACGTAATTTTCCCGCCATTGACGATGGTAATTCTGTCACTCAAACCCGCACGAACGCCGTCTGAAGCCTCAGTGACCGTTCCGCCGGAGTTGACGACTAGCCTGTCTCCATCACCAAGGACTTGTTGGCCCACGGTCTGCCCATCTACAATAACAATATCTGTGGCTTGTGCAGAGGTTGTCATCAAGACCAGAGAAAGTGCAGAACTTCCAGCAAGAGCAAAACGGCTTCGCCCAATCGCGCCCCACTCTTTCAGAGACTTCGCCCCGTTTTGGCCTACAGTGCGCGTATTCATTTATTCAACCAACTTAAATATTCTCAATAGAACGGGAATTTCAGTAGGAATTATCCTCAGAATTGAAAGAATAAAACTGCCGTAACTAGGGTCACTGAAAGACTAAAATACTTTGGAAATATATTACAATGTAATAATGAACTAGACAGATCCGATTGGTTGTAGTCAAGCTAATCTTAGTTTTTCCCAGCATCCAAATCAGCGAGTTAATACCAGCCAGAACAAGAAAGACTCGTGAAACCAATATGTACGATTGAAAAAACTGCGCAATAAGCCGATATTATCTGGATGCGCACTTTTAAAACTCAAGAAGAAATTTCCAGTGTTTAGAACTTCAACGCGGCGTTCCAGCATGATCTTCTCAAGATCACGGTAAGAGACGGAATAACGATCCGAGAAGAACACCGCATGCAAAATCACGTCTTTAGAGTAATGGGTGCCTTTAAAACTGGTCAACTCAGCAAACCTCAAACCATGAATTCAGAGCGTATTCGGTTGCAAACGCAACAATCAGAGTTGGAAACCGACTAAACTTTGCGACACAACCTGGTAAATCTGAGCAGGTTCCCTCCGTTGTGTCTTACACGGAGCGTGTGATGCCGCCGTCTGCGCGGAGGTTTTAGCCTGTTATGTAGCTTGCTCTTTCTGAGGCGAGGAAACTGATGGTTGCCGAGATTTCCTCGGTCTTGCCATAGCGTTCCATTGGAATGCGGGAGCGGAACTCTTCCTTCTCTGGCAAGCTGTCGATGAAGCCGGGAAGTACGTTGTTCATGCGGATGTTTTCTGCTGCATACTTATCCGCGAATAGCTTTGTGAGGGCTTGTAATTTCCTGCCTCTGATGGATATAGAAAGCCAAATCAATACCTATCAGATGTAAGAATCTAATCTAAACCCGTCATAAATCTGAATATAATTCATTACACAGCTTATCTCTAATATATCATTGCGATATTTTAAGTTTTTGGTATGCTATTGGTATCAGGGAGAGTCACGTGTCCAATATGTCCAATCCAAAGCAAAATTTTGAACATTCAAAGCCAAAGGATTGGCGGGAGACCGAACAACGGTCTTCTCGTTTTGAAGGCTTAGAGACTTGGGAGATTGGGGACGTTTTAAAGGCTCTTTTAGGCGGGCAAATGCAATCTCTTAATGCAGTGTGGGCCGTGCTTGGCCCAATTGAAGATGCTGTTAAGGCTGCTGCAGAGCGCTTGAAAGATGGGGAAGGTCGTCTGGTCTACATCGGTGCTGGTACATCAGGTCGTCTGGGAGTACTTGACGGTATTGAGCTTATTCCCACATTTGGTTGGCCAGAAGAACGGCTTATATACGGTCTTGCCGGTGGCGAGGCCGGTCTGTTGCGTCCGCAGGAGGGTGCTGAAGATAGTGCTCCTGGTGGGCAATCCTTTATTCTCGAAAATCACATTGGCGTAAAAGACGTTGTGATTGGCTTAGCAGCCAGTGGAACAACGCCATACACCCGCGCTGCAGTGCAAGCTGCCAGAGCTGCAGGGGCCGTTACAATCTCACTTGCAAACAATCCCGAAAGTCCGCTGCTGAAAGATGCTGAACACGGTATTTTGTTGAATACAGGTGCTGAAGTTCTTGCTGGGTCCACGCGCCTTTCCGCTGGCACCAGTCAGAAGGCAGCGCTTAATCTCTTTTCGACAGCGCTTATGGTGCGCCTGAAAAAGGTGTTTCGTGGATATATGGTCGATATGCAATTGACCAACGAAAAGCTTGAGGACCGCGCCAGAGATATGGTTATCTCTCTTACGGGATGCGCTCAAGAACAAGCTATTCAAGCTCTGGAAGAAAGTAACAAGCACATAAAGCTTGCTGTTCTTTTGGTTTTGGGAGCAGATAAACAGAGAGCATCAACAGTGCTTGCTGAGAACCTTGGAGATTTGGGAGAATCTCTGAAGATACTGGGGTTACAGACTTAATCTGGCGATCAACTGAATTGCCTAACCAAGCTCTAGTAGGAGTGAGGGCGACTGTTCCACCGAGCTTATGCTGGGGAAGCTAACGCGGCGGATGTCAGTGTTGGCATTTGGAACCAGAATGCGGAATATTCTCTTGACCTGGGGAGGACGAGGGAATTGCGATATCGTTAATTTAAGAAGCGATATTCGTTTATTAATTATGGGAGGACTTTATGAAACATTATTTGTCATCAGGAATTGCTGCGTCTTTACTTTTAGGCTCTGCATCATTCGCGTTTGCTGCGTCGGAGCTGACAATTGAAAGCTGGCGTAATGACGACCTAAGCATCTGGCAGGACACAATCCTACCAGCATTTATGGCCGCCAATCCAGAGGTCAAAATCAAGTTTTCGCCAACAGCGCCAACTCAGTACAACGCAGCGTTGAACGCTAAGCTGGACGGTGGAACTGCTGGCGATTTGATCACCTGTCGTCCGTTTGATGGTTCATTGGATCTTTACAACAAAGGCTACCTGGCCAATTTGCAGGGCATGACCACGCTCGATAATTTCCCGGATTCTGCGAAGGGCGCATGGAGCACAGACGACGGCAGCGCAACGTTCTGTGTACCTATGGCGGCTGTAATCCACGGCTTCATTTACAACAAAGATGCTTTTGCTGAAATCGGCATAGAACCACCAAATACTCAGGAAGAGTTTATGGCTGTTCTTGAGAAGATTAAGCAGGACGGCAACTACACCCCAATGGCAATGGGTAGTCTGGACCAGTGGGAAGCCGCTGCGATGGGTTATCAAAACATTGGTCCAATGTATTGGAAGGGTGAAGAAGGCCGCAAATCAATCGTTGATGGTTCTGGCAAGTTGACTGATGAAGGTTGGGTCAAGCCATTTGAAGTACTTGCAAAATGGGGCCCTTATCTGGGGGATGGCTTTGAAGCTCAGTCCTACCCGGACAGCCAAACCCTGTTTACGTTAGGTCGTGCAGCAATTTACCCGGCTGGTTCATGGGAAATTGCTGGCTTCAACCGTGATGCAGAGTTCAAAATGGGCGCTTTCCGTCCACCTCTGCCTAAGGCTGGCGACTCCTGTTATATCTCTGACCACACTGACATTGGTATTGGTCTGAATGCTGCGTCTCCAAATTCAGAAGCTGCTAAGAAGTTCTTGGAGTGGATGGGAACAAAAGAATTTGCAGAACTGTACTCCAACGCGGTTCCTGGCTTCTTCTCACTATCCAAACATGAGATCTCTTTGAAGGACCCGCTCGCGGATGAGTTCATCTCATGGCGTAAAGATTGTCAGTCCACCAATCGTTCTGCTGCTCAGATCGTGTCTCGCGGCACGCCAAATCTTTGGAACGAGATGTGGGGCGTTTCTGCAAACGTAATCAACGGTTCTCAGACACCTCAGGAAGCTGTTAACCAGCTTCAGGTTGGCCTGAGCGCTTGGTACGATCCGCAGAAAGACTAAGGCACCTCTCCTAGCCTTTAATATTACGCAGGTGTGCGGCTCGCTCGCGCATCTGCCTTTTCCAATGAGAGATGGTGAAAGTGGAACAAGACCTTCTGGAAAGCGCGCCGAAAAAAAGGCCCTTTCGCTGGCATATCCTCGTCTTTTTGGCACCGGCGGTCCTCGTCTATACGATGATTATGATCCTGCCCCTGGCGGAAACTCTGCGGTTCTCGTTTTTCCAAAGAGACACAACAACGCAAGTGATCTCCTTTGTGGGATTGGAGAATTACACTCGGTTATTTTTTGATCAGTTCTGGGTCAAGCCGTTCTTCAATGCGCTTTGGAATAACTTCTATTTCTTCTTCATCAATATGCTCGTGCAGAATCCTCTGGGCATCTTGATCGCAGCCTTGCTCTCTATGGTGCATTTACCTGGTAAAAAGCTTTATCGCACAGCCATATTTATGCCTACGCTGCTTTCATTCGTGGTGGTTGGTTTCGTTTGGAAATTGATGTTATCGCCACTTTGGGGTGTTTCCAAAGGCATGCTCAAGTCTGTTGGTCTTGGCAGTTGGTTCATGCCATTTCTGGGCAAGGAAGAAACCGCTCTGACAACGCTCTCTCTCATCTCTGTCTGGCAATTTGTCGGTATCCCGATGATGCTTATTTATGCGGCGCTCCTCTCCATTCCGGAGGAAGTGATTGAAGCTGCTGAGTGCGATGGCGTGACGGGAATTTCTCAATTCTTTAAGATCAAACTGGTTTTGATCTTGCCAACCATCGGCATCATTTCGATCATCACGTTTGTTGGTAATTTCAATGCGTTTGACTTGATTTACACGACGCAAGGTCCGCTTGCGGGGCCAAATTTCTCGACGGATCTACTCGGAACGATCCTCTACCGAACGTTCTACGGGCAGCAACTTCAGCCGGGAGACCCGAATATGGGGGCCGCAATTGCTACGGTGATGTTCTTCATCATTCTGATTGGCGTTGCCTTCTATCTGTTCTTTGTTCAGCGCAAGCTGACGCGCTACGAGATGTGAGGCAAAAATGGCTATTTCTCGTGCAAGACGAAACCGAGTGGCGGAACTGGGCGCTCATGCAATCCTGCTAACCTTTTCAGTGATTGCGCTCTTTCCTGTTATTCTCGTTGTCATCAATTCCTTCAAAGCTAAGAAGGCAATTTTCCGGGCGCCTTTGGAACTTCCAACTTCAGAAACGTTGGATCTGGTAGGGTACTCTACTGTTCTGCAGCAGGGCAATTTCCCGCTGTATTTCTGGAATTCCTTATTCGTGACCGGAACCAGCTTGTTCTTTATTCTTTTGTTTGGGGCAATGGCTGCCTTCGCGTTGAGTGAGTACAAGTTTCGCGGCAACCGTTTCATGGGCCTTTACATGGCTCTGGGTATTATGATCCCGATCCGGCTTGGCACCGTCGGCATTCTAACGCTGATGGTCGCCGCCAATCTGGTGAATACCCACTGGGCGTTGATCCTAGTGTACACCGCGCAAGGCTTGCCACTGGCAATCTTCATTCTCTCCGAATTCATGGCGTCTGTGTCTTCTGACTTAAAGTCCGCAGGGCGAATTGATGGCCTTTCGGAATACTCGATCTTCCTCCGTCTCGTCTTGCCTTTGGTGCGACCCGCGCTTGCAACTGTCGCTGTGTTCTCTATGATTCCGATCTGGAATGATCTCTGGTTCCCGCTCATTTTGGCACCATCAGAAAGCACCAAAACACTCACACTTGGGGCACAGGTGTTTGTTGGGCAGTTCACAAACAACTGGAACGCAATTCTCGCGGCGATGGCATTGGCTGTTATTCCAGTCCTCGTTTTGTACACGGTCTTCTCACGCCAACTCATTAGCGGGCTAACATCTGGGGCAGTCAAATGAGTGACAAACCAATTCGCGTACTCACTGCCGGTCTTGGCAACATGGGCCGTTCCCACGCTTTGGCATATGAAGCCAATCCGGGTTTCGAAATCGTGGCGCTGGTCAACCGATCAGTTGTTGAACTGCCAACTGAGCTGAAGCACCACTCAATTCAACATGACTTTGCAGAAGCTTTGGCGGAAACAAAGCCTGATCTTGTGTCCATCTGTACCTATTCTGACAGCCATGCAGATTACGCCGTCATGGCGATGGAAGCAGGCGCGGACGTGTTTGTTGAAAAGCCGCTTGCAACTACTCTGGAAGATGCGCAGCGCGTGGTGGAGACAGCACGTAAACTGGGACGTAAACTGGTGGTTGGGTACATCCTGCGCCATCATCCGTCTTGGACAACGCTGATCGCGCAATCGAGAAATCTAGGTGGTCCATATGTCTTCCGTATGAATTTGAACCAGCAATCCAGCGGTGCAACATGGAAGACCCATAAGCAGTTGATGCAGACAACATCACCTATCGTGGACTGTGGCGTGCACTACATTGATGTCATGTGCCAGATAACCGATGCCAAGCCGATCGAAGTCCGTGGCATGGGTGTTCGTTTGAGTGATGAACTGCCCGATGACATGTACAACTATGGCCATTTACAGGTGTTGTTCGAAGATGGATCTGTAGGTTGGTATGAGGCAGGTTGGGGTCCGATGATGTCGGAAACGGCCTTCTTCGTCAAAGACGTGATCTCCAAAAACGGCAGTGTTTCCATTGTTATGGAAGACGAAGCTCGCTCCGACGATATCGACATGCATACCAAAACGTCGACAATCCGCGTTCACTATGGCGAAACAGATGCTAACGGCACCTTCACCCGCAAGGATGAGATGCTCAGCATGGAAGGTGAGCCGGGTCATCAGGCATTGTGTGATCGCGAGCAAGCTTTCGTGTTGAAGGCAATTCAGGATGACCTCGATCTGGAAGACCACATGAACGCAGCGGTGAATTCTCTGGCTGTTGTGTTGGCAGCAGATCAGGCAGTTCGCACTGGTAATGCTCAGAAACTGGACTTGTAATATGGCCAATTTAACAATCACATCTCTCTACAAGTCCTTTGGTGCCGAGAACGTTCTGGATGGGATTGATCTGGATATCAAGTCCGGTGAGTTCCTCGTTTTGCTTGGCCCGTCAGGCTGCGGAAAATCCACACTCTTGCGCATTATGGCAGGATTGGAGGATGAGAGCGCGGGCGACATCGCCATTGACGGAAAATCCATCGCGCATCTATCGCCCTCCAAACGCGAAATCGCCATGGTGTTCCAAACCTATGCGCTTTACCCGCATTTGAATGTGCGCGGGAATATGGAGCTGGTTCTTAAGCAAGCCGGGTATTCCAAGACTGAGATTAAAAAGCGTGTGGCCGAAAGCGCGCGTGCCCTTGAGCTGGAACCGCTCATGGATCGCAAACCCTCGCAGCTATCCGGAGGTCAGCGCCAGCGTGTTGCTATTGGCCGCGCGATTGTACGTGACCCGAAGATCTTTCTGTTTGATGAACCTCTTTCAAACCTGGATGCAGCTTTGCGCGGTCAGGTGCGGTTGGAAATCGCACGCCTGCATCAACGCCTCTCAGCGACCATGGTTTACGTTACCCATGATCAGGTAGAAGCCATGACGCTGGCAGACCGTATTGTGGTGATGAATGGCGGTGAAGTTCAGCAGATCGGCACGCCAAGGGATCTTTACGAGCGGCCAGCCAATCTGTTTGTGGCCAGCTTTATCGGCTCTCCAAATATGAACTTTCTGAAGCTTCAAAAATTTGAGGCAAAGGGCTGTCAATTGCACGATGGTTCATGGCTTCCAATAACCAGCAAAGCCTCTGTGATGCCTGCCAACGTTACCTTGGGCATTCGTCCATCACACTGCAAACTGCATGAGCAAAAAGCCGAGGGCTTCTTGCCCGGCAAGGTTCTTCTCGAGGAATATCTCGGTGACACAACCTTTGTGCATGTTGAACTGGATACCGGTGAGCATATCGTTGTTAGGGAAGACCCGGAGATCAACCATAAAACAGATGACGCAGTCTATGTGGAGCTCACGCTAGCAGGTGTTCATCTGTTCAACACAGACACTGGCAACCGCATGGAAACCTCAGCAGTTGTAACCCAAAAAACTGAGAGGGCTTAAGTTTCGCCAAAATGCGGTTTGTAGTCGAACTCAATGAAGTGAAGGAACTTCCTCACAACCTTTGAATCATTCTGCTTTTTGTAGATGGCGCAGAGGTCAGAAGGAATTTCCTCCTTCAACCGAATAAATCGAACGTTCTTCGAAGTTTGACTGCGGAAACAATCGCTTATCAATGCAACTGCCTGACCCGATGCCACAAGAGCCAGTAACGTGCTTGGTTCAATCACCTCAAACGCAGTCTTAGGGTAAAAGCCGTGCTCTCTGCATTTGGCGATCAGCAATGGCGTAGCCTGAGACATAGTCCGATCAAGCACGGCCATGTCTTCCTCTTTCAACTCAGCAAGAGAAACAACACGTCTATCCTTGAGGGGATGCGTGCTCGGCACGGCAAGTGTGAGGTTCTCTTTCACGAGGATGATAGAGTTCATGCTCGGAGAATTGAGGGTGTCCCCATGGCGGCAAATACCCAGATCAATTCTGCCAGCATCAAGCGCATTTTTTTGTTGAGTTGGTGCAAGCTCGGTAAAGTTCAGCGTACAGTCAGGGTGCTTCCCTCTAAAGTCTGAGAGTAGGTTTGCAAAGCCGTCTAGGAACGCGCTGCTCACGATCCCGATATTCAGTGTAGAATTAACCGCGCGACCCAGTTTTTGCGTCTTCGTAATTGCATGGTCTAGAGCACTGAAAATCTGCTCACATTCACGCTGAAGCAAGCGTCCTGCGGCTGTCAAAGACACATTCCGGGAATCTCTCTCAAATAAAGACAAGCCGAGAGCAACCTCCAATTCCTTGATCTGAATAGACATTGGGGACTTGGAGATATTCAGTTCTTCAGCAGCACGACCGAAATGCCCGCTTACTGCGACCTGATGAAAATAGCGCAGCATACGGAAAGTAATGCGTCCTGATGTGATTAGATCGTGCATGAATTTATTTTGTTTTTCTTTTTGACTGCATGGTTGTAACCACCAGCTCCCTACTATTTCTAATCTTTAAAGCCTGCAACATCTATTTGCTACGAAATACCCCCTACCTGAAGGTGGTTTTCTACGTAATTTTTTCTAGTTTGTTTCGAGTATCGAAACGATTGATATATTTAAAAAACTTAATAAATGCCTTGCAGGCGACTAGGTTGGCCTCACCATAGGGAATTGATTAAAAGGTGAGGTAAATCATGGTTCTGGACGCTCCGAAACTGGCAATGAAAACGATCTTAGATCGCAAACCGGGATTCCAGCCACGCGCTGCATTCATTCTTGGGTCTGGCTTGGGCGTACTCGCCGATCAGATGGAAGATAAAATTTCCATTCCCTATGAAGAATTAGAAGGTTTTCCAATCAGCACAGTTCACGGCCATTCAGGTGAGTTGGTTCTGGGCAAAATGCATGGCGTTGACGTTGTTTGCATGAAAGGTCGCGGCCACTTTTACGAAGGCCACGGCATGAAAGTTATGACCACTCCGGTCCGCACTTTTAAACTGCTGGGCTGTGAAATGCTGTTTGTGACCAACGCGGCTGGTTCTCTGAGACCAGATCGGATTGATGTTGGTTCCTTGGTTGTTTTCAATGACCACATCAACACCATGCCAGAATCTCCACTGGTAGGCGTTAATGATGAAGAATACGGCCCACGGTTCTTCTCTGTCGCAAATGCATACGATAAAGAACTTCGCAAAGAAGCTTTGGCGGTTGCTAAAGAAAACAACATCCACCTCAACGAAGGTGTGTTTGTTGGTTACACCGGTCCAAACTTTGAGACAGCTGCAGAAATCCGGATGATGCAGGTTATCGGCGGCGATGTTGTCGGTATGTCTGTCGTCCCTGAAGTTCTCTCAGCGGCTCACTGCGGTCTTCCTGTTCTCGCAGTTTGTGCAATCACCAACATGGCAGAAGGTCTCGGAGAGACTGAACTCTCGCATGAGCAAACACTGGCCTGCGCAAAGCTTGCTGAAGGGGACTTCGTCGGCCTGATCGAAGCTTTCGTCAAAAAGCACTTCTAATTCTCCCCAATTAATAACAATAAAAAACCCCAAAGAGCCTCTGGGAGGAGCTCACATGTTCGCAACAGGTTTTCTCGGTATTATAGCCCTCATCGCGGTTGGTTATGCGCTTTCAACCAATCGCAAAGCGATCAAACTTCGGACAGTTGGCGGCGCACTTGCACTCCAGATCGGTATCGGTGCGTTCGTCCTTTATGTTCCAGTAGGTCGCACTATTCTGGAAGCAATGTCACACGGCGTTTCCGCTGTCATCGACAGTGGTCGTTCCGGCATCAACTTCCTGTTTGGCAACCTGACAAACGGTGCACTGAGCGATACGGTCGGCTTTGTCTTTGCCTTCAATGTTTTGTGTCTGGTTATCTTTTTCTCAGCTCTGATTGCAGTGCTTTACCATCTGGGCATCATGCAGCTCGTCATCCGCTACATTGGTGGAGGCTTGGCAAAATTGCTTGGTATCTCACAGGCAGAGTCGATGTCTGCCGTTTCCAACGTCTTCGTTGGTCAAACAGAAGCGCCGCTGGTTGTTAAGCCGTACATGTCCCGCATGTCTGACAGTGAATTCTTCGCTGTTATGTGTGGGGGGATGGCGTCCGTAGCGGGTACTGTTCTAGGTGGTTACGCTCTGATGGGTGTACAGATTGAGTATCTCTTGGCTGCATCCTTCATGGCTGCTCCCGGCGGCTTGCTCTTTGCAAAGCTGATCATTCCAGAAACCAAAGACATTACCTACACCGTTGAAAAGAACATCAGCTTTAGCGATGAAAAGCCAGAAAACGTGCTAGCCGCTGCTGGTCAGGGCGCTATGAACGGTCTTCAGCTGGCTGGTGCAATAGGTGCAAACCTCGTTGCAATGATCGGCTTGATCACTCTAGTGAACCTGATGCTGGGCGGTCTCGGTGGCTTTGCTGGGTTGGATCTGTCTCTTGAGCTGATCCTCGGCTGGGTTTTCTCACCAATTGCGTATCTGCTCGGTGTTCCATTGGCTGATATCGATGTTGCAGGCTCTTTGATCGGTAAGAAACTGGTTGTCAACGAGTTCGTTGCTTACCTTGATCTGAAGAACTACCTCGTAGATTCAACCGCAATTGAGATGGGTCTGCCTGTTATTCAAGAAAAATCCAAAGCGATCATTTCCTTCGCTCTGTGTGGCTTCGCGAATATCTCAAGCATGGGTATCCTCATCGGTGGCCTCGGCGTTCTTGCTCCATCCCGCATGAACTTCATCGCAAAATACGGCCCTCGCACACTTGTTGCTGCAACTTGCTCAAATCTCATGAGTGCGGCAATTGCAGGTATCTTTATCTCCCTGGCAATGTAGAGACACCTCCCTTTCTCTGTGTTTCCCGTTTCCTTTTGTGCTAGGATGAACAGACAGCAGTACGTTGGGGGTATCCACTCTCTTGTCCTACAGGCGAGGGGGCTAGGTGTTGACACCTTCTTCAATTATCTCACGTGAGCCCTGTGGAGGCATCTCCGGAAAAGCTGGCAATGTTTCGTCAATTTTGTCCCAAGACGGAGCTCTGCTGGAATAGACTACGACTTGTGGGTCAATAACTTCTGGCTGGTCAACAGCTGATGCACGAATGAAAATCAGATCAGTCATGGCAGAATTGAGCGAGTAGACAGCACTGCCGCACGTTGGGCAGAACCCACGTGTCACAACGTTTCCACTATCGGCTGGTTTGTCGAAGAAACTGAGTTTGCCAGTTACCTCGACGGCCTCTTTAGGCACAGCAGCATGGGTGCAATGTCCTGTCCCGGATGATTTTCGGCAGTCCTCACAATGGCAATGCGCAGTAATTTGCGGCTTTACTGCTGATTTCAGTTGTACATTCCCGCATAGGCAGGACCCTGTAAATGCGCTTTCCATGATACTATCCAAAGTCAGAGTTGATACATGATTGAGTAACTTGTAAATTGCAAGTCACTACTTACAATAGGAGAGAACGGCAGTATGTCAACTGAAATTCGATCCGGCTGTCCCATTGCCAATACGCTGGACATTGTCGGAGACCGCTGGAGCCTCCTGATCTTGCGGGACATGTTCAACGGAAAAAAAATCTTCTCAGAGTTTTTGAAATCACCTGAGAAAATAACGACAAGCGTTTTAACAGTGCGACTTAATCAGTTGGAAGCTGCCGGTTTGGTGGCAAAGGAGCTCTACCAGTCAAACCCCAAGCGTTACCAATATCTGCTGTCGGAGCGAGGGCAGGAGATCTTGCCGGTGCTTCAGGAGATGTGTCGTTGGGCCAACAAACACATGCCGGAAACATGGATCCCACCTGAAAGTTTTATGGAAAAACGCATGTAGAAAAAGGCTGGAAACGAGTTCCAGCCTTTAGGTATCAATTTCGTACTGTGATCAGTAAAGTATCGACGGCAACCAAGTCGCAATCCGCGGGAAGAACCAGATCAACCCCATACCAACAATCTGCAGCAGAATGTATGGAAACACGCCCTTGTAGATCATGCCTGTTGTAATCTCCGGCGGAGCAGCCCCACGCAGATAGAACAGGGAGAATCCAAACGGAGGTGTCAGGAAACTGGTTTGCAGATTGATCGCGATCATCACAGCCAGCCAGATGGGATCAAAGCCCATCATCAACAAGGTTGGTCCGACAATCGGCAGCAGGATCACGGAAATCTCGACGAAATCCATAAAGAAGCCGAGTGCAAATATGAGTGCCATCACAAATAGCAGTGCGCCCATCTCCCCGCCCGGCATAGCAGAAATCAGCTCCTCGATGCGCGTGTCCCCACCCAAACCGCGGAAGATCAGCGAGAAGACGCTTGCACCAATTATGGTCGCAAAGATCATAGCTGAGATAGACAGCGTATTGGTCATCACAGGCGCCAGCAGCTGAGAACGCCACATCCGCAGTATGCTCTGAGCCAAACCACTCACACCCACCGCGAGCAGAGCCACAGCGATGGCTGCAAGCATCCAGTCCGTTGCGCTCAGATCACTCTTTTGCAAACGAATGGTGGTGGAACCAGCAAGGAAGATGACCAGCAACAGCGCCGCAACACTTGCGGCCAGAAGCAAGTTCGACCGTCCATTGCCAAGTCGGAATCCCGCCAGCAACAACGCACCAACAGCGCCAACAGCAGCTGCCTCTGTCGGCGTAGCAATACCACCGAGAATGGACCCCAGCACTGCAACGATCAACGCAACGGGCGGGACCAAAACGGAGGCAATCCGGGACACTGATGGTTTCCCGAGCAGCTCTTGATCCATTGCAGGTGCGATGCTTGGCTGGAAATACGCGCGTACCAGAATGTAGACCACATAAACGCCAACCAGCATCAGGCCAGGAAACAAAGCTGCAGAAAATATCTGCCCTACGCTAATGGTCTCAACGGTGAACTTGCCTTCCTCAAACTGAGCTTGCTGGTAGGCGTTGGACATCACCTCAGACAGGATGATCAGCAGCGTTGAAGGTGGAATGATCTGACCCAATGTACCGGCTGTGCAAACCGTTCCAGCAGCCAGCTTCGGATCGTACCCATTACGCAGCATAGTTGGCAAAGCAATCAGTGCCATTGTCACAACCGTCGCGCCAACAGTTCCTGTAGAGGCTGCTAATAGCCCGCCCACGAGCACCACGGAGATACCCAAACCGCCGCGTAGTGAACCAAACAGCTTGGCCATCTCTTCCAGCAGGTCTTCCGCAATCCGGCTGCGTTCCAGAACCAAACCCATGAACACAAATAATGGGATAGCCAAGCAGCATGGCAAAACACAATCCTGCAAACATGAAGATGTCGAGAAACTCGATCACAGTTTAGGCTCCTCAACTGAGACGCCACTCAAAAACAAGAAGTCGCGCAATATTCCAGAAATACCTTGGGTTATGAGTAGAAGGCAGAAAGCAGGAATGAGGCTTTTCAGAAGGTAACTTGCAGGAATGCCACCAACTGAAATTGGTCCCTCAAAAATCTTCCAACTGTTGGATACAAATGGCCAACTGACCCACAGCAGCAGGCCAACTGTAGGCAGCAGGAAAAGAACCGCCCCGATGATGTTGATCACAGCCTTTGTTTGCGGAGTCGCCTGACCATAAAAGATATCGACGCGCACATGCTTATCAGCCAGCAACGTGTATCCAGCACCCAGCATGAAAATTGCGGCATGCATATACAAAACACTTTCTCCGAGGAAGATGTAGCTGATGCCAAACAGATAGCGCAGCAGCACAATGGCAAACTGCAGCAGCAGCATGATGAGAGCAAACCAGCGAATGGTGTGCCCAACCATGCGGTTGATGGCATCCAGTTTCGAAATAACAGAGGTCATCGGTGAAATCCGATCAGGCCAGAGCGCGTTCTTATTCGTGTGCAAAAAGCATGGAGAATGGACGGCGCTCATCGGAGTGTCATCCATAGATCGATGTAAGTCGCAGTCCTCAGCAACGTGTGTCACTGAGGCGTAAGCGCGATCTAGCCGTAGTTGAAGTCCAGAAGGCGCATGTTCATCTGGCCATTGTCTGCCAGATGTTTGTATTCCTTCATTGATGTACGGTAGGTGAGGAAGCTTTCAGTAATGCGCTTCACAAGCTCATCATCGTTCTGGCGGAGTTCGCCAATCACTTCACCCGCCGCATTGCCCATCGCCAGAATGACGTCCTCTGGCATAGTGCGGACGATAACGCCTTTTTTAGCAACCAGCTTCTTCAGTGCTTTCGCATGATTGGTTGTGTATTCAGTCCACACATCGTTGTAGAGCGAGGAACACGCAAACGCGACAACCTGCTTCAGATCATCTGGAAGCGCTTCGTACGCATCAGAATGTATGGCACATTCTTCAGCAGAAGAGGGCTCGCCAACACCTGGGAAGTAGTAGTTCTTGGCAACCTGATAGAAGCCGAGGGCTGAGTCGATCCATGGACCAATGAACTCGCCTGCGTCCAGAGTGCCAGTTTGCAGCGCCTGGAACATGTCACGGCCACCCATCGCCTGAACTGCCATGCCCATCTTGGTACACATTTCAGAAGCAAGACCCGTGGTGCGGAAACGCAGACCTTTCAGGTCTTCAGCGGAGTTGATTTCAGTCCGGAACCAACCAGCGGCCTGTGGGCCAGAGTTGCCACAAAGGAACGGCTTCAGGTTGAAGCGTGCATACATCTCATTGTAAAGATCCTGACCGCCGCCATGCGCCATCCAGCCGTATTGTTCGTCAGCAGTCAAACCAAATGGCTGAGAACCGAACAGCAGGAAGCCCTTGGATTTGGAACCCCAGTAGGCCGGCATAGAGTGGTAAAGCTCTGCAGTCCCTTCGGAAACAGCATCAAACACGCCGCGACCCGGGACAAGTTCACCAGCAGCATAAAGCTTCACTTCAATACGGCCACCGGAAAGCATGGTGATCCGGTCTGCAAGCATCTGCGCCGCAACACCTGGACCGGGAAGGTTTTTAGGCCACGAGGTGACCATCTTCCATTTGATTGTGTCAGATGCAATAGCAGGAGCAGCCAAAGCGGAAGCAGCAGCAACGCCCGTTGCAGCAACACCTGCGCCTTTTTAAAAAATCACGTCTCTTCATAATTTTTCCCCTCAAAAACTAAGCTGATAAGGGGCCACAAGAAGCGGTCCCTCATCCGTTTCACCCTCAAAAACCTGGTAAGCCCACTAAGTGGCTGTACCCAGTCGTTTGCCCGGAGCCAGTTCCTTACCCTGAGCTTAGTCGCCAAGAGATGGTAAGTTCAAACCATTCTCCTTGGCGCATTCAATTGCCAATTCGTAGCCTGCGTCCGCATGGCGCATCACACCTGTTGCGGGGTCATTCCAAAGAACCCGGCCAATACGCTCGTCAGCTTCTGGTGTTCCATCACAGCAAATTACCATGCCAGAATGCTGTGAGAACCCCATGCCAACGCCGCCGCCATGGTGCAAAGACACCCATGTGGCGCCGGAAGCTGTGTTCAGCAATGCGTTGAGAAGCGGCCAATCGGAAACAGCATCAGATCCATCTTTCATGGATTCGGTTTCGCGGTTTGGCGAGGCAACTGAACCGGAATCCAGATGATCACGGCCAATAACAACCGGTGCCTTAAGCTCGCCATTACGAACCATCTCGTTAAATGCGAGACCAAGGCGATCGCGCTGACCCAAGCCAACCCAACAAATACGAGCAGGCAGGCCTTGGAATGCAATCCGATCCCGCGCCATATCCAGCCAGTTGTGCAGGTGCGGGTCATCAGGAATGAGCTCCTTCACCTTCTGGTCGGTCTTGTAAATATCCTCTGGATCACCGGAAAGAGCAGCCCAACGGAACGGTCCAACGCCCCTACAGAACAGCGGACGAATGTATGCAGGAACAAAGCCCGGGAAATCAAACGCGTTCTCCAGACCCTCGTCAAAGGCCACCTGACGTATGTTGTTGCCGTAATCGACAGTTGGAATACCGCGTTCATGGAAGTCCAGCATGGCTTTCACGTGCACCTTCATGGAAGCCCGTGCAGCTTTCTCCACGGCTTTTGGGTCGCTCTCGCGTTTTTCCTTCCACTGAGCCATGGTCCAGCCCTGTGGGAGGTAACCGTTGATCGGGTCATGGGCCGATGTTTGGTCCGTCACGATATCCGGGCGTACGCCGCGCTCTACCAATTCAGCAAAAATATCGGCAGCATTGCCAAGCAGACCAACGGATTTTGCTTCGCCAGCAGTCGTCCAGCGCTCAATCATTTCCAGCGCTTCGTCCAGCGTCTTGGCTTTTTCATCGACGTATTTGGTGCGCAGGCGGAAATCAATGCTGTCTTCGTTACACTCAACCGCGAGACAACACGCCCCAGCCATAACAGCAGCAAGGGGTTGAGCACCGCCCATGCCACCGAGGCCACCGGTCAAAATCCATTTGCCTTTGAGACTGCCGTCGTAATGCTGACGCCCTGCCTCAATAAAGGTCTCGTAAGTGCCCTGAATAATGCCTTGTGAGCCGATATAAATCCATGAGCCAGCAGTCATCTGGCCGTACATGGCAAGACCCTTTTTATCCAGCTCGTTGAAGTGATCCCAGTTTGCCCAATGAGGCACAAGGTTGGAGTTGGCGATCAACACACGCGGCGCATTTTCATGCGTGCGGAACACACCAACGGGCTTGCCAGATTGAACCAGCAAGGTCTCGTCAGCATTCAGGTTTTTCAGAGTTTCGACAATGGTGTCGAAGTCTTTCCAAGTCCGGGCAGCACGGCCAATACCACCATAAACCACCAGCTCATGAGGGTTTTCTGCCACATCAGGGTGCAGGTTGTTCATGAGCATACGAAGCGGCGCTTCAGTCAGCCAGCTTTTCGCAGTCAGCTCAGGTCCGGTTGGTGGATAGATATCGCGTGTGTTTTTACGCGGATCTGTGTTGAGCGTATCGGTCATTATCTGCTCCGTTAGCGACGAGTTGTGGCGCTTGCAAATTCCCCGGAAAGGGCCTGCGCTTCTAGCTTGGAAAGAATGGTTTTGAGAACAGCGCGCGTTTTATTTGCCCGCTCAGGAGCATAAGTCCAAGGGCTCTGCTCAAACATGTAAGCCCGCTGCGCTGTTTCCATTTGAATGGCGTGGATACCGCTCTCCGGCTGCCCGTAGCGGCGTGTGGTCCACCCCCCTTTAAAGCGAGCATTCACAACGGTCTCCACACTCTCGTCTTGGCGGCAGCTGTCAACCGTGATGGCTTCAATCTGTAGTGCGCAGGTCAGGCCTCCATTGGTGCCAATGTTGAAGACAGGCAGCGCACCTTCAAACAAAAACGGAATATTAGATCGGATTGAGTGGCAATCATAAAGCACAGCTACACCAAACTTCTGGCGAACACGCTCCAGCTCTTCAGCAATTGCCTCATGATAGGGTGCATGAAACTCAGCACGTCGTGCCTCGACTTCATCCTCTGACGGCTCCTGACCATCACGATAAATCGGACGGCCATCAAAGTCCGTCAGCGGGCACAGAGTTGTCGTGTTCTGGCCCGGATAGAGCGAGACACCGGCAGGATCGCGGTTTGCATCAATGACGTACCGATGCATTGGAGTTTGGATTACACTGGCGGTTTCCAGCAGTCCATCATAAAGGCGGTTGATGTGCCAGTCCGTGTCGGCAAGTGATTGACCTACATCATTAAATTTTCCCCAAACTGTGAGCGGAACATCGGTCCCTCCATGCGGTTGAGCAAGGACAATTGGGCTGTCACCACGTTTGATCAACGGGGAGAAGGAATAGGTCAATCAAGCCTCCTCAAGTTGGAAAAAATGAACTGAATCCGCAACCTCAAAAATGCTGCCAGACGCAACAAGATCCGCAGCTTTCTCCAAATCAGGAGCCATGTAGCGGTCGTCTTCAAGCACTTCAACTTCAGCGCGGACAGCTGCAAGAACCCCTTGTAAAACCGGACTGGTTTTCATCGGAATGCGGAACTCAATTCCCTGAGAGGCCATCAACAATTCAATGCCGATAATCTTGGAAAGATTAGCATTCATCTCAATCAAACGACGAGCCGCATGGGTTGCCATAGAAACATGGTCTTCCTGATTGGCACTGGTCGGGGTGGAATCTACGGAACACGGAGTCGCTTTATGCTTGTTCTCGCTGTAGAGCGCGGCAGATGTCACATCCGCAATCATAAAGCCGGAATTGACACCCGGCTTCGGGGTCAGGAACGCTGGCAAGCCATAGTTCACGGCTGGGTCAACCAGCGTTGCAATGCGTCGCTGTGTAATTGCGCCAACTTCTGCAATAGCTAGTGCCGTCTGGTCCGCCGCGAAGGCAACAGGCTCTGCATGGAAATTGCCGCCGGAAACGATAGACCCATCTGCAAACACTAATGGGTTATCCGTGACTGCATTGGCTTCGATCTCGAGCGTGCGCCCAACTTGGGCCAGTAAATCAAGACAAGCACCCATAACTTGCGGCTGACAGCGCATGCAGTAGGGATCCTGTACCCGCTCATCATTGTCCCGATGGCTCTCGCGAATGGCAGAGCCGACCATCAACTCGCGGATAGTTGCAGCGGCTGAAATCTGCCCTTTGTGCCCGCGAAGATCATGAATTTCAGGACGGAACGGAGCACCGGAGCCCATTAAAGCATCAACAGACATCGCGCCGGTGATGAGCGCTGTCTGTGCCAAACGATGCGCCTGGAACAGGCCAGCCAGTGCAAGAGCCGTTGAAACCTGCGTCCCGTTGATCAGCGCAAGGCCTTCTTTTGCAGCAAGTTCAATGGTCTGGATGCCCGCCAGTTGCATCGCTTCCTTGCCGGAAATACGAACGCCACCAAAAAATGCCTCCCCTTCACCAATCATCACCGCAGCAACATGGGAAAGCGGAGCAAGATCACCAGACGCGCCAACGCTGCCCTGACCGGGAACAACAGGCACAACATTTTGTGCAAGCATTTGCTCAAGGCATTCAATCAGTTGCCAGCGTGAGCCAGAGGCGCCACGGCCCATGGAGGCCAATTTGAGCACGATGACAAGGCGCACAATGTTTTGCGGCAGAACGTCGCCAACACCACAACAGTGAGAGAGAATGAGATTGCGCTGTAGGGTTGCTGTGTCCTCAGGCGGAATCTTGACAGACGCCAGTTTCCCGAAGCCAGTGTTCACACCATAAACCGCTGCTTCACCTTGTGCCGCGGCGTGTACAATAGCGGCGGCGCGATCCACACCGGGTTTGAAGGACCGGTCTAACTCCGCGTTCGCGTCTTCACGAAAAATCTGACGAAGCTGCGACAAGCTAATCTCACCTGGCTTCAGAATCAGCGTTTGTTTAGGTGATGTATGTGGGGTCGTGCTCATGAGGTGCCTCAGTGCTTAAACTGTTTATGTTTTTGTGATGTCTTCGCCGAGGAAATACAGGCGGTTCAAAGGGTTAAATCCAATGCGATAGGCCAGTTCAGCTGGCTCTTGCACATCCCAGATAGCGATATTGGCTTTTTTTCCAACTTCCAGCGTGCCGCTATTGGCGTGTTGACCAAGCGCCTTTGCTGCGTTGCGGGTGATGCCTGCCAGCGCTTCCTGCGGTGTCATGCGAAACAAGGTGCAGGCCATGTTCATGCAAAGCAGCAGCGAGGTGAGAGGCGAAGACCCAGGATTGGCATCTGTCGCCAAAGCGATTGGAACACCAGCATCACGCAACGGTTGAAGCGGCGGATACTTGGTCTCACGAAGGAAGTAGAAGGCTCCCGGCAAAAGAACCGCCACAGTTCCCGCGTCCTTCATGGCCTGAACGCCAGCGTCATCCAGATATTCAAGATGATCGGCAGACAGCGCCTTATGGTTGGCAGCCATAGCTGTGCCGCCTAGATTGGACAATTGCTCTGAGTGAATTTTGACTGGCAAACCAAGCTCTTGCGCGCGGTCAAACACGCGGGAGACTTGCTCAGGTGAGAAGGCGATGCCTTCACAAAACGCATCAACGGCATCAGCCAGATTTTCCGCCTGAACGGCTGGGAGCACGTCATCGCAGACGAATGTGATGTACTCGTCGCTCCGGCCTTCATATTCCGGCGGTAACGCATGAGCGCCAAGGAAAGTGGTGAGAACCTGAACTGGCCGCAGCTCACCGATTTTCCGCGCAACACGCAGCATTTTTAATTCGGTATTTAGATCAAGCCCATAGCCAGATTTAATTTCTAAAAGCGTGACACCTTCACCCAGCAACGCATCCACGCGCGGCAAGGCATCAGCCAGCAGCTTGTCTTCACTTGCCGCCCGGGTTGCGGCCACAGTGGAGCGAATGCCGCCACCGGCGCGGGCGATCTCTTCGTAGGTTGCACCATTAAGGCGCATCTCAAACTCACGAGCGCGGGAGCCGCCATAAACAATGTGCGTGTGGCAATCGATGAGAGATGGAGTCGCGAGGCGGCCTTCCAAATCCACTTGGGGGGCGGTTTCCCAATCGGACGGCAGGTCCTTTCGGGCGCCAATCCAGCAGATTTTACCTGCATCCAAAACGAGAGCAGCATCGGGGATAAGGCCATAACCATCTGCATCCGCAGACAACGTTGCAGCATTGAGGTTGGTGAGTACGGTTGCCCCGCTTGTCATGGATCCTCCCAAGATTCCACGTGAAATCACTTCAGTAAAAATCTACATGGAAATCATATAATGTCTATACATAAAAATTGTGAAATGTGAGCATTGCGTGAGCATATGTGCCCTAGATCCAAATATTTTCGCTAAATTCCGCCAGTTTCCGTCCAGTATCGGGATATCCTAGACAATTGGTATGGTTGTGTGAAATTGCTTTATGTATATGCTTAATATGGGTTCGACTGATCAGGATTGATCAAACTTTCACGCCAAACCTATTGAGCAGACAATGAAATCTATCTTTGCAGGGCAGGCTTTACTTCCCAACGGTCTCACAAAAAACGTGCGACTGCATGTGAATGAAACGGGCATAATCACATCTATAGAGACGGGTGTTGAGCCTCGTGCTGGTGAAATTTCTGGTAAGGACAAACTCATCTGTCCAGCTCCTGCAAACCTGCACTCTCATGCCTTTCAGCGGGCAATGGCAGGCATGACCGAGGTGCGCCAAAAGGGAAAAGGCAGCTTCTGGACATGGCGCGAACTCATGTATCGCTTCCTTGGCAAGTTGGGGCCAGAGCAGGTTGAGGCGATCGCAGCGCTTGTCTACATGGAGATGTTGGAAGCTGGCTATGCAAGCGTAGGCGAGTTCCATTACCTCCACCATCAACCCGATGGAACGCCTTACGCGAACCTCGCGGAAATGAGCAATCGCATCTTCGCAGCAGCCAGCCAAACGGGCATTGGCCTCACCCATTTACCGGTGCTGTATTCGTATGGCGGGGCCGGAGAACAAGCGCTCAGCGGAGGGCAGTTACGGTTCGGAAATGATCTGGATCGACACCTGCAACTTATTGAAGCAGCAGATAAATCTCTCACAAACTCATTACCTTCAGATTGTCAGGTCGGCATAGCTCCGCACTCGCTCAGAGCAACTAATCCAGAGCAACTGCGCCTAATCGCAGAGACGTTTGCAGGGAAGCCAGTTCACATCCATATCTCCGAGCAGATGAAGGAAGTTGAAGCTGTTCAGGAATGGTTAGGTGCACGACCTATCGAATGGTTGCTCGACAATGTGGATGTGCGCGATAACTGGTGCTTTGTGCATGCGACGCACATGACACAAGCCGAAACGATCGCAATGGCAAAGGCAGGTGCAGTCGCGGGTCTATGCCCCATTACGGAAGCAAACCTTGGTGATGGTATTTTCAACGGCCCAACCTTCATAGAAGCCGGTGGTGTTTACGGCATAGGGTCAGACAGCAATCTGCGCATTTCGCTCGCAGAAGAACTGAGGATTCTGGAATATAGCCAACGCCTTAGAGATCAATCGCGCAATGTAATGTTGTTGGGCGAGGGGTCTGTCGGCACAGCATTATTCCAAGCTGCGGCAAAAGGCGGAGCTCAGGCACTTGGCCGGAATACGGGAGTTCTTGCAAAGGGTTATCTTGCCGATATTGTTGCCATTGATAGTTCTCGCGTGGAGTTCACAGGCTTGAAGCCCAATCAATATCTGGACTACTGGATCTTTGCGGGTGATGACCGCGTTGTAACGGATGTCTGGTCTGCAGGGCGCCATATGGTGCAAAACGGGCAGCATATTCACAGGCAGGAAATTACCGCTAAATACCGGGAACAGCTTGCAGTTTTGCTGGAAGCAGCCTAACACCACCGCACTTCTAACGATGTATAAAGGCAGGACGAGCGCTTGAGATCCTACAAGGAAATCCGAGGCATTTTGCAGGAACGGATCACCAGCCATCAATGGCAACCCGGTGATTTACTTCCCAGTGAACAAGCGCTCTCCGAAGATTTTGGCTGTACCCGTACAACCGTAAACCGTGCCATGCGCGAGCTGGCTGATGCAGGGTTGGTTGAGCGTCGCCGCAAGGCTGGAACACGCGTTATTCAGCCAAAATCCCATCCGGCAACCCTCACGATCCCTGTTATTCGGCAGGAGATTGAAAACAAGGGGCAGACCTACAAATACCTTCTATTAGAGCGTATTGAAGCATTGCCGCCGGAAGATATACGCGCGCAACTCGGGTTGAAAGAAAACGAAAAAGCGTTGTTTCTGAAGAGCTTGCACTACGGTGATGGTATTCCGCAACAGTTGGATGTGCGCTGGGTTAACCTGATCACGCTGCCCGAGGCTCTGGACGAAAGCTTTGCAGATATCGGCCCAAACGAATGGCTGCTACAACGCGTACCTCATCCCAATATCGAGCATGTATTCCGTGCAGATACGCCCACGGCTGAAGAGCAAAGGCTCCTGCAACTTGCAGGCAATGAACCCGTGTTCACCATAGAACGTCGGACGTGGATTATTGGCAAAGGCGTCACCTATGTACGCCTCGTTCATCCGGGCAGTCGTTATCGCATGGCTACACGCAGCTCAGCAGAGCCAATTTTCAGCTAACAGAGCGACGCGTTGATTTGCGTTCCTAAGCGTTATTTTGCGTTTCTTTTTCCAAAACATGCGCAAAATGGTCTTCCAACCGCATTTTTCCATAACTCTTGCCAATCATGTCCATACGCATCACGCAGAGGAAAAATTGGATGGGCCCGTATGTCTTCACAGAAGTGAAAGTCTCAAACGCACGTTGCGCAGCGACGCTGATCCAGTTCGGAAGATGCGTCACCTTGGCTTTCTTGTTCAGACTCTTGAATGCAATTTCCGCCAGCTCATTATGGGTATATTTAACGGGGCCGCCGACTTCAGCAAAGGCCTGACCAGCATCGATAATTTCATAGCAAGCTGCTGCCAGATCAGCGCCATGAATGGGGTTGATACGGTATTCGCCAGAACCAAAAACATACACGCGACCAGATTTCGCCATATCCAAAAACTCCTCCAGATCTGAAAAATATCCACTTGGAGAAATCACAGTGCTTTTGATCGGCGCTGCCTGAAGCGTCTCCACAAAATGTTGTTTGGCTCGGACGAGCTGAACATTTCGCAATTTGGTGGCGTTCAGAACATGAATATAAGCGAACTGCGGAACACTGTTTTCAACGGCTAAATCGAGTAGGTTCTTGTTCGCTTTGTAATCTACGTCGCGATACGTGAGACCATCTTTTTGACGCGTAATGCCAAGCGCAGAAACAACCAAATCAGCATCTTCCATCAAACCAATCATGCTGTTTGGTTTGGTCGCTTCACCCTCAAAAAACTCGGTGGCATCCAGTCCTTTTGTGCGCGCTGAAGCTTCATTACGCACCAAAGCACGAACAGCCCACCCTAATTGCTTGTAGTGAGCGACAAGGTAGGAACCCAGATAGCCAGTTGCACCTGCAATAACGACAGTCTTCATTCAAATCCCCTCAAAAATCAGCTGCCGCAAAAGGCTGAGACCTACATCATAAGAGGGCATGACTAGCTTTTTAGCAGAGCACGCAGAGGAGAACTTCCAGACTAAATAGTCAAAAGGTGCTCGACTGGCGGCTGATTTTATCTTTTGAAGCGGTAAGAGGTCGATCGGAGGTCTCGATGAAGAGAACTCTTCTCACTCCTAAAAATGGGCATTTTATCGCACAAAATCAACCGGTAATTGTGCATAGTGCTCATGCACGGATATTCACTGGATGCAATAGAAGAGGGGAGAGCCCGGAAGCTCTCCCCTCTTTACCGTGAATGCCTCGTTCCCACACTATGGTAACACTGCATCGCTCATGATTTTGGTACAGTCTTTGCCTAAGGCGACTTGGGCAAAGCACTTGCCAATCTTGCGCAGCGCAAATGCCGAATAGTGCGTTTTTATCACACTAGGCCTTTCCAGGGTTCGCTGAAATTCCGGCTTATTTTTCATGTAAAAAGTATCGATGAGAAAGGAGTGGTACACACCGGTAGTCTTTTTCGGGTCATAGTTGGGTATAAGCGTCCTGTGTGCCTTATCGGGTGCATTTGTAAAGGATGGAACCGCTCCATCTGGATCCGCATAATGTTGCGGTATGAGCGTAGCAACAAGGAACCGAGCCCCATGGGCGTAGGGTACCTCAGTCCGGAAGCGAAGAACCATTTCATGTAAGTTCTGTGCGTATTGCACAGCAATCACGTCAATAGCACCTGGGCTTTTCTGGTCCACGCCATCCATTGCGTAATCATTTTCGCCCTGGAGCCAAAGCAATCCCGCAACGACGCCGCCAGGAAGAGCATCAATCGCTTTCTTTGAGTGATTAACCAGGTAATCCTGCAGCTTATGAGGTGCAGCACGTTCTGAGGACCAGGTTTGCCCTTTAGTGACCTGGTTGAAGCCAGTTGCGGGGAAGCCTTTTCCGACGAGATACACCTCGGCTTTGGGATCATTGTGGGTGATCAGAAATTGTGCGGCGAAATAGATTCCGAGCGTGGGGCCGTGCAGGTTATAATTGACAGGGACCATCATTTGCATCTTGCTGCTGGTGAGTGGGTCGTGGAAGCTCACCTTTTTGAAACTGCCCTGGCCGTTCGGATCTTCGTGCCAGTAATAGATCCGGTTGACGACGTTTCTTGGTTGTTTCCAAATTTCCAAGTCGAAACTGGTTTCAATTGCTTTCTGATTTGGCGTCACACCGCCAACAGTCCAGTTCGACTTGACATTGTTACGCCAATCCTCGGCGCCCACATATTCGCCACTGCCGCCAAACATGTTGCTCTGACCTGCCAGAACGAAGAGGTATTTCTTGCTCTGAATAGGGCACCAGCCTTCGACCTCAGACAGGTATTTGCGAATGGATGCGTCAGAGCCATCTACGCCGTTCTGGGCATAAAATGCATTGGACTGCCAAGCTCCTTTCATCCAGGTCACCACTGCTTCACACCGGTCAAAGCCGACGGTGGTGGCGCCTGCGGGCATCTGCGCAACAATTGTCAGGCCCACTAGATAAAAACAAACCCTGATCAGTTTGTGTGTTCTTTTCCAAATATTCATTCGCAAATTCCCCCAAATTTATTTGATAAATATTTCGTACTCGTCCTCTGTTGTGTTTAATTCCAGCCTCCAAACTAAAGAAATTCACACGTAAAAACGTCTGGTACGGTTCTCTTTGGCAAAGTGCAGACGACTGGGCTTGAGTTAATTTCATCCCACAGCTGTTAACCTTTGCCCTGCCATGGGATCAAAATCCGCTCAAGGAACCGCATGCCGAGTTCAATGGTGTACCCTATGAGCCCGATTACAAAGATGCCGATGACCACTGTATCTGTCTGCAAAAAGTTCTTTGCAATCATGATCATGGAGCCGATGCCTCTATCAGCCGCCACAAGTTCGGCGGCCACAACAGTTCCCCAGCACACGCCCATGGATGTGCGAAGGCCTGTAAATATTTCCGGCAGGGCATTGGGCAGGATCACATGAAACAGGATCTGCAATCGTGACGCACCCAAAGAGTACGCCGCATGCACCTTGGAGATCTTCACACTGTTCACGCCAGAGCGTGCGGCCAATGTCATGATGAAGAGCGAGGCAAGGAAAAGTAGGAAGATCTTGGCAGTCTCATCAATGCCAAACCACAGGATGACCAATGGAATCAACGCAAGTGGCGGGATAGGGCGCATGAACTCGACGACTGGATCAAAAAATCCGCGGGCGATTGAAGACAAGCCCATCGCCAACCCGAGCGGAATGCCAACACTTGCTCCAAGGACGACACCAGCCAACACACGGAAAACAGAGATACCGACATGATCCATGAAGGCGACATTTCGGAAACCTTCAGACAGGAGCTTAGTGATACGGGCAAATGTTGCTTGGATAGAGGGCCAGTAGAAGCTTTCCAACATACCAAGGGCGCTGGCGCCGCCCCAAAGGGCAAGCAGGACGATAACTGTTAGGATTGAATAGAAACGACCGGAATTGACCGCGCTGGAATCTCCAAACCGAACGGTCTTTTGCTGTGTGAAAACATTGTCTTTCAAGCCAAGCCAAACGGACAGGCCAGAGGGGGGCGCGTGTTGTTTGCTCATGTCAGCCTCCTATGCTGGTTCCAGCGTTTTGTCATTGCCCATAATCTCCTCTTCCATCTCCCAGATGAGAGAGAGAACCTCTTCACGTGTCTGAACAAATTCAGGTGATGCTTTGATTTTCCGAGGGCTTTCCACCAATCCGCGATCCGCAAACGGTAACGTGTATTCCCGCAAAATTCTGCCGGGGCGCGGTGCCATCACAATCAACCGCTCACCAAGAAAAAGGGCTTCCTCGACAGAATGGGTAATTAGAATAATGGTCTTACCAGTCTCTTTCCAAAGCTTAAGAACGAGGCCCTGCATTTTCTCGCGGGTCAACGCATCAAGCGCGCCAAGTGGCTCATCCATCAGAATAACTTCGGGGTCATTGGCAAGGCAGCGAGCCAGCGCGACACGCTGCTGCATACCGCCAGAAAGTTGATAAACAGGCTTTTTGCCAAAATCCTGTAGACCGACGATCTTTAAAAGATCATCAACTTTACGTTGAGTTTCTGCTTTAGGTTTGCCCGCCATTTTAGGGCCGAAGGCAATATTTTTTTCAACGGTCATCCATTCAAACAACGCGCCTTGCTGAAAGACCATGCCCCGGTCTGATCCCGGTCCTTTGATCTCGGTATTTTCCCGTATGACCTTGCCCGCCGTTGGGCGTAGGAAACCAGCTAGAATGTTGAGCAGTGTCGTTTTTCCGCACCCAGATGGTCCCAATACGGAGATGATTTCTCCATCTTTGACGTCAAGATTGACGTTGTTGAGAGCATGGACCTGATCACCATTGGGAAGGGTGAAGACCATAGATATCTTGTCGGCAACTATTCCACTCAAAGCGCTTCTCCCCATTGCACGGAAAATGCCTGGTTCGCCCGGTCTTGTTTTTGGAAGAATGGCGGGACACAGCCCGCCACTTTCATGCTTTGTTACTTGAGATAGCTGGCGTCTATAAACGGGGAGTAATCGTCCAGCGCTTCATCTAGTCCGCCAGCGGAAACCATGACCTCTGCCACACCCTTCGCAGCTGCCTGAATACCGCCACCAAGCCAGCTTTCGCTCATTTGCTCTTCATTGCTTGGGAAGCCGAAGTTGCCGATCATTTCCTTGGCAGGTTCCAGATCCATACCAGCTGCCTTAGCAATCTTGCCGTAAACCGCTTCAGGGTCTGCGATGTAGGCTGTGTTTGCCTGATTGGTGACCTCCAAGAATTTCCGGATCAGATCAGGATGGTCAGCAGCAAAGCTGTCGGTCACGTTCACAACATCAAAGGTGTTGATGCCAACGGCTTCTTGCTCTGCACCTGTCATCAGTGGTTTGCCAACAGTCTTCATACGGCCAAGTGCGCCACCAAAGGCACAGCCCATCACCACATCACCGCGGACAACGGCAACAGCGGCATCAGCCGGGTTCATCTGAACAAGCTTGACCTTGTTAATATCAACACCAAGATGTTGCAGAGTACGGATGAGCTTATAGTGGGTCACGTTCCCGATTGGGGTCGCAACTTTTTTGCCTTCCAGCTCCTTAGCGTTGGCTTGGGTAATGCCGGCATCATTGCGCACAATGCAAAGGTCATTCTCAGCGTACGTGACTGCTACACCAACCAGTTTGATTGGTGCGCCGGAGGAAACACCAACAACAAACGGGACAAATCCATTGCTGTAGGCGATTTGTACATCACCGGAAACCATGGCCTGAACCATCTCGTTTCCATTGCCAAACGCACGCCACTCAACCTCTAATCCAAGAGCCTCATCGTAGGTCTTGTCCATTTGGGCTGCTTGGTTGGCTGTCGGCCATTCCAGAAAGTAAGCGACGGTGATTTTATCAAGCGCGTGAGCTGAGCTCATTCCAAGGCTTGTGATCAAGCCTGCTGCAAGAGCTAGTTTTCCTGCGAGCTTTCTAAATGCCATGATTATTCCCCTCCAATGCTGAAGTGCAATTCCCTTTTGTTTTTTTACGCGCCTTATTAAGTGGGCACTTGTCGTTCAAAAAATTATCAGTAATGAGGACACACCGAAACAAGTGGACCCGGTAGTGCCAGATTGCGGCACCCAATAGAGCCAGATAGTATTATTTGTTCTACAAATAGGTTTAAGTTACCGACAACCCAATATTAATGCCGCATTCCCAAGCTGGAGATCAATTCTTGGCCCAGCAATGAAGGGCGGGAAAAGGTATAGTTGATCGATTAACCCAGATATCAGGCAGGTGCGAAGTTTCTAATATGCTGTGCACCTGAGGAAACTAATAGTTTATCTGATGTATCGGCAAGTATTTCTATGCCCTTTGCAATCTTTTCAGCGTGTATTGACGAAAACCCCAAACGGAAATAGTTACGCCCTCGGTTTGGATCGGCAAAGAACACGTTGCCCGGTTCTATCAGCACCCCACGTTTCAAGGCTTCCTGAGCCAAAACAGTGGCGTCCAGCTCCTTTGGCCCGCTCACCCAGAATGATGACCCTCCAAAGGCGGAGACCTGCGCCCAACCGGGAAAATGCGTGTTGACTGCTTCACTGAGCGCGTTCCAGCGGCTTGAGTACGCATGGTGCAACTTGCTGATCAACGCATCCTGTGACCCTTGCGCCAAAAACAAAGCAACGCTGCGCTGATTATTGCCCGGTGGGTGGCGCAGCATCAACCGCCGCATGGCGCGGATCTCTTTGATCACCTGCTTGGGCGCAACAATAAACCCGACCCGCAAACCCGGCATAATCGATTTAGAGAGGCTACCCACATACAACACACGCCCGGATGTATCGATAGAGCGCAATGCGGCAGTTGGTTGCCCCCGGTAGTTCGTCTCGTACTCGTAATCATCCTCAATGATCAAAGCATCCGACTCAGCGGCCCATTCCAGCACTTCTCTGCGTCGTTTCAGCGTCATAGTGGTATTGGTGGGGAACTGGTGGCTTGGCGTGACATAGACCAATTTTGCATCGCTCAACTTATCAACGCATATGCCTTCCTCATCAATAGGAACAGCCCTGATATCCGTGCTGCGCAACTGCATAATGTTGCGCACATCAGGATAACCGGGGTCTTCAACAGCAACAGGCGTGTCCTGCTTTACAAACAAATGCGCAATGAGAAACAGAGCATTCTGCGCGCCCATGGTGATGAGGATTTCTTCCGGTTCTGCATTCACCCCGCGCCGCGTCAATATCCGCCGCTGTATCTGCTCAATCAACATGGGGTCATCAGTGGTAAACCGGTCATCTGTCCACGCATCCAACCATTTAATGCTCATTGTCTGACGCACACAATCACGCCATGCACTTATAGGGAAAAGCGTAGGATCAACCTGCCCGTAGATGAAAGGGTAGGGATAGCTGTGCCAGTTCTCGGTTTTTAAAATGTTGAATTGCGTAGAAGGAGTTAGTCGTAACTTCGCATCCCAGTCCACCCGATCTCCCGGCACTTGCTCTCGTGGCTTCACGGGCTCCGGCAACTGCCCCAGATTCTCGACAACTTCAGGCGATACATAAAAGCCGGAGCGCTCGCGGGTGATCAGATATCCATCTGCTGCCAATGCCTGATAGGCCAGCATCACCGTATTACGAGAAACGCTCAGTCGTTTAGCCAAGGCACGCGTGGAGGGAACAGGTGTATTTTCTGCAAGTTGGCCAGAAAGAATTGCAGAAACAAGCATTTCTCTGATCTGGCTTTGTAGAGTTGTACTGTCATCTCGGTCGACTGAAAACAGACTATAACGCACTTCTGGCCCCGATTCCCATTCCAGAAAGAAGTAGTAGGATGAGTTCATCTGGCCCTATGGTCAAGAACAACTGGACCTATCTGCAATAATATTTCGCAGACATGATCTGATCAACAGTACCTTTAGGTGAGCTGATAGTGAAAATCTCAGTGTTCCAGGAGAAAGATCGAGATGAGTGTCCTTGCAGAGCCAATTGAACAAGCCAAAACCAATTCTCTTGAACAACACTGGATGCCGTTCACGGCCAACAAAGAGTTCAAGAGTGCCCCCCGCCTCATCACGCGCTCTGAAGGCATGTACCTGTGGAACCAGAACGGTGATCAGTTGATTGACGGGTCCTCTGGCCTGTTTAACGTCCCCGCTGGGCATGGGCGCAAATCAATCGCGGATGCTGTTCATGCACAAATGATGCAAAACGGATACACATCGCCGTTTCAGATGGGACAGCCAACATCTTTCGAGTTTGCAGCAAAACTCACGCAGATTCTGCCGGAACCGTTCAACCATGTGTTCTTCGTGAATTCCGGCTCAGAGGCCATTGATACTGCGCTCAAAATGGTTATGGCCTACCACCGCGCCAATGGAGAGGCACAACGCACCCGCTTTGTGTCCCGTGAGCGGGCCTACCACGGCGTAAATATGGGCGGTGTCTCATTGGCTGGCATGGTCAAAAACCGCGAAACCTTCCCGGTTGTCATGCCGAATATCGTTATGATGCGCCATACATGGAACGAAGAGAATGCCTTCATCAAAGGCCAACCAGAAACCGGCGCTGAGCTTGCCAATGATCTCCAGCGGTTTTGCGAAACCTACGGCGGTTCAACCATCGCAGCGGTCTTCCTTGAGCCGGTTGCTGGCTCCACTGGCACGCTTGTCCCGCCAAAGGGTTACCTAGAGCGTGTTCGCCAGATCTGTGATCAACACGGCATCCTGCTTGTGTTTGATGAGGTGATCACGGGCTTCGGGCGCTTGGGCAAGCCGTTTGCCGTGGATGCGTTCAACGTAATGCCTGACATCATTACTCTGGCAAAAGCACTCACCAATGGTGCGATCCCAATGGGCGCGGTTGCTGCCTCTGATCAGGTTTATGAGGTCATCACCGAAGCCGCGCCGGAAAATGCCATTGAATTCTTCCATGGGTACACATACTCCGCCCATCCAGCGGCTTGCGCAGCTGGTTTGGCAACGCTCAAAATTTACGAGGACGAAGCGCTCTTTGAGAGAGCTGCACAGATGAGTGACTACTTCCTTGAGGCTATCTGGTCTCTGCAAGATATCCCGATCGTGAAAGACATCCGAGGTTACGGCTTAATGGCTGGGGTGGAAGTTCATCCGCAGCAAGGCAAGCCTGGCATCCGAGGCAACGAGATGCAAAAGCGGTTGTTCTGGAATGGCTGCCACGCCAAGTGGACAGGGGACTCGGCAATCCTCGCACCAGCCTACATTGCAGAACGCAGTCATGTTGACGAGATTGTGGATGCCATGCGCAAAACACTCACCGCAGATTAAAGCGTGTTCCGGAAAAGTGGATGCCGGTTTTTGGATGAGAATACGCGAGCAACTAAAGGTTTAATGCAGTTCGGCCAATCCAGATAAATGACTGGCTGCTTTAAACCAAAACACAAAGACTAATTTCGAGAAGGGCACATATGTGCTCTTCTTTTGTTTTCAGTATTGGTTGAAGGGGAGAGCAGTCAATGGCGAAACCTATTCCGCAAAAAGCCCGTGTCGTCATTATCGGTGGTGGCATTGCAGGGTGTTCTGTTGCCTATCATCTGGCAAAGCTGGGCTGGCAGGATATTGTTCTGCTGGAGCGCAAGCAACTCACCTGCGGCACCACATGGCATGCGGCAGGCCTCATTGCACAGCTCCGTGCCTCTAAAAACATGACCCGACTGGCGAAATACTCTCAGGAGCTTTACGGCGAGCTGGAAGCCGAAACCGAGATCGCAACAGGCTTCCGCAGAAACGGCTCCGTCACGGTCGCATTGACGCAAGAACGCCGTAGCGAACTGCTCCGCTCTGCATCCATGGCAAAAGCCTTCGGAGTCGAGGTTGAGGAGATTTCCACCTCGGAGCTGCTGGATCGTTACCCCTATGTGAACGCGCAGGATGTAACCGCCGCGCTCTACTTGCCCAAGGATGGGCAGGGAGACCCCGGCAACATAGCACTCGCACTCGCCAAAGGGGCTCGCCAACGCGGAGCTCAAGTTTTTGAGGGTGTAAAGGTCACTGGGATCGAAAAGCGAAACACTGCTGTTTCCGGTGTTTCATGGCAACGCGATGGCAGTGAAGAGCAAGGCCATATAGCAGCGGACTATGTCGTCAACTGCGCTGGCATGTGGGCGCATCAACTCGGGCGTATGGCGGGCGTCAATGTTCCGCTCCATGCCTGCGAGCATTTCTACATGGTCACGGAAAACATAGCTGGTCTGCCGCAACTGCCAACCCTTCGTGTGCCGGATGAATGCGCCTACTACAAAGAGGATGCAGGCAAAATCTTGCTTGGTGCATTTGAACCAATCGCTAAGCCATGGGGTATGAACGGCATCTCGGAGGATTTCTGCTTCGATCAACTGCCGGAGGATATCGACCACTTCGAACCTATTTTAGAGAAGGCAATCAACCGCTTCCCTGATCTGGCAGTAACCGGCATTCATAGTTTCTTCAATGGCCCGGAAAGCTTTACGCCGGATGATGCCTACCATCTGGGCGAAGCGCCGGAACTGAAAAACTTCTTTGTCTGTGCAGGCTTCAACTCCATCGGCATTCAATCGGCTGGCGGGGCGGGCATGGCACTGGCTCATTGGATGGACCAAGGGCATCCCCCGTTTGACCTTTCCGATGTTGATATCCGCCGTATGCAACCGTTTATGGGTAACAAGACGTTCCTGTACGAACGCTCCAAGGAGACGCTGGGCCTGCTCTATGCAGATCATTTCCCCTTCCGCCAAAAAGCAACAGCACGCGGTGTACGGCGCTCCCCTCTCCATGAACATCTGAAGCAGGCAGGGGCCGCCTTTGCTGAAACCGCAGGTTGGGAGCGCGCCAACTGGTTTGCAGATAAGGGGCAAGAGCCGACCTACAACTATTCCTGGAAACGTCAGAACTGGTTTGAGAATTCCAAACGCGAACATCTGGCCATTAGAAACAACGTTGGCCTCTACGACATGTCCTCCTTTGGCAAAATACGAGTGGAAGGACGGGACGCAGAAACCCTTCTCAACCATCTCTGCGGGGCAGATCTGTCAGTTCCTGTCGGCAAGATCGTCTACACCCAGTTCCTCAATGAACGCGGTGGCATAGAAGCCGACATAACCATCACCCGCCTCTCAGAACTCGCTTATCTACTGGTCACGCCCGCAGCCACGGTGGTGAGAGAACTCAGCTGGCTGAACAGGCACAAAGGCACGGCCAATGTGGTGATCACCGATGTAACAGCAGGCGAAGCCACGCTTGTTGTCATGGGGCCAAACTCGCGGGAGCTACTGAGCAAAGTGTCCAGCCACGACTGGTCTAATGAGAACCACCCTTTCGGCACCATGCAGGAGATTGAGCTTGGCATGGGCTTAGCCCGTGCGCACCGCGTCTCCTATGTGGGAGAACTCGGCTGGGAGCTTTATGTCTCCACCGATATGGCAGCACATGCCTATGAGACCTTGATTGAGGCAGGAGCAGAGGTAGACCTCAAGCTCTGCGGCCTTCATGCAATGGATTCCTGCCGCATTGAAAAAGCTTTCCGGCATTTCGGGCACGATATTACAGAGGAAGACCATGTGTTGGAGGCAGGCCTAGGCTTTGCCGTGAACAGGAACAAGCCAACTTTCATGGGCAAAGATGCTGTCCTGCGGAAGAAGGAGGAAGGCCTCTCAGTACGCATGTTGCAGTTTAAGCTGGACGACCCGGAGCCACTTCTCCACCACAACGAGCCGATCCTGCGCGATGGAAAGATCGTCGGTTACCTGACATCAGGCAATTACGGCCATACGCTGGGCGCTGCTATCGGGTTAGGGTATGTGCCGTGCAAAGGTCAGTCTATCTCGGATCTTCTTGGCTCAGCCTATCAAATCGAGGTGGAAGGCACTCTGCACAAAGCGGAAGCTTCATTCAAACCCATGTACGACCCCAAAGGACTGCGCATGAAAGGCCTGAAAGAGCTCAATGATGCCTGAGTGACCCTCGAAAACCAGCCAAAACAAAACCCAAGTAGTTGAGAGGCTACTTGGGCAAGGGGAGGGGTGCCCTTCTCTCTGAGGAGGCTTGAGAGAAGGGCTTTTGTTGCGGCTGACCTACGCGAGTTCTTGTTCGCGCATATCCTCCGCATGAATGCCTGCCACCTGAACAGGCGCTTTCATGGCATCACGGCGGAACGGTTCACCAAGTTCCTGATTTAAAATGACCTCAATAAATGTGGTTTCATTCCGTTCCATCTGGCCTTCAATGGCGTCATTCAAGGTCTTTGTCAGCTCATCCATGCCGAACACCTGAACACCCTTTAGCCCGCAGGCCTCTGCGATTTTGGCGTACTGCACGTCCAGGTTTAGCTCTGTGCCAACGAAGTTATCGGAGTACCACAATGTCGTGTTGCGCTTCTCCGCACCCCATTGGTAATTGCGGAAAATGACCATGGTGATAGGTGGCCAGTCATCCCTGCCACACGCGGTCATCTCGTTCATGGAAATACCGAAAGCGCCGTCACCTGCAAAGCCAACCACAGGCGTATCCGGGCAACCAATCTTTGCGCCCAAAATAGCTGGTAGACCGTAACCACACGGGCCAAACAGACCCGGAGCCAGATACTTCCGCCCCTCATCAAAACTTGGGTAAGCATTGCCGATTGCACAATTGTTGCCAATGTCGGAGGAGATGATCGCATCTTTCGGCAGTGCAGCTTGAATAGCCCGCCACGCCATACGAGGCGACATCCGCTCCGGCTCACGCTCGCGTGCACGCTCGTTCCATGTCGTCCCCGGATCATCATCCTCATGATTCATGGAGGAAAGCTGCTGCAACCAGGCTGACTTGGTCTGGTGAACCAGCGCTGCCCGGTCATCACGACCCTCATCACCGGCATGTGGGGCAAGCTCTTCAAGAATTTGCTCCGCAACAGCGCGTGCATCCCCTTGGATGCCAACGCTAACCTTCTTGGTCAGGCCAATACGGTCCGAGTTGATGTCTACCTGAATGACCTTGGCAGTCTTAGGCCAGTAATCCATGTCGTAACACGGCAGCGTCGAAAACGGATTGAGACGTGTTCCAAGGGCCAGCACCACATCGGCTTTGGAGATCAGTTCCATCGCAGCTTTGGAGCCGTTGTATCCCAGCGGACCAACAGAAAGAGGGTGGTTGCCGGGGAACGCATCATTATGCTGATAACCGCAACATACCGGCGCAGCCAGCTTTTCCGCGAGATCTACTGAGGCCTGAATACCACCACTCAGCACCACACCTGCACCATTCAAAATAACCGGGAACTTTGCATCAGAGAGCAGCTTAGCGGCTTGCTTGATGGCGCGCTGACCACCGCGTGGCTTTTCCATGCGCACAATCTGAGGCAGCTCGATATCAATAACCTGCGTCCAGTAATCTCGGGGGATGTTGATCTGTGCAGGAGCACAGCCGCGCCATGCCTTCTCAATCACACGGTTGAGAACCTCAGCGATACGGGAAGGGTCGCGGACTTCTTCCTGATAGCAAACCATGTCCTGAAACAGAGCCATCTGCTCGATTTCCTGAAAACCGCCCTGACCGATGGTTTTGTTGGCGGCTTGCGGGGTGACAAGCAGCAAAGGCGTATGGTTCCAATAGGCCGTTTTAATCGGGGTCACAAAATTGGTAATGCCCGGCCCGTTTTGAGCAATCGCCATACTCATTTTGCCGGTAGAGCGGGAATACCCATCCGCACTCATGCCCGCATTACATTCGTGGGCACAATCCCAAAACTTTAGGCCAGCAGCGGGAAAGAGATCAGAAACCGGCATCATCGCCGAGCCGATAATGCCAAAGGCGTTATCAATGCCATGCATTTGCAAGACTTTTACAAAGGCCTCTTCGGTGGTCATCTTCATCGCACAAATCCTCCCCATCACGTCACAGGCTCATGTTGTAGCCTGCAAATTAGCTATGAAGGAGCCTAGCCTGAGCCGGGCAACGGCATTAGGGCCAGATTCCGCTATCCCATAGGCCAGATGCGTTGAGTGGTTTGAAGATAAACGCCAATCGAGAATTCATAACCGACGAATGATGGCTTTAAAGCCTCTCAAAACTCTGAGAAACCAACGTCGCTTGCATCAATCCGCGAAGGGAATTGCCAACATAAATGGCATCCGCTTCCTGCAAATTCTGCAATGTCAGATCAGCTTCCTCGGCATAACCGTGCTCTAAAAGTCCGGCACGGAACACGCCCGGAAGCAATCCATGCGTGAGGGCAGGCGTCAGCAGCTTATCGCCCTTGCGAAGGAACAAAGTGGTAAAGCTACCCTCTGTCAGGTAGCCCGCTTCATTGAGAAAAATCACCTCAGAACACCCGTGCACAGCTGCATATTTAGCGCGGGTTTGGTCATAAAACGAACGCCGACTGGTTTTGTGAAACAGGAACCGATCTTGCGAGTGAACAGGCTCATCGGCAACGCAAATCCGCCAATGCTTCCCGGTTGCTGGGGGCATATCCTGAGCGGCGACAGCCAACTTACCATTTTCATGCAGATCCAGCCGAACGCGTTTAGGGCCGTCAAAACCTGCTGCATGGTGAGAAAGGACAGCCGAGGCCTGCTCCAGATCCCACCGGAACCCGAAATAGGCGGCGCTGTCGGCAAGACGTTGCAAATGACGCTCCAGAAGCGTGTATCCGTCTTCCGGCGTCCAGCCCATCGTCTCAAACAGAGTGAACGGCTGTTCAGATCCATTGAGGAACTTCAGCTTCAGCAGGCACTCGTCATATTCAGGGGAAGCCCCTGAATCAAACACCACACCGGAGCCAGTTCCCATCTCAGCAGAGCCATCCGCTTCAATCACCAGCGTACGAATAGCAACGTTGAAGGTGAAATCTCCAGAAGGTTCAATGAAGCCAATGGATCCGGTGTAAATCCCGCGTGGGCTCTTCTCCAGATCGTCAATGATCTCCATCGCCCACAATTTCGGCGCGCCGGTAATAGACCCACAAGGGAACAGCTCCGCGATAATCTCTGGAAGTTCAGCATCCTCCACCAGCTCACCAGTGGTGGTAGAGGTCATCTGAAACAGGCTACGGTACTGCTCAACCTCACAATGAGAGGGAACGCCAACACTGCCTGCCTTGGTGATGCGTGACAGGTCATTACGCATCAGATCAAGGATCATCGTGTTTTCTGCGCGAGACTTCTCATCGCTTTGCAACCACTGCTGAATGCGCGCGTCTTCCGCTGTTGTGCGCCCACGCTGTGCGGTGCCCTTCATGGGGCGTGTGGTCAGCTGCTTGCCCTTGCGCTCCAAAAACAGCTCTGGAGAGATAGACAGAACTTTCTGATCACCAAGATGCATCAGGGCTGCATAACCAACAGGTTGCTGAAACAGCAGATGATCAAACAATCCAGCAATGCTACCCGCTTGTTCAAGCTTCGCGCGCATGGTCAGATTAATCTGGTAAATATCGCCCTGCGCCAGATGCTGCTGCGTCGTCGCAAAGGCTTCCTCATAGTCAGCTTTGCTCATATCAAACTGGTTGATCTGGATTGACGGCGCTGCTTCACTGGCGGCGGCCTGCTGCAACCATTCATCTTCTTCACAGCGAGAAAGAAGAGCTGGGGCGTCATAGACCCCAAACCAAGCGAGCGGCGCATTACCTGCACCAACAAACCGGGCTTTCAGTTTCTCTTCAAACGCAAAGCCAAATTCATAGGAGAAGTAGCCAGCAAGATGATGGCCAGCTGCCCGCTCTTTTTCGAGCAATTGGAGGAAATCGGGCACTTCGGAAAGATCACGGCAGATCAACAAACGCTTCGGATTTTGAAAGAGGCGTGCAGGCTCATGGCTAAGCCTGTCTACAAGTAGAACTGTTCCACACTCAAAGTGCGCCATGCTTTCCCATTCTTAGTCGATTATCTTTTTTATAGGAGTTGAATACCAGCAGATTTCGACAAGGCAATCATAAAATAGTTTCCCACTCTGATCGCTGGGCAATTTTACGTAGATTATGGGCCGCAAGAGCCACAAATAGCTACAGAACACAATCGAGCTGTCGATGGCGGCCTTCAGCATATAATCTCCAAAACGCAAAACGGGCCGCCAATGGCGACCCGCAAGTTCAAATCTCAGCGTCTAACTCATGCAACTTTGTGGAAGAAGCGCTCCAGTGCGCTGTGAACTTCATTCAGATCACCATCCACTTTGGTGGCTTTCTCGCTCACATCAAATACGGAGCCGGTTGCCTCATTCATAGCTTCGCTCAGGCTGTTGATACTCTCTGTAACAGCCATTGTGCCATCAGCCGCGGCTGCAATATTCGCAGAAATCTCGTTGGTCGCATCGCCCTGCTGGGTAATGGCCTCCGCGATTGCACCGGTATGGATGTTCACTTCGTCCATGGTTTGAGAGATTGAGCCAATCGCGTCCACTGCTTCGCGGGTTCTGCCCTGAATTGCGGAAACCTGAGAGGCAATCTCTTCGGTAGCTTTAGAAGTCTGGTTCGCAAGCTCTTTCACTTCCGCGGCCACAACAGCAAAGCCTTTACCAGCTTCACCTGCACGGGCAGCTTCAATGGTTGCGTTCAGTGCGAGCAAGTTGGTTTGCTCGGCAATCGCCTTAATAAGCGTCACAACTTCACCAATGCGGTTTGCTGCTTCTGCAAGGCTGCCAATGGTGGTGTTGGTTTCTTGTGCACCGCGGGTCGCAGCTTCAACCATTGTGTTGGCCTGCGCAATCTGACGGGCTATTTCGCCGATAGAAGAAGATAATTCTTCTGAAGCGGCGGAAACTGTCTGCACATTACCTGAGGCAGAATCAGAAGAGCCAATGACAGCCGTTGTATGGCCTGAGCACTTCTGAGTCGCGTTTTCCAACCCCTTAGAAGCAGTAACAATGTCGTGGGTGTTCTGAGAAAGGCTTTTCAGTTGACCATCAACCACGTCACGAAGCTCAGATATGTGCTTTTCAAAAAATGAAATTCGCTCAACTTGCTTCGCGATTCTCTGCTCGGTGTCTGCCAATTCTGTTGCGGCGGCTGCAGTAGCTGCTGCCAGTGCATCAGTCGAGTCACTATCAGAACTGTCAGCATCACCCTGCGCACTGAAGAATGCGATTGTTACGCCAATCAGGAGTACCAGAATGATCAGATTACCGGCCATAGTGCTCTGCGCACTTACCAAGAAATCTGGAAGAATGAATAGGCTACTAAGGAGGTAAAGCGCTGAAACCACGAGGAAACCACCAAGAGCCCCACCGTTTTTAGAGGAACCAAGCACAATCAAGGGCGCGAAGAACAGAATGTTGAAATCAACCTGCCAGCCTTCTGCATATCCCCCAAGCGCTGCGGCTGCAGAAGCAACGCCAGCAAGAACAGCAAGGCAGAGGCCTGAGGTCAGGTCGGACGCACTGGAACCTTTATCCCCTAACCACATAGCAGTTGGAATTGCTGCCAGTATGAAAGCAGATCCACTAAGAATGCTCATGGTGCCGGTATCACCAGCCCAACTCATACCAAAACTCAACAGAGCCAGAACCCAACCTAGGGTAATGGGCCAACTGGCTGTACCAGTGTCAGATTGGCTTACCTCTTCTTCAAATGCGACTGCAGCACTCATTTCAGGTCTTCCCTTAACCGTATCGGTGTTTTGCAACACCCAAATACATCTACCCAATTACCTAAAACGTGTTTCTGAGAATGATGCATTATCCTAAAAACACGTATAAATTCAACCACCTAAAGCAGATCGACCAGTTCAGGTCATTCGCAATCTGCTTTAAATATGAAAGGAGTTACACACACGAGAGAGCTGAAATACGCTACAAGCGTCCAATCGAACGCCGCTCTCGAAATCGTACTGTGTATGGCTCACTATTCAAATCATGGTTGTAATTTGTATTGGGTTTATACTTAAGAGAAGCTTAACTTCGCGGCAGAGGAGCCGTTAAAACGCAAATAACACCGAAGCGTGAACCCCGGTGCTCTTGCGTAGCATATGATCTGAAATCATTAGAGATATAGGAAGGATACCTAATTTAAGCCTTATGCGGGCTCATTCTCTGCTACTGCTTCTTGTTCCATCGGATCATCGTAGCAGAACCGTGTACAGGCTGTGCTTTCGATGTCGCTCAAAATTAACTTGAGAATGGAAGAGAGGTCGTCCAATTGGGACGGATCCACGTCATTTATAAGCGCTTGTGCTGCTTTCCGGCGGGCTTCTGCCACTTCCACAGCTTTTCGCTTACCGCGAACGGTTAGTTCTACCAAGACCTCACGGCCTCTGCGGCGCAGACGACGTACTAACCAGTCTTTTTCAAGACGGTCAATGAGGCGAACGGTAGCGGAATGACTTAAACGAACTTCTTTAGCAACTGTTCCGATAGAAATTGCCGGAGACCGCCTCATAATCAACAGAGCTGCCACAGCACTGGTGGAAAGGTCCCCGTAAGCATCTACACTTGCATCTTCTAGTGCTGTGCTTACTGCGGAAAGTTGGTCTGTAATATGATCTGTTGTCATCATAAATTATATCTCAAAAATACTGGCGTGACGATTTTGACTTAGCGTCAATAGTGCTAATCCTAAAACTGCAGTCTAACAAATGCAAGTTTAATAAAATTGAAAATAATAAGTAATTCGAAGGGGTGCAACCTGCAAATGAAATAAAATCATAAGCAATGCCCCCGATTATTTACAGGTTGCAATTATTTATAAATTACTTTTGATCACCTATTGCTGAAGGGATGAGGGTGAAACAGGCAGCGGGCAAGTCGCACCTGTGCCTCTAAGGCCGCAGTATCCCTCTGGATTCCGTGCTAAATATTGCTGGTGGTATTCCTCAGCATAGTAAAACTCTTCAATTTCCTCGATCTCAGTGGTGATCGCGGTAGTATTCCCAAATTTCTTGAGGGCCTGCTGGTATGTATTTGCAGTTTCCTTAGCCGTCTTAATATCTTCTGTGTCGGTCAAATAAATCGCGGATCTATACTGGGTCCCTACGTCATTGCCTTGTCGCATGCCCTGTGTTGGGTCGTGGCGTTCCCAAAAAGTCTTGAGCAGTTCAACCAGAGAAACCTCAGCTGGATTGTAAACCACTTTCACCACTTCTGTGTGACCGGTCTGACCAGTGCAGGTCTCGTGGTAGGTGGGGTTCTTCGTCAAGCCACCGGAAAAACCAACTGCGGTGACATAAACACCTGGCAATTCCCAAAAGGCCCGCTCTGCGCCCCAGTAGCACCCCATGCCCACATAAAGTACCTTCATGCCTTCTGGGTAAGGTCCATCCAGATTGCGGCCATTAACCACGTGCTTACCTGGTGTCATAACTGGCGTATCCCGGCCAGGAAGCGTATCTCCGGCTTCCGGCATTTTAAACTTGTTTGAGAGCATTTTGAGAAAAGACATATTCACTTACCTGTAGTCTCTGCATCACAGCAAAGTAGAGCTGATGCGACGGCGCTTGTCTCCGTACCATAACATAATGAGGCCGAGCGGTCCGAATATCATCCAAGCTGGCATCAGCAGGATGTTCTGAATAACCGGATCCCATAGGATAGGGCTGACGTAGCGCTGTATAACAGCTTGTGACGCGTTGAGCGTTTCGGGTGATAGGTCAAACCAGATCAAACCCAGAGGCGTGGATGTCCAACTGGAGATGGCAATACTCTTTGTGGCATCCACCACAAATGAGACCAGAGCCACGGCTACAAACCATACACCAATAAAACGCAGCAAAAATCCAACCACGTGTCTGCTTCCTTTTTCTGTGAGCACAACCAGCATCAAACATTGATAAGTGTGAGTTCGCTTACACTATCTGATGCAATCTATGGTGTAACCTATCAGAACAAGCATAAACCACGCTCTTAACATCCAGTCAAAACTGCGTAATTAAGAGTGATAAGTCCCTTGAACAGCCACTGAAAACCCCTTTGTTTTCATTTTAGTTCGACAGATTGGGGAAAGTGACAAAAAAAGTGAAAAGAGCACTTGCGGCCCCACAGAGTTTTGCCTATACCCCTCTCACGCCGCCGGGCTAGCCTCGGTGTTGCGGACGCGGAGAGGTGGCCGAGTGGTCGAAGGCGCACGCCTGGAAAGTGTGTAGGCGGGTAACTGTCTCCAGGGTTCGAATCCCTGTCTCTCCGCCATTCATTTTGTCCCAAAAAGTAACATTTCACCAAAGAAAACAGTAGCCTAGAACTTGTCTGGATTTTCGGTTTGACACCGGCGCCCTTCTCTACATAACATTCTACATAACAAACTACATAACACAGGTGTAGGATTGGACGTAGAATGGCGCATACAATTAGTCGTGGTGTCTACTACTTTGTGAAGCGTATTCCTGGACGGTACGCTTGTGTTGACCCGCGTTCACGTATCCAGCTTTCCCTTAAAACCAAATGCCCTGAGGTGGCGCAAAAGAAATCTCTCATCGTTGAGGAGAGGCTTATTGCGTACTGGGAAGCTTTGCTTGCCGAAGATCATGAGGGAGCGAAGACCCATTATGATGCTGCAGTTAATTTTGCTGAAGCACAGGGTTATTCCTATCTGTCTTTGGAGAAGGTCGTAGCCGAACCTCTTGGTGGCTTGCTGAACCGGATTGAAGTGATTCCGGATAGTGAGAGATCTAAAACAGGGTCCGTTGTTGCTGATGGCCTGCTTGGCGGCGCTCCAAAACCTGCTCTGAAAATATCAAGGCTCTATGAGGATTACCTGGATCTAACTCCAGATCTGCTGATCGGGAAGAGTGACGATCAAATTCGCAAATGGAAGAACCCAAGACTTAAAGCCGTTAATAATTTGATCGCAGTCGTGGGCGATAAAGATGTTCATGAACTAACCCGTGACGATGGTTTGAAGCTTCGTGAGTGGTGGATGGATCGTGTCGTCGATGAGGACAAGAAGCCGAGCACGGCAAATAAGGACTTTACTCACCTCTCCAAAATCTTTTCGACCTGGCGGGATCTCAGGCAAGAGCAGCTCGCCAACCCGTTTCTTCAGCTTAGGCTTGCGGAAAACGAGTTGCAGGAGCACAGGCCATCATTCTCGCGTGACTGGATCAAGACAGCCCTGCTGGCTCCAGATGCCTTCGGCGCGACCAATGAGGAGGCTGTGCTGGTGTTTAAGATCCTCATCAACACAGGCCTTCGGCCATCAGAACTACTTGGTGCGAAGCTGGAGCACTTTGTTCTGGACCATGAGGTGCCTCATATCTGTGTTGAGGAATACCGGGATGGACCAGTTAAACGTAAACTGAAGACCAAATGGTCTGCACGCGATGTCCCGCTGCTAGGTGTCTCACTGGACGCAGCAAAGCGACTTGTCGCAATGGGAGGGGTTCAGGCGTACTACCTCAAAGCGGATCGTTGGAGCGCTTTGGTCAACAAGGTGATGGTTGAGCGAAAGCTGAAAGAGACAGATCGCCATACACCCTATTCACTGCGACATTCATTTGAGGAGAGTATGTTGGAAGCTGGTGTCGATCACCGGCTTCGTGTTGAATTGATGGGACATGCTTACAACAGACCGAAATACGGTGAGGGCGGTAGCCTGGAACTGAAACGTGAGGCGATTATGCGATTTGCCTTTAACTAGGCTGAGGGCGTAAATATTTGTTACGGGAAAAGCAAACCTTCGCTGCATAACAACACAATTGTCACTACGGGCCAACTGCGGCCCTTCTAATGGCTCCATCAAGGGTTGTTGCTATTGGCATAGGAAGATTTTCTGAGTGCTTTCGTGTGCAGTCATACGTGCGTCTACGCGTTCACTTAAGCGCGACGTGAAGCGGGAGAACAGAACCTATTCTTGCCGGTCATGATTACAAGTTTGTTGTTCGGAGCTATTAACGCCCATCTCAAGCAGACAAGCGCTACTTATTTCGATGCTAATGCACCCTTCCGCCTGAACTCTTTTTCAGAATGTCTGTCAGAACGTGGGATGGGATGGGCAGCATGACTTGGCCGAGGGACTTGAGCGTTTCAGCGAAATTTGCGGCAGCTTGTTCAACTTCTTCGCATCTTTGTGGGCAGGTGATGTGCTGCAGGCAGAGGTCCACTGTATCGACATCGTGCTGCAAGCCCGCGATAAGACCCATGGTCAAACATTCTTCGACACAAAGATGCTGAGAATCGTAAGGGTAAGAACGAAGCGGACAGGCTGCGCAGCGCTTCAGTGTGCGCACGTATTGAGATAGGCTGGCTAGCGCCACTCCGGCATTTTGAAGACCGAGCACTTCGCTGTAGAGTTCCCAAGCCATCTCCCAGGGCGTGATGGAATCTGTCTCAAAACCGGATGACCAACGGCGATACCCCTCCAGAACCAGTCTTTCTGGTTGGCGTTCCAGGTAAATATCATTTGCCCCAACATCCATGGATAGCGCCTCTTTCGTGCATCTGGCGGTTGCGTCACTCGGCCAGTACTTAATATATGAATATCAGAGTATAGTTTATGGGGTATGAGTGTTCAAGCGGCAGTTTCAACTTGCGGAGCATTTTGCGATTTATCTGGCACTGATACACGGCCAGTGCGAACAGGCAACTGTGGGCCACAAGCAGCCACTCAGGTGGTTCCATCATGGGTTGAGACAATTCTTTTGGAAGCTAGTGCAGGTGCATTCCTTAGTACTTTTCGGTTGGACCTATGCGCTTTTGTAGCGTGGTGTGTCACGGGTTCATGAGCCCATGGCAGTCATACGCGACATCATCGGTCTTCGCGGGTGCAGCAATTCGCTTGTGACCAATACCTGACATTCGATCTTCCCCAAAGCAGCCGTAGACAAAGTTAGACTACAACTTCAGAGCGATCTCATCTGATGAACTGTTTTAGATTGAAACTGAGTTTGCCTGCCTCAACTCTTCCATCTTAAAGAGCTGGAGCCTGTCTGCAGAGATACCGAGATTTGATAGCGTCGTTTTGAATCTGTGCTTCACATGTTCATCGTAATACGAGACATACCAAATAGCATTTGGCACCACATGCTGTGCGATTGTAACGAAATAATCCAGATCAACTTCTGAGAGGGAGTGCCCCAATACAATTATATGCCATACGTTTTTTTGAGACTTAAAGAATTGCTCGTTATCAGAAATATTTTGCTTTGCATTCTTAAATGAGTTTGCCCAGTAACTGTTTATTGCCACCTCGGCTAGTTCGTACGAAAAGCTATATTGATCACTCTTCTCTTCATACCACATTTCTTGTTGCTCTGGTGTGAGACCTGTTGGTGGCTCTGTACTTTCAATCTCTTCCGCACTCCCTAGATCCTCTGAACCAACACCATGCCCAAGCAATAAGTCCTCACCGGCATATGCTTTGCCATGTATGTAACAGATCTGAGAGGGGTGTATACCATAGTATCGCTCAAGCGTATCTGTATAGTTGAAGCTCAAAAATGAAGCATCTCCAATAATTCTGAGCCGTGCACCATCAATGTCGTTAGGGTATTGAATTGCGCCTTCTTCTGAACCTCCATTTACAAAGTCCTTAAATGCGTGGCGCATATCTTTAGTTAGTACATCTATTATTCGCTCAGCCTCCCAACTAGCCTCTCCAGAACGATGTGGGTCGGAGTCATCTAAATAGTCTCTGACACTCTCCCACACTTGCTCTGCTTCAAAGTTGCCTAGTGTACTCTCAAACTCTCCCCAGCAACTGATCCCACCAGGTTCACTAGAAGCAAGAGGATCAACCTGAAAATTGAAAACCTGTACCAATAAATCGAAGATTTCTGTTCTATTTTCTTTTAAAAAGGACCCAAAACAAGAAAAGCTGGTGTCAGGATATGCCCCCATTTTCTTCCAGTGGTGCAGATCAAATCCGTTACCGATGACATAAAGAACTGGTGTTTTCATGATGATCACTAGTTTGTAAGATCAGAGAAACTGCGAGATAGGCTTTATTTAGATTGAGAGTTTTCTATAGTAAATTCCGCTCAGCATAAGTCTTTAAAAAAAATAGAGATTCAGGGCCGAAATCTTCATAACTGAAACGCCTTCCATGCAGCTCTCTCAGGTCAAAAGTCTTACGCTCAATGGTGTATTCCCTAATGAAAACGGGATTCCGCATTTCCCATTTAGGTTCCGCTATATCGTGAGCAAATGCATTCCTTACCTGATAGATTAGTGCAATGCATTGTTCGTTTTCCGATGCAAAAGCTTTCTTTGGTATACTGTGTCCGGCTTCCTCGACGGAGCGATGCAATGTAATAGCTGCAGCGCCAAAAGCTATTGTGAGATTATTGTGAAGCGCATGTATGAGATCGTTCGGGTCGTTAAAGATCTGAACTGGTGGGACAAAAAATGGGCGTCCGTTGTCATCATTAAATATGATGTCGCAGTCAAGCTTCTTTAGGTCTATTTCACCCGCCTCACCATAAGCCAAAAGCTTCCAAGCAAATTCCACGTTTGCAAATGCTGTTGGTAAAAATTTCATCTCATTCTCCAAAGAGACAATTAAACTAATAAATTGTAGGCGATTCGAAGTCCCAACCTACTGGTTGTTTGGTGATTGCAGCCGTACCTCTTCATTTAAACCAAAGCAGTTTGAAAATGTATATTAAAAAAATAGAGACACGTAACTTCAAGTGTTTCGAAGGTTCATTTCAGCTCGAACTGAATAAAGATCTCAACATTATTGTTGGTGATAATGAGGCTGGAAAAACAACAATCATTGAAGCAATTCATTTGGCGCTCACAGGACTATTTCATGGCAAATACCTGCGCAATGAATTGTCGCCTTATCTCTTTAACAACAGGGTAATAGACGCATATTTAGCGAGTTTGATAACACCGAAACCTCAGCTCCCACCTACCATCCTGATTGAGTTGTATTTGGATTATGACGTATCTCCTGAAGCTGGCCTGCTGGTGGGTAATGGCAACAGTTCTGGTGTGACGTGCCCAGGAATACTCTACAAAATTGAGTACAATGATGCGTATGACGGCGAGTACAATGCTCTCGACAAAACAAATTTGAAGTCCTTGCCCATTGAATTCTACCGAGTAGTAAGAAAGTCCTTCGCCCGAAAAGAAATTACTGCATTGAGCATTCCAATCAAATCGGCTCTCATAGATAATTCCACATACCGCACTTCAAGTGGCTCTGATCTTTATATATCTCGTATAGTCCGCAATGGCTTAGAAGACGAAGAAAGGGTTAAACTATCTCAGGCACATCGTGAGATGAAGCAACATTTTATGGACAACAAAGCGGTTCAGGGCATTAACGATAAGCTTCAAAAAGATCCTTATCTAAAAGACAAGAACATTGAGGTTTCGGTCGATCTTGGTACGCAATCTGCTTGGGAGAACAGCCTCGGAACATATCTCGATGAAGTTCCGTTTCATCTAATAGGTAAGGGTGAGCAGAGCATAATTAAGACTGCGTTGGCGATGGGACACAAGCGGGCCAAAGATGCTTCTGTAGTGCTGTTAGAAGAACCTGAGACACATCTCTCGCATACTAAAATGAGTCAGCTAATCTCGAGGATCGAGAGCAACTCAGAAGGTCGTCAACTTATTGTCAGCACTCACAGCAGTTATGTGGCTAACAAACTTGGCTTGAACAGTCTAATTCTTTTGAACAGCGATAAGACTATGCGTTTGAATGAACTCAAAGCTACTACTTCGAAATACTTCAAAAAGCTTCCAGGATATGACGTTCTACGGCTATTGCTTTGCAATCGAGCAATTCTGGTTGAGGGGGATTGTGACGAGTTGATGGTGCAACGCGCCTACACAGACTTGCATGGTGGACGGTTACCAATAGAAGATGGCGTTGAAGTGATTTCAGTTCGTTCATTGGCATTCAATAGGTTTTTGGAAATTGCTGCTCCGCTTCAGAAAAGAGTGCACGTCGTGACCGATAGTGACGGCAAAATTGAAGCGTTAGAGAAGAAGTATGCAGACTATCTTGGTGACAAGAAGAAAGATTGCATCAACATCTGCTATGATGATGAACTCGAAATCGGACCGGATAATGAGTTTAATTACAATACTCTTGAGCCAAAGCTACTAAAAAAAAATGGATTGGTACTCTTTAATAAAATATTTGGTACCAAGCATGCCGCTGATGATGAAATGTTTAAATATATGCACCGGAATAAGACTGTCTGTTCACTCAAGTTATTTGAAACCAAAGAAAATCTGAAGTTTCCAGAATACATTATGCAGGCAGTGAAAAACGATGGCTAACAATAGGTACTTGATAGCCGCTGCAGGTTCAGGAAAAACCACGTATCTTGTCAGAGAAGCTTTGAAAGTTCGCGAAGACTGGGTACTCATTACAACCTATACAACAGCGAATGAGCAAGAGATTCGAAAAAAGATCGCCGAAATGAATGGCGGTTCTATGCCCTCAAACATCAAAACACAAACTTGGTTCTCTTTCTTAATTGAACACGGCGTTCGCCCGTTTCAAAGTTTAATACTTGATGGGGATATTCATGGAATGGAGCTTACCAATGAGCCCTCAGGCTTAAGGTATCGCGATGAGAGTTTTGACCCACCCAGGCCTATTTATTTCGGAGCTGAAACACATTCAAAGCAGCACTACTTGAACAGTGAAAGAGATATTTATTCAGATAAGCTCGCAAAGTTTGTCGCTACCGCTGAAGCAAAATCTAAAGGCGAGATCAGCAAACGGCTATCGTTGATTTATAAGTATATATTCATAGATGAAGTACAGGATTTGGCCGGACACGATTTGACGCTATTGAGAGCTTTTTCTAAGACAATTGAAAACTTCCTGTTGGCGGGTGATCCGCGCCAAGTGACATACCTCACGAACCATCCAAAGGCGAATAAAGATTTTAGGAATGGGAATATCAGAGGTTTTTTGGAGAAAAAGCAGTATAAAAAGCAACCTTTTAAGTTTGATACGGTAACCCTCAGAGATTCACATCGAAACTGCAAAGAAATTTGCGATTTTGCATCGTTGCTATACCCTTTCTTGCTAGCGTCTGAACCATGCAAATGCAAAAAATGTGACTCGCAAAAAGACAAAAGCCATCGCGGCATTTATTTCATTGCACCTATAGACATTGAACCTTACTTGAAGGAGCGCAAGGCAATCCAATTGCGTTGGGATCGCACAAAGGAAGTATCATCTGCAACTGCGGTGTACAATTTTGGAGAATCCAAAGGGCTTACTTTTGATCACGTGCTGATCTACCCCACCAAAGGAATGAAAGCTTGGCTAGTAGATAATACTCAAGCTTTAGCGGATGAAACACGAGCAAAATTGTATGTTGCAATCACCCGCTCTCGGTCAAGCGTAGCATTCGTTATGTGAGCATTATGGGTTATGCCATTGTCTCAACCCCAGCTGAGGAATTTTCAGATTGCGTTGAATCCAGCGCCTTAATCAACCAAAACATGCCATTGGAAAGCAATCTAAATGACAGCCGCAAAAATGATTGACCCTGCTACCATTGTTGCCCGTTGCCACACTATCGAAGAATTAAGTACAGTAAAAGCCCGCGCCGAGAAGCAAGGTTTACAAGCTGTGGTCAATGCCTGTGTGGCAAAAATGGTTGAACACTCAGACGTGCCCTCGTACATCACACCCACCGATCCCAATGACCCTTTGTTGCCGAAATTCACTGAAGCGGTCAGAGCGCTTGAAGCCATAAGCGGAACGGCAAAGTCTCGAACGTGGCCAATGCTCGAACGACGAAGTGCCACAGAAAACATCGCACGTCTTGTTCTGAAGACAAATGCTTCGACCGGATTTGAAGAAACTATTAAATATGGCATTGCACATCTGAGCTTTGAGCAGATTGTGCTGGATCACCCAGAGCTCTTTGATGCGAAGGTATTAGAAGCAGCCCTCCAGCGCTTAAACTCATTGGAGTGAGCGCAGTAACCAAGAGGTTTTCCAAATTTGTTTTTGCATAATGACGACTCGGGTGCCAAGTGTTTTTAAATGGAAATATCTGGTCCTACAGCGTTGCGGCTATTGAAACAAACGGTATGCAGCATGGATGGCTGATTTGAGAAATTGCAGTGTAATATTCAAAATTTAACAACCGGCAATATTGGGCCAGTTGAGTAATTACAGGCCCCTCATGAGAGCGACTGCAGACGCTTCTGGGTGAATTGGCTCAACTCTTGATAGAATTACGTGAATGGCAACTCTTGGCCCACCAAGTCAGCAATAACTTGAGGTTGACCTGGTTTTCTGCGCCGCAGCGAAGGTCAGCAAAGTCCCGCACTGGGTACATGGACCGCGCTTAAGTGGGTTGCCATCCACACCTCAGGCCTTTTAGAGGCGCACCCAATCAGAAATAGCAAGAACGTAAAACCGGTGAGGCCTCTGCACTGAGGCGAACGGCGGCTATGGTCACAGAGTTAATATTCAAGACAGCAATGACCAATTGGAGCTGAAGGCCGACAACTCACTCGGGTTAAGCTAACGCTTTTGCACTCAACCATCTAGCCCTCCATCGCGATTTTTCGTGCCAGGGTCAGATCATCTTCCCGTTGCTTGAATTCTTCTATCTCTCTCGTGAGCCGCTGGAAGATCGGCAGGTACTTCGTGTTCCCGGCTGCAATTATGGTGGCCATGATCTTTTGCGCGTTGAGGAGGCGTTCCAGTGTCACCTCCTTTTTCACATCAGGTCGAGGGAGAAGGTAGGAGACTGGAAACGCCTTTGCTGCTGCTTTTTTGCGGCGTGGAGCGATATCCATTTTATGCACGTTCCTTTGCTCAGGGTTGGAACCATGGTGGGTTAACTGGATTGCTCCGTCCGGCGTCCTTACCTATGGGAACCATTGGCTTCGAAAGAGGTGATCTGGGTGGTGATGAAATCTGTCGGGATACTCTGGGCTTTAGCCTTGATCGAAGTTTCATTCAGTGCAGGCACCAAGTTAAGCAGAGCGATGCCGGTGATGGCAATAATTGCCAGCTTCATGGCCTCGCAAAAAAGGAACAGAGGCACGTTGCAGCGATCACTAAATGCGTCATTATCAATGCTATTCATGGGTCTGTTCCTCATACTTGAGGGGGGAAAGTGAGAGCACTTCGCGCTTATCAGGCTTGATGAGAGGTCAGGCGCGATCCATTTGCTGCAGCAGCTTTGTGAGGCCTGCTTGGGCCTCATCGAAGGTCTTGCGCAGTGCATAGATGCGGTTTGCAATCGGTGCGGATTTGTCGGGTGAGAGCTTGATCATTTCGCGCAAGTCATCGCGGGCAAAGCAGATATCTGAATGTGCTTCGGCGCTGATAATCAGTGCTTCTTCACCAATCACCGTTGTAGATTTTAGAACGCGAAGAGGGCAAAGCTTATGAGGTGTGGGAAATGAGATGATATGGGCGCTAGGCATCGAGAAAACTCCAATTGGAACATACCTTTTACAATATGGAGTATTATCCATATGTCAATTTTAATCTGGAGTATCATCCATATTTTAAAATATGACATATGGATATTAAGGGGGGGTGGGAAGTACTGTTGTGAGCGATATTTATATGCAGCCTGCGAACTTGATATGCTAAATGGGCGCGATGGAATGTTGTTGCCGGGAGCGTCGGGCGAAGGTTTCGCTTGTTGCTGATGCTCTACTTGAAGGTATGCTTGAGGTTCGAAAACTAAGCGGCGCAAGCAATTATGGTGAGGTGGTTGTTCTGCTTGCGGTGGCTGCTGAATTACGCTCTTATAATCTGCCTACGGTTGCTTCTGTGAGTGGGCTTACTTCCATATCCACTTCTACTGTGCAGCGAAGTCTAGATAAATTTGTGGCGGCAGGTTTGCTCGAAAGGGGATTGACGCCTCGCGGGTATGTCTATGAGCTCACGGAGCTGGTGCTGGGAGGAGGGGGTGATGCAAGCGCTGATTGTGACTTAGATGCATGTGTCAACCAGCTTGTGGAAAAAATGGGGATGGCAATAACAAAAATGGCAAAACTTTAAGTGCGTTTCTTCATTTTGGGGAGGTTTTACCTTTATTTTTTCTGCTGTATTGTCGGTTTTCTCAGGGTTATCAGCACAGTGTGGTTGTCTTGGTGTTCAAATTGGGAAGGTGGTCAATTTGATTTGGAATTCAAGTCATGTGAATTTACGCAAGGGCAAATTTATGGGGTGTCGCTATGTGTAGGTGTGATGATCTGGAATTCGCAAGGCTGCTGCAAGGGCTGACGAGAGGTGAAAAGCAGGCTTTTTTGGAGGTGATTAAGTTGATTTCTAGAAAAGGTATTGAGCGCCCTAAGTCTTCGAAAAGCCTTTGAGTATTTTCAGGGCATATTTTTTTTCTTCTTCGTTAAGCTTAGAAAATTCATCAATCAGCTGCGTTGTTAGCTCGTCGCTTGTGGGGCCGTAATAGAGCGAAACAATACTGACGCCCAAGTGCTCCGCTAAGTCCGAAAACGCCTCAATTGAAGGGGTGTTTAGCTTTAGAAGTTTAGTGACGTAATCTTCGCTCTTGCCGATGGATAGCGAAACTCGGCGCGCGTTTGTGCCGCGCTCCTTCATGGTATTGTTAAGGTTTTCTCGCCAATTCTGCATGAGTGGAAATTAATCCATTAGCTTATAAGTGTCTACGGGATTATAATGCGTTGACAAAGGTGGAGTATACTCCTTATCGTAATCTCGCAATCTGACTTGCGAGGTACCATGGCGAACGAAGAACACACAAAACTCGAGACTGAAATGTCTATTCCAAGCCCCTCGCAGGTTCTGGAATATTTTGAGGAAGCGTGCTTCGAACTCGGGCTTTCCCGCACCGCGTTGGGGCAGGAGTCTGTTGGGTATTCCAAGCTTCATAAGAACCTCTCAGATGGTTGCGATATTCGCCTTTCTACACTCCGGGGACTGGTTAACTTCGTCAATGCACGTAAAACGCCGGCAAAATGCGTGATGCAAGGCCATTAGCGATTGGTGCTCACTGCGGATTCTAAGAGTGCCAACTGATTGGCGGTATTCGGTCTGCTGCTCTGAGTTCTTTTTATGTCTCTAAACCACCGCAAACACAATTAACGTGCAGCCTCGCCCTGCAGATGGAAAATCTGATCATGGCTATGATCTTATCGTTTGCTGGTTGAAGGGTCTTTGGGCTGCAAGAGGGGATTGGGTCCACATGAGTAATTCCAGAACCGACTACGGACGTAAGGTCTGGGTTTGTCGCCAAACTAGAGAGCTCATCAAAGGCTTTGGTGGGCAGGAATGTACCGCTGCTTATTTGGATCTGGGCCTGACAACCGTCAAAAAATGGCCGGATGTGAATGAGGCAGGCAACATCACTTTGATGAGCTTGGTAAAGCTTGAGGAGGAGTTGGTCTCTATAGGCAGCGACCCAGTGTTCACATTGGAACATCTGCGTGCCCTTGGCTACATCGCCACCAAACTGGATGCACCAACCAGCAAGGTCCCAGCAGCATGTGCCTTAGATATGGTGAGGGCGGCATGCGATGCGATAAAAGCCGCTACAGAAGCCGCCGCCGATTGGGAAATTACCCCAGCCGAACACAACCGCATAGTCGGCATGTTCGAAGTCGCTCAACGCGAATACGCCAAGTACCTCTCAGCCTATAAAGCGTCCATCTCGGACGGGGCAGGTGAGGGCTAGGGGATGTCAAGTGAACACCTATCCGTTGCACAGCTCTTCCTTCTGGCATCTCGCTGGCGACTGCTAGCTATGCCGAGCGCTGGTGCCTCCGGTACAGATTATTCCGCCACCTTTATGGTCATGCTGATGTCCGGTTTCCCGTATTTTGAGTCGGCGAGCTTGGGCAGGTGTTTTAGATATTCTAATAAACTAGAACCGATGTTAACTCTAAGTGAAAGCAGGGTGACATGGGCTATGAAGGACATGTCGCAAACTTCTTTTATGCAGCGGTATGTCTCTTCTTCATCTTTGGTTTTGATGAGAAAATTTGGGAGATTTTTTCTATTATTTATAGATATCATAAAGTTCGCCACCTCGTTGTCGCTGAGGCGAACTAGTTGGTTGAATGCTGTAACCGCATCGTTTGCTTTCTTAGTGACGACCTCAATCGCATCGATCTCCTCACTAAGACTAACTATCTTAGGAATGAGATGTTTTGTGCTCTCATCTGCTTCTGCAAATAAGTCTATAAGCTCTTTAGCTTTTTGTGCAGTTGGTCTTTCCTCGGTTTCCATTTCACTCATGCTGGCTGTTCCTTTCCTCGGGTTGCCAGTGTGCGCAGAGAGCTTTGCTATGTTGGCGCATCCGGCAAGGCTCTCTGCATCTTTTTGCGTTGCCGATTGCAACACGCAATCAGCTAAACGTCGATCAGCGGAATTGGTTGGGAGGGATGTTGCATGACCTCTCCTAAAAACGCTCGCTCAGTCATGGCCTCCCGCACCGAACCAAGTGGCACGGGCGATTACTTCCCCACTCCGCCATGGGCAACACGGGTTCTTTGTGAACTGATACTGGGATTGAAAAGTGTCGGTGAGGACGGTTGGGAACCGCTTAGTGCGTGGGAACCTGCCTGCGGCGGCGGGCACATGGCTCTTCCGCTTAGAGACTATTTCGACCATGTTTGGGCCTCTGATCTCTTCAACCGTGGTTTTGGGGATGCTCATGGGGAGGCATGGGACTTCCTGACAGTTCTCCCTGAATGGCAATACCCACTTGGGGCCTTTGATTGGATCATCACCAACCCGCCTTTTGGTTTATTGGCTCAGCAGTTTGTTGAACGTGCTCTAGCCCATAAACCCAAACGCGGTGTTGCCGTGTTGGTGCCTCTGCGGTGGTTGGAAACCATTGACCGTGTTGCAACGCTATTTATGGAACAACCACCTGATACTGTGACCGTTTTTGCTGAAAGAGTAGCCATCCACAAAGGGCACTATGACCCAAAGGGTGGAACGGCGACGGCTTATTGCTGGATTATCTGGCGTACCGATCAGGCGTCAAGTCACACGAAGCTTGTCTGGGTTCCTCCCAACTCCAAAAAACGGTTTTCCAAACTAAGTGACCTAAAGTTGGCCAGCGCTCCTCAAGTTCTTGCGGAGCAACCTGGCCCCTTGTTTTCTCTCCCTAAAACACTGGAGGTTTGTAATGCGTGATTTCCAAACTCTCACAGAGTGGCGGCGTGAGTTTTCGCGTTGTCATCTGCCCTCCAGCACTAATCTGGTGTTGCACGCGCTCAGCCTGTTTGCAGAGGACGTTGGCGAGGTTTGCTCGCCTTCGGTTCGGGATCTAGCGCGCCATACCAATCTGAGCGTGCCGATAGTGATCAAGCACCTTAGACATGCAGAGCGAGGTGGCTGGCTGGGGGTTCGCAAGTATGGCCCCTTAGGAGAGAAACTGAAGCGGAACGAATACATGCCCAAGTTTCCCGAGATGGAAGTGGAGGGCTGGGGATGAGCCACGAAGCGACCAATTGGGCAATCAAACAAAAGGGGCTTCCTCCAGCGGTGAAAATTGTACTCTGGCACCTCTGTGACCGCTTCAATCCAGACTTTGGATGCTTCCCCAAACAGAAGACGTTGGCACTCGATTGTGAGATCTCACGCGCTAGTTTGAACCGCCATTTGAATGAGCTTGAAGAGCGCGATTTGTTGCAGCGAGAGAAGCGATGGGATGAGGAGTCGAGGCAGCAAACATCGACACGGTACTCCCTCGCATTTGAGGAGGGGTTTGTGCCTATGTCGAAGGCGCTTTCAGTGGAGAAAGAGGCGGCAAAAACCCCCGAAAAACCCGTGTCTCAAATTGAGCCAACCCCTGAAAAACCCGTGTCTCAAAAACAGCCAATCCCGTGTCTCAAAAATGGCCAATCCCGTGTCTCAAATTGCGACACAAACCTTGTAAGGGAACCAGTAAGAGAACCAGTAAATGAGAGAGCGTGCGCGAGTGGAAATTTGGAAAAGAAAAATTCCACTCCAATCGGAAAGCTTTCTGGGGAGGCGTGGCAAAAGCGTTTCAAGAAGGCTCTTCATGGTTGGCCCACGGTTGTTGGTGATAGTTGGCCAGAGGTTGAGAAGGCGTGGTTTGCTTTGAATGAGGCTGAACGCGAACAAGCGAGTAGTTTGATTAGCGCTTATGTGAACCATTGCAAGGGGCTTGGAAGAACCAAGATTTGTGCGTTCTCAAAATATCTGAAGGAAAAGCGGTGGGAGCAGCTACCGGAAACAGCCAAATGTAACGGCGGCTCTGTTGAGGTTGCGAAGGCTTACGGCAAGGTTTGGGGCGTTTACCGGTTCGCTGATCTGCTGAAGCCTCCCAATTCGATGCCAAAACCACCCGCGACTATCGAGGGAATTCTCAATGGTGGTGGTGAACAAGCTGAGGCTGAAAAGCTCCGGCGGCTGGCAATATATGGGTGGCCTCGGGTGGTGGATATGCACAACCATGCCTTCCGCCGAGGTGGTGGACTGACCGTAAAAGGGAAGCTGGTTCCGCTTGCTAGTGAATTTTTGCAAATCAGGGTTGGTAACGATATCTGGCAAGCTTGGAAGCAGCTCCACGGCGAGCGTGGCTGGCCATGGTTTGCTCCTGATCGGGATCTACCGGATTGGGTGTACATGCCCAAGCTGCTTGCTGAGGAATTCCCATCAATGCTTGAAGCTGTAAGGGCGGCGCTGGCGAGCTTCGAGGATGCATATGCTCGGTTTACGGGTGAGAGAGCTACGGCTCAGGAGGCGGCTGAATGAAGATGACTGCGCCCAATGCGGGGAATAAGGCTCTTGAGCAAGTCTACATGCTGCTACGAGCCTTGATGACGAAGTCATCACTTGAATGGATTGTGGTGCGAACCAATCCTAACTGTGAGGATCGAGCACAGGCAGGTATCACTGCCACGGGTGCTATTGCCTACCTGCCGAAGATACCTGTACTACGAAAAGTGAGCAGATCGAGCAAAGTTATTGATGCCAGTGGACCAATGTTTCCCCGTTATCTGTTTGTTGGTTTAGACTGTGATGCATGGGTGAGCTGCGATCAGGTGCGGTCCTGCGACGGTGTGGATAAGATTTTAGCAAGCTCCCACGAGCAGGCACCCCACCGTGTACCTCTCACTGAAATGCTTCGTATTCTGGAAACAGCCTGTGAGGCATATGTTGGAAAAAAGGTCGTGAACGGTCAGGTCTTTAGCGTGGGTAGTGATATCCTGCTTGTGGCTGGAGTTGGAGCAACACTCAAGGGTGTGGTGAGTGAACTCAGAGCGGGAGGGCAAACGCTGAAAGTGGAGCTGAAAGCATTTGGTCGTATCACAAAGGTAATTGTGCCAGTTGACAAAGTGGAACTTAGTTAACCATTATCCGCGGTAGGACGACCATCGTGAATCTCCGGGGCCTGGGCAAGCAAAGACGCCACTCCAAACAGAGCGACCTGGACACGAGGCCCAGTCAACATAAGACGCTTAAAAGCGGAGTTGGCGCGAAGGCTTTTAGTGCGAAATTTCGAAATCACTCACAGGTCAAGGGTCGCTCATGCAGCGTGCCTCTTTCGTATTGCCCGCAAGGAATAATCCTCATGGCACTGAAGATGGTGTCCTCCCGTCTTGGCCGGGCTCAGCCTACGCTCCAAAGCCCCACCAAGACTGTTGATCCGTTTTACCTGACAAAGGCATGGCGTGCGCTGGCCCGCGATATGAAGCAACTTCGTGGCTACCGGTGTGAGGCGTGCGGGGCAGACTTCTCCAGGCGGCAAGACAAGTTGATCGCTGATCACATGGTTGAACGCCGTGATGGCGGGTCTGATCTGGATCCGGCGAACATCCAGTGCCTGTGCATTGGATGTCACAACCGGAAAACGGCCAAGGCGCGCCGTAACCGCAGCTACCCCTGATCTGTAAGAGGGTGGGGGTGGGTTAAAAGTCCGGAAGGCTCAAGACTTTAACCGGATGCATATTTACGGAGAGATTTTTTTTGGGAAACCTTGATTTTGACCTGCTTGGCGATCCAATACCTGAGGGTTTTGGTAAACGTGGGCGTCCACCTCACAGGGCAACTGACGAAAAACGTAGATTAATCATACAGTTACTTGCGTTCGGCAAAACAGAAGATGAAGTTTCTTCAGCTTTAGGCATCACAAAGACCACGCTGCGCAAGTATTATTTACGCGAGCTAAAAGCCAAGGATGAGGCACGGGTTCGGGTCGAAGCCAAGTGTCTGGACAAATTGATGGAGCAGGTCGAGGCTGGCAAAGTTGCAGCCATCAAGGAATATTTTGTCAGGCTTGAGCGAGCAGATCAACTGACACAGGCGGCCACAATAGCGCACCGCGGCCAAAGTGTAGCAGCGGCCTCGCTCCCAAGTGCAGGCAAAAAAGCTAACCGCAAGCAGCAGGCCGGGGATTACGCCGGCAAGTTTGCCCCGCCGTCTTCTCCTGACTTACTCAACTAAGGATAGGTTCATTTTGAAACCGGGTTATTGGACAACTGCTTGCCCCGATTGGGAGCGGCGCATTGTTGCAGGTGAATCTCTGGTTCCGTTTGCCCCGCTATATCCCTCCGAGGCAGAAGCTGCGCTTGGTGTTTTTAAATCGCTGCACATTGTTGATGTACCTGGCATGCCGACATTTGGTGAGTGCTGTGATCAGTGGGTGTTCGATTTTGTGGGCGCTATTTTCGGGGCCTATGATGCCTCCACGGGACAGCGGCTGATCAGTGAGTTTTTACTACTGATCGCCAAGAAAAATGCCAAGTCCACCATTGCCGCCGGGATCATGGTGACAGCGCTCATTCGCAACTGGCGGCATTCGAATGAACTTCTGTTGCTTGCGCCTACCATGGAGGTGGCCAACAACTGCTTTAATCCAGCTGCGGCCATGATCAACTATGATGAGGAACTGAAGACCATCCTCAAGGTGCATGAGCACAAGCGGACCATTCAACACGAGACCACCGGGGCTCAGCTCAAGGTCGTGGCCGCTGACAGCGATTCAATCTCGGGGAAAAAGGCAGGTTTTGTCCTGGTCGATGAGCTGTGGTTGTTTGGCAAAAAGCCCAAGGCTTCGGCCATGTTGCAAGAAGCAATTGGCGGGCTGGTCTCAAGGCCGGAAGGGTTTGTGGTGTACTTGACCACGCATTCCGATGAGCCGCCCTCCGGGGTCTGGAAGACCAAACTGAACTATTACCGCGACGTGCGCGACGGCAAGATTGACGATCCAGAGCGGTTAGGGGTGCTTTATGAGTTCCCCAAAAAGATGATCAAAGAGCGCGACTATTTAAAGTCCGAGAATTTCTACATCACCAATCCCAATCTGGGCAAATCTGTGCGCAAGAATTGGCTGATTTCCAAGCTGCGCGAAGCCATGGATGGATCGGGCGAAGATGATCAGCAGAGTTTTCTAGCCAAGCACCTGAATGTGCCGATCGGAATGAACCTACGCCGGGACCGTTGGGCCGGTGTTGATCACTGGGAAGGCGCGGGTCTTCATGAAATCTCGGATCTGGACGTGTTGCTTGAGCGCTGTGAGGTGGTTGTTGCCGGCATTGATGGCGGCGGGCTTGATGACCTTCTGGGGTTTTGCCTGATTGGCCGTGAGAGGGGAACCAACCGCTGGCTGCTTTGGGCATGTGCGTGCTGTCATGCAATCGCTTTAGAACGGCGCAAGCAGATATCAGAGGTCCTTCGCGACTTTCAAAAGGATGGTGATCTGTTCATCTGCGAAGAAGGCCAGGGCGATATCGACATCGTTTCCGATATCATCGAGCAGGTGCATCAGGCGGGATTGTTCCCGAGTGAAAATGCCATTGGCCTTGATCCGGTTGGTGTTGCCGCGATCCTTGATGAGTTGAGATTGCGCGGGCTAAGTGATGCTCAGATGGTGGGTGTTCCGCAAGGCTATAAGCTTTCCGGCGTGACCAAGGGCATGGCACGCAAGCTTGCCGATCACTCGCTGGTTCATGGCGGGTCCCGGATGATGGCGTGGTGTGTTTCCAATGCCAAAACCGAGCGACGCGGCAATGCCGATTATGTCACCAAGCAGGTGTCCGGCATCATGAAGATTGATCCTCTTTGTGCCGCGTTTAATGCGTTTGATTTGATGAGCCGCCATCCTGTTTCCTGCGGAAACATTGATGACTTCCTCAACAATCCGGTGATGGCAATATGATCAGATTTCTTAAGGCGGCGGTTCGCGGCATCAAGAACGAACTGCGCGCTGGCGAGAGTGGCTGGATGTCTTTGAATGGCTCCGAGCCATGGGCATCGGGCGGCAAGTCCACGCCGTCAGGCAAGAGGGTGAATGCAGCGTCTTCACTGGAGGTTTCTGCGGTCTGGGACTGCGTGAAGAAAACGGCTCAGGTGATTTCAACACTGCCTCTTAATCTGTTTGAAAAGGGCAAAGACAACAGCCGCACGCGGGTGGAAAATGAACTGACGCAGATCCTGACGACCAGCCCGAACAGGGAGCAAACGGCGGTTGAGTTCTGGGAGGCTATGACAGCGCAGATGGTGCTGAAGGGCAATGGGTATGCCGAACGGCTTTACATCGGCAACCGGCTGGTGGGTCTTCGTCCTTTGCTCAATGTGCATCCGGTGCGCACAAATGAGGGGAGCTTGCGCTACCGGGTTTATGACCGGGGCAAGTCAAGCGAGTTACCCGACAACAAGGTGTTTCATCTGCGCGGATTTGGTGGGGGTGATGGACTTGGCATGTCAGCCATTAAATATGGCGCCAACTCTATTGGCGCAGCCCTTGCTGCCGATGAGACCGCTGGAAGTGTCTTTTCAAACTCCATGCTGGCAGCTGGTATTTTCTCCTCTGACATAGTGCTTAACCCAGAACAACGCGGCCAGCTTCAAACCCTGATCGACAGATTTACTGGCTCCCGGCGCGCCGGCAAAACCCTCACGCTGGAAGCAGGGTTAAAATTCCAGCAGCTGCAAATAAACCCTGAGGATGCGCAACTTTTAGAGACGCGCCGGTTCAATGTTGAAGATGTGTGCAGGTGGTTCGGCGTTCCTCCCATTGTGATCGGCCATTCAGCTGAAGGCCAGACCATGTGGGGCAGCGGCGTTGAAGCCATTATGTTGTCGTGGCTGACCACTGGCATCAATCCGCTTTTAGTGAAAATCGAGGCGCGTATCCGCAAGGATCTTATTCCGATTGAAAAGCGCGGGCACTGGTATTTTGAGTATATGCGCGAAGCCATGCTGCAAATGGACAGCAAGGCCAAAGGTGACTTCCTTCTCAAGATGCGCATGGGCGGATTTATGTCTGGCGATGAGGGCCGCGACAAGCTCAATCTGCCACGGCGCGGCGGCAACAACGATGAGCTGGTGGTTCAAACCTCAATGGGGCTGGTTGATACGCTTGGAAAGGAAGACAAATGAGCATTCGTAATTTGCCAAACGTACCCCTGTCGAGCCGGCAAGGTCTTCAAAGCAAGATCATGGACGGCGCATTACAGCGCTGGAATGCTGACTTGATGGCGTCAAGCCAATCTGGCGAAGAAAACACCATCTCAATCCTAGATCCAATTGGCGAGAACTGGTTTTTTGAAGGGGTTACAGCAAAGCGGATTACGGCAGAACTTCGATCAATCGGGGATGAGGATGTTGTGGTCAACATCAACTCTCCGGGTGGGGATTTTTTTGAGGGGCTGGCGATCTATAACCTGCTGCGCGAGCACAAGGCCAAGGTAACGGTCAAGGTTTTAGGGCTGGCAGCATCAGCTGCATCCATCATTGCCATGGCTGGTGATGAGGTCCAGATCGGGCGGGCCGCATTCTTCATGATCCATAACACAGGGGTAATGGCTGGAGGTGACCGTCACGTTTTTCGAGAAGTTGCTGATTGGCTGGAACCTTTCGATCAGGCAGCCGTGAGTATCTATCACGCCAGAACCGGGATTGCAGAAACGGACCTGCATTCCCAGCTCGACAAAGAAACATGGATCAATGGGGACAAGGCCATTGAGCAAGGGTTTGCTGACAGCCTTCTGGCATCGGATGAGTTGGCAAGTGCACCTGAACAGCAGATGGGGCAACCGTCTCCCAAAGCAGCTCAAAAGGAGCTTGATATTATTTTGGCTCAAGCAGGACTATCCAAATCAAAACGTCGCTCATTGTGTGCGGCTTTGAAAGGGAGCACGTCCCGCGCTGCTCCATCCGGCATGTCTGGCGCTGCCGTGCACGAGGGAGTGAAAAACCTCCTCGACAAGATTAATTCCATCTAATCGGAGAAGTTTGATGAAGAAGAAGTATTTGATGCCCGCCATTTGCCTGGCGGCCCTTACCCTTGCGCGTCCAGATGCTGTTGTTGGATCCGTACGTAATGATTTAAATACAGAGCAGATGCTGAAAAAGGTCAATCAGAAGCTGGATGACGTTACAAGCAGCATTAAATCCACGGCAGAAGATGCGCTGAAGCAGGCCAAACAGTCTGGCGAGGTCTCTGCGGAATCCAAAGCGACAGCCGATAAACTTCTCACCGAACAGACAGCTTTGAACAAGACAGTTGAAGAGCTGAAAAACTCGCTGGAAGGGATTAAAAGCCAGACACTGGAAATCTCCCAGCAAGTTGCTGAAGGAGGAGGTTCGGGATCAACTCCGGTTATGACACTGGGGCAGGCGTTTGTGGCTCAGGAAGATAAAATCAAGGCTTTTGCCAGCAACGGCGCAAAGGGCAGTCTGCTGATTGATGTTTCCAATGCGATCACAACGGCAGCAGGATCGGCTGGTGGTCTGATCTATCATGAAGAAGAGCGCGATCCGGTTCGCATGCCGCGTCGGCGTTTGCTCATTCGTGATCTGCTTACAGCAGGGCGGACCAGTTCTGATCAGGTGAGTTATCGCAAGCATGTGCTGCGCGATAATAATGCGGCAATGGTGGCTGAAGGTGCGGCCATGCCCGTATCCAGCTACGGCTGGGAGAAGGCAAAGACTGACGTCAAGAAGATTGCCCACCACACCAACATCACAGAGGAAGCTCTGGCAGATGCCGATTACCTGCAAACAGAAATCGACACAGAGTTGCGTTATGGGCTGGATCTGGAAGAAGAAAAGCAAATCCTTGCAGGGGATGGGGCAGGTGAGAACTTTAAGGGTCTGCTGACAGAAGCGACCGATTTTGCAGCACCAGACGGTTTGCCGAATGCCACGCGTATTGATCGCTTGCGTCTTGCTATTCTTCAAATTGCTTTGGCAGATTATATCGCCACGTCGTTCGTTATGAACCCTACAGACTGGGCAGGGATCGACCTTCTGAAAGATGCGCAAAGCCGTTACATCTTCGGCAATCCTGTGGCCCAAACCACGCCGATGCTCTGGGGTAAGGATGTAGTGGAATCCAATACCATGTCTGCAGGAGAGTGGCTGGCAGGCGATCTTGCTATGGCGGCAACCTATTATGATCGTCAGGATGCTGAAGTTCTGATTTCTTCAGAGCATGGCAGCAACTTCATTGAAGACATGCTGACCATGAAAGTCCGCAAGCGGGCAGCTCTTGCCCTCAAACGGGCTGCGGCCATAGTCACCGGCGACTTTGCGTTCGCCCAAGTCTAAAAAACCGAGGTCACACAATTGCACTGCAATCAGATGATTGCAGTGCCTTTTTCAGGAGAATTCAGATGTACATCAAAGTGAGGTCTTCACGGCACACAACTCTTGGAATGTTGCGGTTCGGCTGTGTTTACAAGCTTGATGAAAAAGACACTCAGGTGAAGAAGGTGATCAAACCGCTGATGGAAGGCGATCATGCGCCCTTAACGCGGCTGACCGCAAAGCAGGTCAGAGCAGCCAGGCTTGAGTATCTGGATCTTTCCGGACCTGCTTTGGAGGGAGCTGATCTTGAAAAGGGTGAGGGAGAAGCCGGTTAAGGAGATCAGGATAACCTCATCACAGGATGAGGACTAAACTCCAACCTTGATTGAGTATCCGATATGGACAGCACTTCAATTCCAACATTGAAAACAGCACCTGCCACACTGCCTGTCAGTGTTGCTGATATCAAAGCTCATCTGGCCGTTGACTTCGATGATAATGACGATCTTATTAAATCCTATCTGAGCGCTGCCGTCTCCCGTCTTGACGGGTATCGAGGCGAGCTCAAGCGCTGCCTCATCAACCAGACATGGGAGCAAAGCTTTTGTGGCTGGCCATGCATCGAGCCCTTCAGGCTTTGGTTCCCAGATATCTCCCGTGCGCAGATTTCCTATGAGAGTGAGGATGGTGGTTTAGAGCAGGTGGACCCATCCGTGCTTGAGCTGGCCGGCAGCGTTGAGGGATCCGATCTGTATCTGGCAAAGAGCTTTGCCTTGCCACGCTTGAACGCGGCTAAAAAGCACCCGGTTAAGATCGCGTATGTCACCGGCTTTGGCGAACAGCCGGAAGATGTTCCGGCGGCAATCGGGGCCGCGATTAAAATGATGGTCGGTCATATGTACAACGCTCGCGAGGATGTGGTGATCGGCAGCATCGCGATTTCAGTTCCTCATTCCTCCAAGTTTATGCTTGAACCCTACCGGCGCTTTGTCTGGTAGGTGAAGGTCAAAAAGGGCACTTCACATGCGAGCGGGAAATCTAAGAGACAGGATCACGTTTCAGCGCCAAGTCTGTGTCCCTGATGGGGCCGGAGGAAGCAGTTGCACTTGGGAGGTTCTCTTCAAGACCATAGGTGAGCTGCAAATGTTCAAAGGCAAAGAGGTTGTGTCTGCGGGACGGATTGCGGCATCTGCAACTGGCATTCTTTCCCTCCGATACTCGCGCGCTGCTGCTGGTCTTAACGAGGCTGATATGGCTGTGATTGAGGGTGAGACGTTCAACATCCGTTCAATCCATGACCCGGAACGGCGCAAGCGCCGCCTTGAATTTCTGCTTGAACGAGGGGTGGCTGTGTGATGGCGGACGGTGTGAAAACCTCCTCTAATATTAAAGTGGTTATGGCCCGGCTTCGAAAAATCGCCCCAAACGTTGACCAGCATATTGAGAAGGTTCAGAAAAAATCTTCTACAGAGCTGGCTAGCATGGCCAGTTCCGCAGCTCCCCAAAGAAGCGGGCAATTGTCCCGCTCACTGAAAGCCAGAAAAGCCGGTTCTGATGAAACTTTCGGGGAGAAAGAAACCTTCAAGAGCCAGTCAGGCTGGGTGGTTACAGCTTGGTTTACCTGGCATTGGATTGAGTTCGGAACAAAGAACCATTCCGCTCAACCGTTCTTCTTTCCTGCCTACAGGCTTATCCGCAAACGTCATGTCGGGCGTATGAACAGAGCCTTGAACAAGGCTATCAAGGATGCCCTCAAATGACTGGTTACGCAGTCGATCTACAGCGCAGGCTTTTTAACGCGCTGATAGATGCAGGATCGGCTGCAAAGTCAGTCATCGACCACCCCAGCTCTGACGTTAAGGATGATCAGTACCCGTTCATAGTGATCGGTGAATGGCAGACGATACCCAATGACGTCACAGGTGCTCATGGATCATATGAGTATGTTGATGTTCACATCTGGTCTCGTGCTCACGGTCAGTCTGAGACCAAAGAAATAATCGCAAAAATCTATGGGAACTTACACGATGCCGACTTCGCGGTTGAAGGGCTGAGTTCCTGCTTCTCGTTTATTGAGAGCACACGCGTCATGAGTGACCCTGACGGGAACACGCGGCATGGAGTCATAACGGTGAAATTCCATTGTAGAAAGGCATAGACATGGCAGACGGAAAAGGTCGGTTACTTCTTTTAAAACTCGCCGATGGTGCAGATCCTGAGGGGTTCTCAAATCTGGCTGGAATTAAAACCAGAAACCTGTCCATCAACAACTCCTTAGCGGATGTAACCGTGCCAGATCGTGATGTGCCTGAGGGGATTGTTTATTCCTCCATGGTGTACGGCATTCAATCGGTGTCATTTTCCGGATCAGGTATCAGCGATGATAGTGCAACCAGCAAACAGCTGAACGCTGCTTGTCTGGAGCAAACACAGATCAACGCTAAAGTTGTTGTTCCCGGCATCGGGGAATATGCGGGTGTGATCCTCATCGAAAGCATGGAGTTCTCAGGCGAAACCGAAGGTGGTGCGGAATTCAGTATCTCGGTCAAGTTCACGGGCAAGATCACCTTTACTGCGGAGTAGCCCATGCGAAAGCTAAACAAAGCCCGTGGTGAAGTCGCGCTTGAGATTAACGGCCATCACCTCATCATTTGTGCCCAAATAGATTGTCTGGAGCAGGTTGAGCAAGCGCGCGCGGATCGCACTTTTGGGCAAATGATGAACGACATGAACATGTTGTCAATCTCAACATTGAAAGAATGTCTATTCGCACTCACGATTGAGGGCGACGGGGAAGGTGCATGGGCCTCTCAAGTGGGGGCTTTGAGCCTTGTAAAAATCCAGCAGGCAATCACTGCAGCCTTATTCCCGGACCTACCAGGGGGAAAGGACGAAGCCGAAGTGGAGAGCCCTTAGAGTTCTTTCCATTTCGGCAATGGCTTCAATGGTTGCCACTACTGGGGTGGCGGCCCTGTGACTTCTGGAAGGCCAGTCTCATAGAGTTCTATGAAGCCATAGAAGGCTGGCATGCGATTAATCGCAAACCTGAAAGTGGCGACGCTATCACCTCCTCAGATCGCGATGAGCTGAAACAATTGATGGACCTGCATCGTGCCAAATGAAACCCAGAAAGTAATCACCCTATTTGATGCCCGAACATCGGACATGGAAAAGAAGCTCGCCCGTTTGGAGAAGCAAACCAAAGGCAGCTTTTCTCGTAACGAAAAGTCCGTTCGTGGTTTTAATAGACAGATGGGAAATACCAGCCGACAGGCTGGAAGGCTCGTTAAATCGATTGGCTCCTTGTCCTTTATCGGGGCTGCTGCCGGGGCGTTGTCTCTGGCTGGTGCTTTGACCCTTGCCAGGCAAGGCCTTGAAGATTTTGACAAGGTTGCAAAGACAGCAAGACAAAACGGATTGAATGGGGAGTTTTATCAAACGCTGGCCTTTATGGCAGGAGAGGCGTCCATTGAAACCTCTACTCTTGATAGTGCTTTGCGCAAGTTCACGATAGGAGTTGGGGAAGCAAAGTATGAGACTGGCGAGCTGTATTCGGCTTTGGAAAAGGCCGATATAGGTTTGCTGAAAGCGATCCAGAATGCGTCCAGTGGTGAGGAGCGTTTGAGGCTTTACGCTGATGCGGTATCGCGCGCTAAGAGCGCAGAGGAAAAAGCCGTTTTGGTCAAGGCTGCATTTGGTCAGCGGGGAACGGACCTGGTCCGTGTTCTTGAGCTTGGGTCTGGTGCCATGGACAAGGCCGGAAGAAAGGCTGAAGCTCTTGGTAACATCATTGAGAATAAGGTTCTTGATCAGGCAGAGCAAATGCAGAACCGTTTGGGGAATGCCTCAGATGCTCTGGACAAGCAACTTAAAGCTGCCTTGATTGATGTGGGTCCATATCTGGTTAACTTCAGTGAGAACATGGCTGCGGTCGTTAAAAAAGCCCGTGAACTCAAAGAAGTATTCAAGGACGGGTTTGCAAAGGAGGGCTTGAATGGGCTGTTTGATCAGCTCGTTGAGCCTGATCTTGATCTGCTAACGGGTAAGGATGGGGCTTTTAACCCTGTGGGGTTCTCAACTGGTTACCTTGAGAAGGCTCTGGCTAAAATTGAGGCCACGCGAGAGGATTTGAATAAACGCCTGGCTGTTACACAAGAGCGATTAAATTCAGGATCGCTGACACAAGTATTCCTGAAGACTGACAGCATGAACGAACAGGCGCTGTTGGAGCAAATCAGCGCTTTGGAAACCAAGTTCCAGCTTGTTCAGGAAATCTTGAATAAACGCACTCGCGACAACAGCAGTAATCAGGCCTTAACACCTGACACGCCCGCTGCTGCAGCCGTCGTAAAGCCGCAGGTGGATGCGTTTCGCGGTAAAGCTGCAAAAGCGGCGATCAAAGAAGCAGAAGCGATTGAACGGATTGTTTCCGCGTTGACCTTTGAAAGTGAGCTGATCGGTAAGACCAACTTGCAGCAGCGGATAATGAATGAACTCAGAGCTGCTGGCTCTAGCGCTACTGACAAACAAAAACAGGAAATCGGGGAGCTTGTCAAAAAGCTCGATAGCCAATCAAAATCACAGGAACAACTCAACCAACTCTCTGCCTTTGGCAACCAGATGATGGCTGATCAGTTTTCCTCCATTACGGCAGCAATTGACACTGGCAGTGATGCGCTTGACCGGTTTATTCAGTCGATGGCAGATGCCGTTTTGCAGGCAGCCTTCCTAGGGCAGGGACCGCTTTCTGGTTTGTTTGGTGCGAGCGGAGTACTTAGCGGGCTTGGTTCGCTCATGGGGTTTGATGGCGGCGGTTATACCGGGCCGGGCGGCAAGTATGAACCCAAAGGAATTGTTCACGGGAACGAATATGTATTTTCCAGTGAGGCGACCAGAAGGCTTGGTCCGCGCAACTTAGAAGCCCTGCACAAGCGCGCCACGGGATATAGTGCAGGCGGCTTTGTTGGCGGGCAAACACCGTCCTTGTCAGGTCCGTCCTTGCCATCCCTCCCGCCAGTTCCCTCAGGTTCCAACCAGAGCAGCCCAGATAAAGTTGAGATCTCGCTGATGTTTAATTCTGAGCTTGATGCGCACGTTGATAAGCGTTCAGCGAGCGTTACTTTGAAACTTTTAAAAGTGTTCGGGCCTCAGATAGTAAAGGAAACCTTAAAGCAAGCTCGCCAGCAAACGATTGGCGATGTTAATTCCTTCACTCAAAACAGGGGTGGGGACCACCGATGAGTTCACTCATACACTGGCCGCACAATTTGTTCCAAACACAAGACATTCCCGCCTTCCACTCAAGACCATTTACGCGCAGGGGCGGGAGAACGCTTTCCGGGTTTGAACTCACCACGCAAACCGATCTGGGGTTCTGGCAGGCGAGCCTTTCAAACATTTTAGTAATGAGCCGGGACCTGCTCCATCAGGAAGCATGGAATGCGATCCGGGTTGCGTTGCAAGGACGCTCCGGGCTTGTGATTGTGCCAGCCTATCATGTCGGATCGCGGCTGCAAAAGCTTGCCAAAGCACAGCGTTCCTTTGTCGCCCATAGCGATGGCTCAACGTTTTCTGACGGCGCTTCCTATCGCAATGAGCCGGCCTTGTTGCAAATGGAAGAACAAGCTCAGATTGGCTCAACGGTTGTTAAACTGCGCGGCTTGCAGGAGGGTTTGAGCCTGTCTGGAATCCGGTTTAGTTATTTCCATGCGCTTTATGAAAGCGGGCCTGTCATTGAGAAAAACGGTGATGTGATCCAACTTCCAATCTTCCCGGCGGTGCGGGCTAAAATTCCGGCAGGTGCGCTGCTCAATGTGAGTGAGCCAACCTGCCTTATGCACCTTGCCAGCGACAACCAGATGGACATGGAGTTTGGTTTATCGCCGGTGACAAACAAGTCGCTGAGCTTTGTGGAGGCGATTGATTACTGGGATGAGGAGGCCGCCTCATGAGCACTCGAAAAGTTATGGTGCTTGTTAAAATGGACTTTCCGGGTACGACTGCGCGGTTCTGGTTTGGCTCGGGTGCCCATATGGACCGCGACAATCATCTTTGGCGTGCCGGCGGCCAGTTGCCGGAAGATGCGTTTACCAACATCCAGTATGCCTTTTCTGGTGAAGCCTCTGTTCTGGAAATGAGCCTTTCCGGCATACCGCAGGACATCGCCGATCTGGCTTATGAGGAAACGCAGGAGAGCGACATCATTGGCTCGCGTGTCCAGGTCCTGCTGCAAAGTTGTAATGAACATTTTGAAGCCCTTGCCTCAGGTCCCGTTGTGAAGTTCACTGGCGAGATCATTGATATTAAATTCTCCCGCAAGGCAATTGATGATCAAGAGCAGCCGTACATAAAACATACGGTTACGCTCAGTGTGGCCAACGCATTCCATGCCCGCAAATCGCGCCGGAACTCGGTCCTCTCTGACGCAGATCAGCGGGCCTATTCGCTTAAAACCAATCCTGATCTGCCGCAGGATCTTTGTTGCGAGCGTCTTGTTTTAATGGCGAGCAAGTCCATCACATGGCCGCGTCTTTGATCCATCTGCAGCGCTGGTTGCTGGATCGTCGCCAGCTGCCTTTTGCGTTCGGAACATCGGACTGCTGCCTTGTGCTGGCTGATTGGGCGTGTGCCAACGGGTATAGCGACGGGGCGGCCAGCTTACGTGGCACCTATTCCTTAAGAGATGAAATGGAAGACCTTCTCAAGTCATCCGGCGGGGCGCTTGGCCTGGTTGATGGCTGTGCGCGCCGGGCCGGACTGAAGCAGAGTTCAAAGCGCACGCCTGGCTGCGTTGGTGTGGTTGGAAGTGGTCATGATGTGCTGCGCCAATGGGGCGCGATCTGGGACGGTCAGCACTGGCAAATTCACTGGGGCATAGGCTTTGAAGCCCTTCATGCGCCGGTCCTGAAGATGTGGAGGGTGTGATGCCAGAAACGATTGCACTTGGTATTGCTTTTTTATTGTCAAATGGAGCTGCTATTTTGGGGGCGTCAGTAGCAACGCAGGCTATTTTAGCAGGCGCGGCGGTCTCCGCCATTGCTGTGGGGGCTATTGGCGTGGGCCTGTCCGCTGGGATTAGTCTGGCTGGGAATGCTCTTTTGGGAAGCCAGCTGACAAAAGACAATGCGGCTCCAATCCCCAGTGTAGCCGATGGCAAAGTCAACCAGAAGCAAGGTGTTCCATCACGTTCTTATGTGTATGGCACAGTGCGCAAGGCTGGCGACATTATGTTTTTGGAAGAGCGCGACGGCACGGCCTATATGCTCATTGCCCATGCCTCCCATAAAATTGATAGTTTTGAAAAGCACTATTTAAGTGATGCAGCCGTTGAGGTTGATGACAATGGGAATGTCACCAAATCCTTGAGTGAAGATGAGGATGCGCACAAATATTACCGGCTTAATGGAAAGTCCAAAGTTCGGATTTTAGAGCGTGTCGGGGCGTTGGTTGGCCTGCCTTATGAGCAGCTGGTGGATAAGTTCAGCCAGATTTGGAGTGAGGATCATCGCGGCGACAGCATCGCCAGTGTTCTGTTCATTTGCAAAAGCGTCCGCGCTCAGGACCATACAACGGTCTACCCCTACGGGTTCCCCTCAATCTCCTCACAGGTTCGCGGAAAACATGTTTTTGACCCCAGAGATGAAAGCTACAAATACTCCGAAAACCTGTGCCTTATCCGCCTGGATTTACTACTGGCTCCCTATGGCGGCGCGTTGTCCCTTGATCAGATCAACCTGACCAGCTGGGCGCAAGGGGCTGATGTGTGTGACCGGCAGATTGAGAACTTCAGCGGTGACTTTGAGCCTGCCTATCATGGCGGTCTGCATGGCCGGGAGAATAATGATCCAACCCACATCGGCAGAATACTGGATGAAGCGGGGGAGATGGTTCTTTACACTGATGCCGATGGAAAAATAGCCGTTCACGCAGGAACGTGGGCCGAGCCGGATATTCATCTCAAAACCAAAAGCATCCAGAGCATGGACTTCCTCGCCAATCGCAGTCCGGCCTCCAACATTGAGACTGTGCGCGGTCTTTGGACCAATCCAGAACTGGATTACAGCGAAGATACCGCTGTGATTTATGGAGAGCCTTATGTTGAAGATTCAGATCCAAGATCCATCACCGTAGATAACAGCGCCGTGCAGCGCCACAATCATATGCGGCGGATGCAAAAGATTGCCTACATTCGCGCCAAAGCCCCACGGGTGAGAGTGGTCTGCGATTACTTTGCCAGCGAGCAATTACCGTTTCGCCGCTTTGTTAAAATCACCGATCCGCCGCATTTGGTGGAGGCATATCTGGAACTGATCGGAACGCCGACCTTTAATCTGGAGACCTTTACTCACCACTTTGAGGGCATCGTGGTTCCCAGAAGTCTTTACGATTTTGAACCTGAGGAGGAAGGCGAAAAGGGTGCGCCTCCTGTGAAAATTGGCTCGCAAGCAATTCCCGGTGTGGATGAGTTCGCTATTGAAATGCAGCAGCAGGGCGGCAGCATTGTTGCAATTGCCTCCTTCACACGGCTTTCAGATGCACTCTTTTATGAGCTTGAATACATCAAGACCAGCGGTGGAACAGCTAAATATGCGCAGGCCAATTCTGACGCCTCCAACATTAAAACAGAAGCTTTGACGCAGAATATTGAATACCGCTTCCGCATGAGAGCCCGCTCGATCTTGGGACAGAACAGTGACTGGTCTGATCCTGAGGTCGCAACAGCGACTGTTTAACCTTCCCCAAATCAGGAGTAGATCCATGAACTTCCTTACCAAGGAAATGGTCTGGCGTGACAATGAAACATACGGCCTGAACAGCACACCTGCGCACAATCCCGTTAAAGCTGAGATCATCGCCTATCTTGGACAATTGGAAATTGGCAAGGCGCTTGGTGCTGTTCTGGTGAAGACCAGGGCTGAGCTTTATACGATCACTAATCGGGAGAATTACACTCCCGCCATTGTTGGGGCAGATCCCGATCAAGCGTTGAGCGGATACTACCAGTGGAAGGATGGTGCCTGGCACTATGTGCGGGACCTTGCCGATAGCATCACGCGGCTGATTGATGTTGGAGGAACAGCCAATGCGATCACCGCTGGGTTGCGCTTGGGTGTGAGCGTGTCTGCGTTGGAGTTTGTTGTCTTTGTTCCAGTTGCAAATAACACTGGTGCAGTAACTATAACGGTTGGCGGTGTGACTTTGCCAGTTCGCAATGGACTTGGCGCGGAACTGGATCCTGATGATTTACAAACTGGCTTCCCGGCAATGCTTGCAGTGATTGAAGGGCAGGAAGGATATGTTCTTCTCAATGAAGCAAATGTAGCGGCGGTTGTGCTGACGGCAAAGGCTGCGGCGATTGATGCAAAGAACGAGGCGCAAGCAGCTAAGGCGGCGGCGGAGGCTGCGCTGGACAATCTGGAAGAGGCTGTGCTTGAGGCTTCCGAGCTGGCTTTTGAACGCTTCAACAAGCTCTATCTGGGGCCGTTTGATGAAGATCCGGTGAGCGACAACAAGGGCGATGATCTGATTGATGGCGCGCTGTATTTCAATGTACCGGACAAGAAGCTGAAGATGTTCACATCTGATGGCTGGAAGCTTGCCACGCCTGACACAAATGACTTCCTTTCTAAGGCGAACAACCTCAGTGATCTGCCGAGCAAGTCTGCGGCGCGCGCTAATCTGGGGCTTGAAAGACTCGCCCAAAGGCGTTCAGTTGGTCCTGATGAAATCTACTCCAATGCCGTCACAGAGCCAAAGCTGGCAGCACGGTCCGTCACAGATGCAAAGCTGAATTCAGCAAAGTTGAATACGCTGGCTGTGAACCCAAGGATCATTGCGGCTGCTAACGTTGATGCAAGCGGCACAGTACTTTGGGGGAGCAACTTGACCTGTAAAGGGGCGGGAACTGGCACTTATCAATATACCTTCATCCAGCCTCTTCCTTCCAGCAAAGCGGGTAAATTTGTGGTGCTGACAACTGCGGGAGCAGGTGGGCGCATTCCAGTGACATATTCAAAAACAAAAGATGGCTTCAAAACCGGGTTCTCCAAATGGTTGCGGCCCTCCCATCCTTATTTTGAAAAGGCAAATACAGCACACGATGTTGTTGTGATTGGTGTCTGGTAGAAGGGGAGCGATGCTGCTTGCTCGGGCTTCTCAAAGCTTAACTCTCTCCTACAGAAAACTTGATGCATCAGATCGTTGTCACACCTCCCGCCTCTTCAGGTGGGTTTTTTAATGGGAGTATCCTTGATGAAACATACCTTCGAACTTGTCCTGTCTGAACTGCTCAGCATTGAAGGCGGTTTTTCTAATCGCAGCCGTAAAGCTGATCCGGGAGGGCCAACCAACTACGGTATCACGCAGGGGACTTTGAGCGCGTGGCGCGGTCAGCCTGTGAGTGTTCAAGAAGTCAAGCAGATGAATGAATCCGAGGCCATTGAGATCTATCGTGCTCAATACTGGGATGCTGTAAAGGGCGATAAGCTCCCTCTTGGTCTTGATTACGCGATGTTTGATTTTACCGTGAACTCTGGTCCTAGCCGTGCGGTGAAGACGCTGCAAACCATTCTAGGTGTTGGAGTTGATGGGGTCTTAGGGTTTGAGACGCTTGCTGCTATTCACACTCGGTCGGATATCTTGTTGATTGGGGCACTGAGCGAAGAGCGTTTGAAGTTCATGAAGAAATTGCGGAACTGGTCGTACAATAAAAACGGTTGGTCCAAGCGTGTGAAGACCGTAAAACAGCGATCCCTTGAACTTGCGCTACATAAATCCCCTGAACTAAAGCCGCCAACTATGACTGCAAAGGATGCAGTCATAGAAGATGTTGGAGCCAAAGCGCGTGGGGAAGACACCAGTGCGTTGAGTGCGTTCCTTACCCCTGAGGGGATTACAAAAGCCAGCATCGCGGCTTCTGGTTTTTCCGGCATCCTGGCCGGCTCTGGACCTTTGCAATGGGGCTTTGCTTTTGCGCTGATAGCTGCCGTTTGCATCGGTGGGTATCTGATGATCCAGAAAGCGCGAGTGGCATAGCGTGACAGCTGCTCTGTCATTCCTGATAGGAACCAGAGCAGGGCGGGCGATTGCGGCCGCTCTGCTCCTCATAGCGCTTGCTGTAATTGTCTACCATCAGATACGCCAAGGCGCATTTGATGACGCCGAGCAGGCAACTCTCAAACAGACAGTGAAAGTGGAACAGGAAAGGAAGCGGGATGATGGCCATCTACAGGATCTTGACGATTACAATCTGTGTCGTGAGTACCTTGGGGATCGCAGCGTGCCAGACGGTGAGTGCGAGCAACTGCGCGGGCTTCACTGAAAACAATCTAAGCCCGCCTGGGTTTGTGGTGCTGACCAGAGTTGACCGCGCTGGGGCGGAACGGGTGGCCGGCAATGATCGCAATGGAAAACGGCGAGGCTGCTGGCGATGAGCTTACAGGAGCAGTTGGCGTCCCGCTGGCAACTGGACAAGCGTGTTCCAGTCGTTCTGGTCCTGACCCTACTGGTGCAGGTTGTCGGCTTTGTCTGGTGGGCTGCAAGCATCAACGAGCGCGTTATCAGCCTTGAGCGCACAGTGATCTCAAACCGAGCCATGACCGAGCGTGTGACCCGTGCGGAAACACGCATTGATGGGATCTATCTCCAGCTGGAGAAGATCGACAGAAAGCTGGATCGCCTCACTGAGGCTTACAAACAATAGGCATCTATGAAGCAAGGAGGAGATGAAAACAGATGACCAAATTTGATGTTGAGGTTTGGGCCAACCGTGGTCTTGGATTTGTCGCTGCCGCAGTTATAGTAGTAATAGTTGCGCTCATTTTTTGAGCAGTCATAAAACCCCAAACTAACAGGAGATGAATAATGGCTATCATCCTATGGGGTATACTTGGATTATTTGCCGCACTCTATGTTCTAATCGGACTGACGATTGCGGATTATATATTTGATAATTGTCGCATCGACGGGAAATCTATAACCGTGTCATTCGCATTTGCAGGAATGGCTATGGTCGGATGGCCCGTGCTGATCGTTTATCTGTCGAAGAAAGGGTTCTGGTGAACTGCGTATTCCGTAACTTGGAATGCGTGCTGGACACCCGAATGCCCCAGAAGCAACTGCGCCTTTACGAGCGCAGTCATCCCGGCACAGATTAAACTGCCCCACAACAGACAAAGCGATCTTGCTTCCTGCTTAATAGGTGGTGGGAAGATCGACGTGTGCTATCACGTCCATCCACGGTCATTGGAAAACCAGTCCGTGAGAGCTCGTTAAGAGGCTGATAGGCTCGTTCCCACCATTGCCATACATTGTAAATTGTACGGCTGGGAAATACTGCCATAGCTTGAGAGTAAACTTCAAGATGAATTTATTTGGAGAAGTCGCTCCGGTCAAATCTGAACCGGTGGCACCCTATCTTGGCGGCAAAAGTCAGCTTGCGTCCCGTATCATCGGTCAGATCAATCAAGTCCCGCACCTGAGCTTTGTTGATGTGTTCTGCGGCATGGGTGGGGTGTTCTTCCGCCGCACATCAATCCCCAAATGTGAGGTGATTAACGACATCAACAGTGAACTTGTCACCTTCTTTCGGGTACTGCGTTCGCACAAGCCAGAGTTCTTACGTAGCCTGGAGTACATGTTTTCATCACGTCAAGAGTTTGAGGCGCTTCGCGATGCCAGCCTTGATCACCTGACCGACATTCAAAGAGCTGTGCGGTTCTATTATCTGCAAAGGTTGGCGTTTGGAGGTAAGTCCGTATGTCAGGCATTTGGGGTCGCTTTGGAGCGTCCCTCAAGATTCAATGCAAACCGGGCGCTGAGTAATATTGAGCTGGTATCTGGCAGACTGTCCGCTGTGACGATTGAAAACCTTGACTGGCGTGCCTGCCTTGAACGCTATGACGCTACCCAGACCTTGTTCTATTTAGATCCGCCGTACTGGGGCGGGGAAAAAGATTATGGCAAAGGCATCTTTGAACGCTCACACTTTGAGGAGATGGCTGATCTTTTATCAAAGATCAAAGGTCGCTTTATCCTCTCGATGAATGACAGGGAGGAGGTTCGAAAGACGTTTGATGGCTTCCGGCAAGACGACGTTAGCTTGAACTATTCCATCGCCAAGGAGGCAGGTAAGCATGTGTTAGAACTCATCATTTCAAAATGATATACGCGGGGCTTGTGCCCCGCATTTCGTTACGCTCTGCCATTTGTTTCGCAGCCTCTTCGGTTTCGGCATATCCGCTGGCGATAGCCGTCTTTTTGTTGGCGATCCAGAGCCCCGGCTCAACGCCAGTCCGAGAGTGTCTAATTTTTGAATTATAGATTTTTGTCATTGTTATTGTTTCGGGTGGTATTGTTTGGGTGTTGCTGTTTCGGAGTAGAAAACATGCAGTTACGCTTTCTTAAAGTAGTTCTAGGGGCTTTGGTCACTTTAGTGCCATTCATACTTCTCTCTCTCGCGTACGGGTACGATCTCCATGCCATCACCAAGGGTGCTGAGCAGGGCAAGGCCTACGCGCAACATAATCTCGGGGTCCTGTACGAAATCGGAGAAGGCGTGCCGAAGGACTATGATCAAGCTGTAAAATGGTACCGTCTTGCAGCTGAGCAAGGCCATTCCAAGGCGCAATATAATCTCGGGATCATGTACGGCACCGGTAAAGGCGTGCCGCAGGATGATGTTAAAGCTGAAAAATGGTTCCGTCTTGCCGCTGAGCAGGGCTATACCGACGCGCAAATTATTCTCGGATTCATGTACGGCACCGGTAAAGGCGTGCCGCAGGATGATGTTCAAGCTGAAAAATGGTTCCGTCTTGCCGCTGAGGAGGCTAAGGCCACCGCCCAAAATAAACTCGGGAATATGTACTACTTCGGAAATGGCGTTACGCAGGACGATGTTAAAGCTGTAGAATGGTACCGTCTTGCCGCTGAACAGGGCTATGCCTACGCCCAATATAATCTCGGGGTTCTGTGCGAAACCGGAATAGGCGAGCCGCAGAACGATGCTCAGGCAGTAAAATGGTACCGTCTTGCAGCTGAGCAGGGCCATTCCAAGGCGCAATATAATCTCGGGGTCATGTACGCAGAAGGACGAGGCGAGTCGCAGGACCACAAAAGCGCATACATTTGGTTTTTTATCGCAGAAGTAAATGGAATTGTGGGCGCAAAACAGAATAGAGATAGGGCTGCAAAGCGCCTTACGCAGCAAGAACTATCGCAAGCCCAAAGGGAGATTGCGGTACACTTTGAGCAGTTGAGGGGCATGTGAGTGTCTTGATTTTGCCAGCATCTAAAGCATCCGCCTTAATATAGAAGGTTTGTATACTCCTGTCCCTCCAAAACCCAAAAAATGCTGAACAGGTTCGATGACCAAAATTGCAGGAATCCTGCGCAGCATTACTTAGAAAAACATTCGGGTTTCTGAGGGAGCTGATTATAGTAAGACCAAGTCTAACTATAATGGCACATTGTGATGCCGTCGGGGTGGGGCATCCAACCCATCAAGGCCGTTAATTGTCTGCCAAAGTCCACAATTGCGCCACTTATTGAAGAACCCGCGCACCGTCGAAACGGGTGGGAAGTCCTTAGGTAACATACGCCACTGGCACCCACTGCCAGCGATGTACATGATCGCATTCTTCACCGCCCGTATGCAAGTTGTTCGTGGCCTGCCACCCGATCGCGCCGGAAGGATGAAAGCCTTTATGATTGACCATTCCGGATCGGTCAGATCGCTTGAGTAACGTATATGATCTCGAATATACTGCTTGCGGGCGGTGTCAGTCCAAGGCATGCGATCCTCCATCTCGTTCGGTAAGATGGTTGAATCACAACTTATTGATATTATTCAACTACTTTTAAATCGGGCTCTTATAGGTAATCCAGCTTTGCGAAGGTTAGGAAGAGTAAGTGTTGGAGCAATACTTTATTTAAGAGGAAAATGTTTCATGAGCATTCATACGGGAAATGGAACTGGATACAGTTTATCCAATTATAGCATCGCAAAATATGTTGGTAACGCAGGGTTTTCCTCTGGGGTGCGATCAACACATACTCTCACAAATCCGGGTAGCACTTCCTCACAAAACTCTGAAACCTCCCGTTTAAAGCCGATTTCAGATATCGCAATTGATGCCCGTGCCAAACTGACAGGCCAGTATGGTAACCTTGATAGCAACTCCAGCAAATATCATGATGACATTGAAGGCTTCCGGCGCGATATTTTTGATGATTTAGATTTCGACCGCGAGACCCTCTCCGCTATTTCCAGCAATAAAACCGGCTACTTCTCTAAAGAAGAAATCAAAGCCGCCAAACTCGTTATGGACGAGCAACTTGTTTTTGTTTTGAAAGGCGACGATCCAGACACTGTGCCAACGGCAGAAAACTACATGACTCTTTTGCGGTTTCTGGATGAGAAAACCTCTTCAGAAGAGAAAAAATCTTTTGAGTGGGCGCAACATAAAGCAGAAGCGCAGGCCAACTATAAGCGGCTTAGCGGCGGAAAAGTGTCTGGGTTCAGCTCTGATGACCCAGTCGTCACACTCCTTACCCAAGCCTATGAAGAGCTGTTTGAAGAGCAAAAAAACAACCCCAAGGCTGAGCTGGACTCTACGTCGCAGTACAATTCGGCTTTGTATCAATGGGAACGAAATAATAACAGCTATGAAGACTACAAATCACCATTCCCGTGGTGATCGCCTTCAAGCTGAAGCTGCTGTTCTTTGGTAATCCGCGTTGCGGATTGCCCGCACAAACTCACTTGCTTGTCACAAGTTTTGGGAAAATCCACCGCTGATACAAATATGTACAATTTATGTTTTGATTGCGCCTCATATTAGAATATTAGAAAGTAGTAATAAATACATTTACTGCTGAGGTGGGGTTCTGTCGCAAACTTTGGATCAGGCCTTAAAAGTTAGAAATTTTTTCCATCACTTTGGCTATACTCACCTCTCTCCAAAACCCGAAATATGCTGAACAGTTTCCATGACCAAAATTGCAGGAATTCTGCGCAGCATTTCTTAGAAAAACATTCGGGTTTCTGAGGGAGCTGAGTATACCATAACGTACGTTGAGCCAGTTCCACCGAAAGTTGAACCAGTTTGTGCAGATGCTTTTACAGTCGCTCTCATGAACGGTCTGTGATTTCTTGACGGCCCATAGCAATTTTGTCTGGATACGTTTCAATGAGCACCATCAAACACACTTAAAAATAGAAGCGTGATCGCAAACGTCAGATCGTGACCCCACCGCAAATGACCTGATTAGGTCATGATGTCATATTTTTTAGTATTCAACTTAGTTCTCGCGTGACACTGTAAATCGGCTCGTGGGTCGATCTCAATGCAATATAGTTTCTACATAACAAACTACATAACAATTGATAATTTCGCTATCAAACAGTGAAGACAATTTCTTATGTAACACTTTGATAATAATGCTGATATTGTAATAAGAACGCCTGTAGAGAATCAGCTCGATGAATCTCTGTCTCTCCGCCATTACTTTTTCTTTCCCTTTGAAATCAGTAAGTTATTGCTATGTAATAGCTTTTATATCCAAGTGCTCCAGTTCAGTGTTACAGTGGAGCTATGGAAAAGATGGCTAGGCACCCCCGTTTGTATCGACGTGGTGCAACTTATTATCACCGTGCCGCAGTGCCTGTTGATATCCAAGATACCTATCCCAAGACCGAAGAAACTTTCTCATTGAGGACTTCTGATTTTCAGGAAGCTAAGCGGCGTGTTCGTGTTGCAGCCGTCGAAGTTGATCAGAAATTCGAAGCCCATCGGCAGTCCATTCTGAAGGCCAATGGTCCAATGTTGGGCGAGTTGAACAATGAACAACTCAATCTGATTGAAAAAGTTTACTACGCCCATCTCCTTGATGAAGACGACGAGACCAGAGCAACTGGTTTTTATGATCCAGATGACGTGTTGCCTGAAGCACCTGTGCTTTCCTTTGAAGAAAATGCAGAGAGCACTGGCTCGCAGGACGAACTTATCCGACATAACCATGCTCGCGGTAAGGTGCTGCCATTTTTCATGAATGAGGCTTTGGAGGTCCTGACTTGGGAAGGTGTTGAGCTACGAGTTAAGCCAAGCTCCCCGTCTATCACAATCGCCGCTAAGGTGCTGCAGAAGGCAACCATAAGAGCAAATCAGGCCATTGCTAAACGAAACGAGGGGGACATTGTAGAAACCCCGTGATTGAAAGCACCTCAAGAGTTACGAAAGCCCCGCTGTTGTCTTTAGCAGCAGAGGAATGGATTTCCGAAAAGAGTAGATCAAGCTGGCGTCCTAAGACGACGTCAGACACACCTTGCAAGGGTTTATCGGTTGGTGCGGATTTTGCGTCCGTCTGGTTTTAAATGGTTCATCTGCTAAGCAAACGTTGCAAGAAGTTTCGCTTGGGCGAGAAGTTTTCTTCTTTTTCGATTAATGGCGCCGCCATTTCGTTATGAGTTTTTCCAGCTTTTTCCACATCCTGTGAGGTGCGGGAAATCGAAAATCCTCCACGGCGAGAACTCGCATATTGTAATGCAAGATCGGGCTCTTCTTCGAGCCTGAGCGCGTGTATAATGGTCTCACCCATCCGCCAGTTGTCGTGTATGCCGGCCGTATTTTTTGCTATATCGGAGAACTTCGTATTGGCTACCTGCAAAAATACTCTTGGTAGCATATTCTCCAGAGATACGAGCATTTCTGGCATTGCTAGTTCCGGTTCGATTTCCTCAATTACTTCAGAACTCAAGACTGGAATTCCGCAGATGAAAGCCCCCAGTACCGGAAACTTAATGGCTTTGTGTTGTTTTCTTCCAGCCCCATCACTTCCCATAACATTGGGTCAATGGCCATAGGCTTAGCCAGAATTTCAATTCGGAGGCCATCAGAAGCATTTGCGCTCACATTCCGCCAATGGCCGGCAATGAACCAATCGTCGCTCTGCCTAAAGACAACACCTTTCGATTGACGCCAGTCTGTACTTTTGACTACTAAACGGAGTTGCCTCTGCATCTCTTTGCGGTAGCTGGCGCTCATGAATTTCATTTCGTTCTCCTCCCACTCCCGCTGCAGTTTTTGGTATATGACTGTCTATCTCTGAGCAAGGTCAAAGGCATAAATATTGACTGTAACTTTGGGCTCTAAGCACGATGTCTGTAAACTGGGCGAACAGCAGTCCTTCGAGTGTTTCTATCAAAGATTGAGGCAGTTATGACGGAGGTTTTTGCAGTCGCCCCTATGAGGCTCTGTGATCACTTGAACGGCCCAGAGACGATATTGGTGCAACGGCGCAGGTCATGCGCGTCTCTCCCTCCCAAATGAATGCGCCATGACCGGTGACGTTATCAGCCTGTGCCAAATCTGCAAACAGCGCTGTGCTGCTGATTGTAACTGCGGCTGCATTGGTTACAAAGTCGCGACGTGTCATTTTACCGGTCATAGTTTTCTTTTTTTAACGTATCAGATTAGTTGTCAGAATAGCCGAACACATCATTGTCATTCGCAGATTCGCCAGTTTGCGCTTCTTCGATATCCCAATGTTCCACGATTTGACCTTCGTCATTGAAACGGAAGATATCCATGTAACCAAAGCCCAGATCATCTTCTGTATCGAGGTTCGTTTGCTTGGAATGAACCAACACCATATCGCCCATTGCGATGGTTTTCGCGATCTCAACTTCAAGACGTGTGTTGCTTTGAGCGATGCTATCCAAATAACCAATAAGTGCGTCACGGCCATCAGGCACATTGGGATTGTGCTGGATGTATTCTTCGGCAGAAACATAATCCGTTACCGCGGATGTATCTGCTGGATTTTCAAATGAATTCAGGACAGCAATGGCACGTTCGCGGTTACGTTCTACATCTTGGTTTGCGGTATAGATGTCAGTACCTGGGCCTTGATACATTGTGTTTTTATTGGCCGATTCTTCTGGAACCTGTTGGAAGTGATCCCAGTGTTCCATCAAAACGCCATTTTCGCGACGCCAGATATCTACATATACATGTTCTTCACCGCTGCTTGCTGTCCAAACAGACTGGATCGCCACATAAGGGCCCTCGGCAATCGTACGATAAAGGTCAACTTGCACCCCTGGGTCGGCGTTCAATTCATGGGTAACAGCCGCCAGCATTTGTTCAGGGCCGTCGCCATAGGCCGTAGCATGTTGAGTGTAAACGTCACCAACATATTTGCTGAAATTATCAAGATTCCGATAAACCAGAACGTCTTGATAAAAGCTTTCAGCCAGCTTGATTGACGCTTGTGTGTCTACATCAATGTTGCGCTGATCTGCAAATGCAGGGACCGAAAACAAAAGCGCCAAGCTTGTTGTCGTCGCGAGGAATTTGGTCTTAATTGACATTTTGATGTCTCCAGTTGTTGCTTGGGGACATATCTAAATCAGGGTATTGATTATGAATACAGCAATGGTATTCATGTGATCTATGAACAGAATTAATCAATATACCGTGGATGGTCGTTTGTTGGCCATGTTTGTCGCTGTCTACGAAACAGGTTCGGTGACCGCATCAGCACGATCATTAAACGTGACACAATCCACTGTCAGTCACGGTTTAAACCGGTTGCGAGACATCACCGGAGACGCCCTGTTCGTGCCGATGGGACGTGGTATAACCCCGACGGAAAAGGCTGATCTTTTGGTCGAGGATGCGCGCCGGATCTTACTGGACTTGGCAAAATTTTCGCAATCCGATGTATATGATCCCAGCATAGAAACACGCGCTTTTGTAATTGCCGCGAACGACTATGAAATCGAAGTTATTGTGAAGCCACTCATTGCGCGTCTGCGTGAAAGCGCCCCAAATGCCCAAATTCAGATCATACGCGCACTTGCTCAGGATGAATGGGCTGATTTGTTACGGTCGGGCAGTGTCGATTTGGTACTGGCTCCGGAACTGACCTCTGACCAAATGGACATAAAACAACAACTCATAATAAGCGATGATATAGACGTTTGTTATTATGACCCAAACCACGGTCGCAGCCCAAACACATTGGATCTGTATTGCGTGGCGCAACACGTTGTGATGATGCCTGGTAGATTTGGTAAAACACGTGTTGATAGCGTTCTCGCCGAATTGGGGCGCCAGCGCCGTATAGCTGTCAGTGTTCCAAGTTTTGCGTCTGTGGCGACGATTCTGCGTGGAAGTAAGTTGGTTGCGATGATGCCGCTTGGCCTCAAAACTACGACATTTTCAGACTTGGCATTCTGTCCACCACCTTTTGCAATCCCAAGTGATACGATATCACAGATATGGCACATAAGAGCAGACGCTTCCCCGCGTCATCGCTGGTTACGCTCTCAAGTGCGTACAACAATCTGCAATGACTGACGACCCATCCTATCCAATGACTGCACCAGGCCGTTCGCGCGACCTTGCAAAGCACACTTTCTGCGCACAGCTGTCAATGGGTCACAGTACCTGCGAAGGGGTAATGTCACCCTCAACAGCGAGTTGAGTGAGCACAGCCTGAAGTAGAAACCTCGCTCTGGCTAAGAGCTGCCCTAAGTTAGGCCGAATGTCTGTTTTGGTCACAATTTTGAAAGGGATGGAGCTGCCCCCTTCTAACTTCATGAATACTAATTCTCGAACTTCTCTAAGAATGAGAATGCATCTTTTATTTCGATACCGAGGTATCTGACCGTACTGTTCCTCATAATAGTACGAAAAGTATTCCATAGCGCACGCGAAATAACGACTTCCAGTTCACTGGCACACTGTGTTGCTTGGACAATCTCTGCATCTTGAGCGGCTTTGATTCCTGCCTCGTGATGCTCCACCTTCGCTAGATCGCATAGACAAGTCGAACGGATCTGCCCGCGGTAATTGACTACAACGGTCGCGGGGTCCGGAGTTGCGTAAAATCGTGCTCAGAGCTCTGTGAGCTACACTCTATTTTCCTCAGACCCTTTTGCAAGGGAAAGCGAGGGCGGTTTTACCCGCCTTCGCTTTTTAGGTGCTGTTGGTATGCGCCCGCAGTTTCACTGCACAGCCCGTCTGGTCTGTGCGTTAATCGAAAACCAGCGCGATCTGATCTACAGTCACGCCTTCTTTGATCTCACGAAGCCTTGCATAGATCAATGCAACGGAAACGCCAGTCAGGCCGGCGCCCAAAGTCGAAGGGATGAGATAAGCAAGCGTTGCCACGAACTGTCCCGAGCCAACAGTAAGGTCGGCAGCAAAGCCCGCAACAAATTGGAAAATACCGATAAAAATACCGATCAGAATCAGCAGGCCGAGGATCGGCCAGCGGTACTCTTTGGTCAGATCTGCGCTTCTCCCAAGGCCGCCGAAACCGACGCGTTCGATCACAACTGCCGGGGCGATCATAGAAAACACGGCATACACCCAAAGGCCGGGAATAAATAACGCGATGCTCGCAACGCCCGCCAACACACCAGCAATCAGGGAAAGAATGGTAATCGGAACTGCGGCCCGGATAGCCGGCGCGACATAGCGGCCAAGCTGGATCCTCCGTCCGAGCTTTGCGTCATAAGCTAGCTGGACAAGCAAAGCGGTCGTCAAGCTGTAAAAAGAAATTTGTAGTACGAACGTCATTCCAAAAGCCCCAATACCGAATGACGTACTTAAATCAGGCACGGCAGTACCCAACACCACATCTACTCCGATCAGCGCACCGCTGACGAGCAGGTTCAGTAGGCTGGGCACCAGGGCCAATAAGGCGATCGGAATAAGGTGTTTAATGAAAATTGAGAAACTCTCGCCGATGATGGCGCCGACCCCAAGTGCCATACGCTCGCTGATATCTGCTGAACTGGTCATGGTTATATCCTTCAGTTTTGCTTCATTACCTGCCGTTACGAGCTCTCCTCTCCGACAAGTACGCGCCTAGGTTTAGTAATGCAATTATTGAAACCGGAAGAACCAATCGGCAAGCCCGTTATGCGGAAAATAAAGGCATTTGCAGTGTTGTAGCCTCAGGGTGAAATGTCTGCTGCTGCGTAATGTTTGTCGTTGCGCCGCTCTCCAAACAGCTGGCGCTGTTCCAAGTGCGCGCGTTGCGCATTGTAGAATGCCCTCAGAAACTCCAGCCTCTTTGCTGCGGGCACCTTATTGGCATAGCCGATTTTTTGCCGGATCTTCTCGACCACGGCTTCAATGGTGGCGCCCTGTCTGCTGTTGCCCCCCGGTCCCGCCACTACCTCCTGCGCGCGTAGGAGGGTTTCCAAGGTCTGCAGCTCAAAAGCGCCGTAGTGTTCAAGCTGATGCGTAAGAAAGACAACCCCTTCTTTCTTAGCGGTCTGCACTGCGGGTTGTTCGGCTAGGTCCATCAGCAACACGGGCACTGGTAGGTGGATGACGTGTGTGCCTGCTATCAGGTCACCCAACCTTTGTCGGTACCGGTTGCAGAGCGGCACCATCAGCCCGGCAGCGATCCAGCCAAGGGCCAACCCCGAAGCCAACGGGGAGGCCGCATCAAGTGACAACAGCAAGGTTGCGGGCAGGAAAATCTCAGCTTCCTTCATAAGGTTGCGCAGCACCAGTGAATGGGTGCTAAGCGATGTTCCATCGTGCGACACAACCTTGATTTTCATGAGGCGCTTGCCTAGGGTCTGGCCGTTCCAAGCAAGCTCGGACATAACGTAATAGGGAACTCGGATGATGAAGAACATCAGGCTCCCGATGGCTATGAGCGTTTCTGGGGCACTGAACCCCAGGGATGCAACAAGGATCAATAGGCAAATTGCGGCAATCAGGGTTAGGATAACATCCGTGATCTGTGCGGCCAGCCGCACTCCCAGCCCTGCCACTTCCAGCTTCAGGGGAACGCCCTCAGGCGGCACCAACTCTCCTGTCGGCGGTTTGGGCTTGGCGTTCTTCCGCCATAGTAGCTTCATGGACGCACCTTTCCGCCCAGGCCGAACCAGGTGAGCCAGCACAGGCCTATTCCCCAGCCTAACGCATAGCGTGTGGCAGCTTCCTGAACGAGTTGCCGGCCGATCCCTTCCAAAAGAGCGGCTGCGATCAGCATGACCGCAGCCACTAGAGCCAGTTTCGCCGCGTCCCGCCCTGCGAGGTACAGCGCTTGGCTACGGGTCCTATTGCCGGGAAACAGCACAGCCGCGCCCAATTGTAGTCCGCCACCGCAAGCAATGCAGATCGCGGAAATTTCGGTAACCCCGTGGATGGAAAGCCAGCCGCCCAGATCAGTGCCCAAACCGCGCTCGGCATGCAGGGCATAGAAGGCGCCCAGCATCAGACCGTTGTAGAACGTCAGAAGGATTGCCGGGGCGCAGAGGAACACCCCAAGCCCGAAGACAAAAATGGCGATACGGGTATTGTGCGAGAACAGGTTTGTTGCAAAGGCACCCAGACCGGAGGCTGACGGGTTCTCGTCATAGATCACCCGGCGCAGTTCCTCGGTGGTCGAGGACGGGCCGCGGCCGCCAGCAAGCTCCGGCGGCATGAACACATGGTACCAGGCCGGATTTTCCAGATAGAGCTGATAGCCGACAAGCACCCCCAGCCCCATACACAAAAATCCGATGGTGATGAACAGCCACGACCGGCGCATCGCCTGCGGCGCACTTTGGACGAAAAACTTGCGGAACAGCCCTCCCAGTCGTTCCTGCGGTGCGTAGACCGACAGGTAGGCCCGGGCGGTCAGGGCTTCGAGGTAGTTCAGCAGCGCCTGATCTAGTGAGATTTCCCGTGCGATTGCCAGTGAGGTTGTGGCCTGCCGGTAGAGCGCGGCAAGATCGCGTACCTCGGTAAAATCCATCCGCTGCAGCCCGTCGCGCTCTGCCCGGGCTACCAGCGTTTCGAGTCGCTGCCAGTCGGCTTCGCGTTCTTTCCTGAACCGGGTCGAACGGATGAGATCGGCTTTGGACATCAGATCATCTCCCGTGCTTTGATTTCAAGATAGGTCGAGATCAACCGACCGGTGACGGTTTCCGGCGTGGCATCCAGTACCGTGATACCTAGGCGAGCCAGCCGTTCTAGCACCAGTCGGCGCTCGTTGATCACCTGGTTCGCCGCTACCAGCAGCGCAACTCCATCAAGGTCCGGGGGGGCAGTCTCTACCAGGGTTCCGGCCTCAGGATCGCGGATGGCGACAAATAACAGCAGATGTCGCTTGGCAAGAATGGCCAGGTTTTCCACCAGCAGTTCAGCTGAAGTGGTGTCGATGAAGTCTGTGAATACGATGATCAGGCTGCGCTTTGGGGTGCGGGCATTTAGTTCAGTCAGGGCAAGTGTATGATTGGTTTCATGCCCGGAATAGGTCTGTTCGCCGCTCCAGCTACGCAGCCGGGAAAATGCCTGACGCCCCTGTGTTGGTGCCACAAAGGAACGCGGGCGGAGGTCATAGGCATAGTAACCCACTTGGTCGCCTCCGATAGCCGCCGCCCAGGCCACTGCCAGCGCCGAGGTCATCGCATGGTCGATCTTGGGTAAACCGTCAATTTCCTGGCGCATCAGGTAGCCGGTATCCAGCGCTAGGATCACGTGATGGTTGCGCTCAGCGCGCAGTTCACGGGCTACCAGTGACCGGCGTTTGGCCGACCGTTTCCAGTCGATGGATTTGACATCCATGCCCTGAACGAAATCCCGCAGCTGATGGAATTCCGCCCCCTCACCGATTGCCCGGTTTTCCTTGACTCCGTAAAGGGCCGATTGCACCGTTGTAGCGATCTCGCCCGATTGCACCAGGCGGATGTTGGGGACTACCCGAATCTCCAGATCAAATTCAAGCCGCGGCACAAATTCAAACAGTTTCAACTGCGATGTCCAACACAGCCAGATGTGCTCAAAGGCCCAGACACCGCGCCGCACGCCGCGGCACGCAGTCTCTGCGACACCAGCGTCGTCCGCTTGCATCGTAAAGCTGATCTCAGCAGCACCGCTCAGGCCCTTGGGCCAGTTCAACTTTGCTCGCAGGCCGGCAGGCATCCGGGGGATCTGCAGCTTTAGGGTCTGGCTTTCACCAATGAAAATCTCCGTGGCCATACTATAGCTGAGTTGTTTCCTACGCCTGAAAGACAGCAGTAAATCAGCTGCCGCAAGAATTGAAAGCAGCCCCCAGGGCGCGAGCGCGATTCCGCGCTGGCCATCGGCAAAGACAATACTCAGCATCGACACTACAAGTGCAATACAGGTGGCAAACAGAAGCCGGGGCGAGGGACGGATCAGCGGGGGGCCTCGATCTGGTTGAGAATATTTTCGAGCACCATAGCTGAACTGCGGCCTTCGATCTCAGCCGCCGGGCCTAGCACGACGCGGTGGCGCAGCGCCGGGACAAGCAGCCGCTTAACGTCGTCGGGAATGGCAAAATCACGCCCGCTCAGCCCCGCCAGCGACCGGGTCGCCGCCGCAAGCGCATCGGCGGCCCGGGTCGACGCACCAAAGGCAATCTCGGAACTTTCCCGCGTGGCACGGACCAGGCGCAAGATATAGGCTAGGATGTCGTGGTCCAGAATGATCCCGTCAATCAACGCCCGGCTGTCGGCTAGGGCCTTAGCATCGAGGGTTTTGGCTAGGCCCCTGATCTCCATCCCGGATTCGATCGGGGCTCCGGCGTGCTGGCGCAGAATGGCCATTTCAACGATTTCGGGCGGGAAATCGATCACCAACTTGAACAGGAAGCGGTCCAACTGCGCCTCGGGCAGAGGATAGGTGCCTTGCTGCTCAATTGGATTCTGAGTACCAACAACGATGAATTCGCGCCCCAGCGAATGGTCGGTCCCATCAATGCTGACGGTGCGTTCGTTCATCGCCTGTAGCAGGGCTGCCTGGGTCTTGGGAGGGGCTCGATTGATTTCATCCGCTAGCAGAACCTGAGTAAAGACCGGGCCCGGTGTCAGAACAAACTCATTGGACTGGAAATTAAAAATAGAGGTGCCCAGAACGTCGCTCGGCATCAGGTCGGGCGTGAACTGAATACGCCCGAATTCCAGATCCATAGCGGCAGCAAAACTGCGGGCAAGCAAAGTCTTGGCAGTACCCGGCGGGCCCTCCAGCAGCACATGGCCGCGCGCGAACAGCGCGATCAGGAGCATATCGACTACCTCTTCTTGCCCCAGAACGGTCTTGCCGATCTCGGACCGCAGAGCATCGGATCGGCGTTGCAGAATTTCAAGTGTCATGGATTATCTGTTCCAATAGCGCTTCAAGTTTATCAACATGGCAGATCGCCTCCGCCGGGGATATCCGCGGCGGAAGACTTTGAATTGCTGTCAGGACGCTCTCCAGAGCGGCGGCGCGCTCGGGATGGCGGCGCGCGACATATCCCAAAAAGGCGGTAGGCTCGGCGTAGTGCCGAGAAAAGGCAGGACCGAAGAGCGCCGCCGCCGTGGCCACTAGCCGGGCATGGGCATAGTCGCCGATCAAGGCCCCGTCCTGATCGCAAAGCCGCATCAGCCTAGCCCGTGCCTGCAGGGCCAGTGCCTTGCCGTTGGTACCGGTCACAGACACGTCATGCACCGGGCCATAGCGCAACCAGGAACGCCAAACGAACAGAATTAGTGTTAGAAATCCGCCCAGCCAGAGCGTCAGAAACGGCGGATCGAAAAAACGTTTGAGATCGGCCCAACTTCGCTCGCGGTGTATGCCACGTTTCGGATCGGTCAACCACATATCGCGGCTGTAGTCGATCATCACATTGCGCTCCCTGGTATGCTCCCGCAGGAAATTGCGTATAATCACGGAGTTATCTGCCATGCGCAGTCCGTGATTGTTCAGCAGATCAGGATCCGACAGAACCAGTAGCCGTTTGCCCTTCGCCTTACTCTTGCCGCGGGACACAGAACAATCAGCCAGCACCATTGCTTCGGATGATCCTATAATCGGCGAGCAGTCGGGGCTTGTGAACATCTGCGCAGCATAAAGCTGTGCGGAAAGTCCTTGACCGTTACCTGCGGTATAGCTGAATTCGCTAAAGGCCGCGCCGGTAGCAACGATTTTCGCGGCACTCTGTCCGGTCACGTTCCGGAGGAGCTCTTCCACCGCAGAACGCTCGTTCAGCAGGACTGGATGGGCTACCCTGGCCAGGCGCATCCCGCTACGCCATTTCGGCAGGATGACAAGCGTTGGAACCCGGAGAATTTTTTCCTGGACCACAGCCAAATTCAGATCGTACTCATCCTGCTGAAACAACAGTTCGGCCTTGGTCCGTGGGTGGCTACGGTCGTTGTCCAGCACAGTGTCGTATAGCGGCATCACCAGCAGTCCGACAGAGTTCTGATCAACCTGCCAGCCGCCGAGGAAGCTCTGCGTGCTGACACCTTCGGATGTGAGCCAGGCCTGCAACCCGTCGAACCCGGAAGGAGAGGCTCTCAGAGCCTGCTGACGTAGCGAGAGGGCATAAAACACAACAAAAAGGAGTAGCGCCCCAAAGACAACAATTGCCAGCGTTTCGGACCGCAGCTTGTTCTGGTGCGTGCCAGGTTCAAAAAATCTCATGCGCAGGCCTCAGAGTGAAACAGCGGCCGTATGTTATCGACATGCGACTGGAATTCCTCTTCACTCACGTCCCGGCCGCCGAAATGCACCCGTTCGCTGGCGTGAACAAGGCTGCGCAGGGAGCTCATGTGGTTTTGATCCCTTGGCAGGTGCCGCAGGGCTTCGCGCGATGTCCAGCTGCGTTGCAGCAGCACGCCATCTGCTGAAATCGCCGTCGCCAAAGCCGCCTGAGCCAGCTGAATCAGGGCTTCGCGCCGGTCTTGAAGGCGCAGAATACTGACCAAGCTGCTCGGTATTGAATGGGGCAAAGTTCCGCTGCCGCGGGCAGATCTGTCGCAACCTCGCGCAGCGTTGCCCGCACCCCGGCTCAGCGAGACCGAAATGCTGCCGCCGTAACGAGCAAACACATAGGCAATTGCCAGCAGTACTGAGGTAAAAATCAAAAAGGTTATAATATTAACACTGCCCAGTGACCATTCCGCTTTCCGATAAGACTGTTCGGGCGGTGCCTTTGGTTCCTGTCCGGTCTCCATCGGAGGCGGTGGGCCGGATGGATCAAAATAAGCAACATCCGAGTCTATGCCGCTGAACCTGATTGCCTGCAGATACTCCCTGCCGCTCTCCCCAATTTTTAACGGTGTCTCTGAAGACTGCTGCGCAAAACTCCAATGAGGCATTGCGAAGAAGCTGGCAAAGAAGAACAGTCGAATAAAACGGATCATGTGAATATCGATAGTAAAACAGTTTTTCGCAAACAAATAAAACGCGATCATATAAAAATGTATATAGATTGCGGTGTGTAGTGTCAAAGACCTTTCGAACTTTTGCTTTTCAATCGGCTGACCTAGATTCCAACAGGTAGCAGAAACCGTCACTTTGGGCTCCAAAGCGTTGTAAATCTTCTATTTTTATCTTTCTGAGATCTTCAGAGGGTTGTACTGAAACCTTTGAATGACGACGCAAAAAGCCTTCCTTAGGGCGCAGTTCAGAGATGAAATCCAAACAGGTGGTTGATGAAGGACACCTCGATTCGGCCGCGGATGGGTATAGTTCCAGTGTTGCTTTGAACAGGTCTGGCATGGTTGTTGTTGGTGCGCCTCAGGACAGTGAAGGCAATCTTTATGCAGGTGGTTCAAATGTTGTACGTCAGCCAGATGGTCAGGGCGAAGTACCTGAGATCAAACTGAAGCTCCAGACGGGTGATGTTGGTCTCTTTGGGCAGTTGGTCAACATTAATGAAGCAGGTATGATTGTAGTTGGTGCCGCTGGGTTGATGATCATGGTGCAGAAAGCAGCTCTGTTTATATTTGTCCGTGCATTCTCAGGCAGAACTTGATGCAATCGCAAGACAACTCAACGAGCGACCACGCAAGATCTTGCAATATCAAACCCCAGCTGAGAAGTTTGCCGAGTGTTTTGCTGCGATCAGTTGAATCCACCTCACAAAATACAATTTCAATACATCACTCTAATCTCGATACTTGCCAGACCCGTGGTGGGAAGAAGGACGTGTGTCGGTACGTCATTCCAAGGCCTTTATCAAATCAGTCCGTGAGAGCGCAAAACAGGCTCGAAGGCTCATTCCCACCATGACCATGCATTTTAAATTGTATGGTTGGGAAATCTTGCCATAGTCTGAGAGTAAATTTCAACATGAACCTGTTTGGAAAAGTCGCTCCGGTTAAAGCTGAACCGGTGGCGCCGTATCTTGGTGGCAAAAGTCAACTTGCTGGACGTATAGTTAGCCAGATCAATCAAGTTTCTCACCTGAGTTTTGTGGCTAAATGCGAAGTCATAAATGACATCAACAGTGAACTGGTCACTTTCTTTCGTGTTTTACGATCCCACGAGCCTGAGTTTTGCGCAGCCTGGAATATATGTTTGCCTCTCGTGAGGAGTTTGAAGCATTACACAATGCAGATCTCGACCACCTGACGGATATTCAAAGGGCGGTTCAGTTTTACTATCTGCTACGCCTCGCCTTCGGGGGGGAAGGCTACAGGACAGTCTTTCGGGACTGCGGTAGAGCGTCCGTCCCGCTTCAATATTAAGCGTGTGCCCAGCAATATCGAGCTGGTATCTGACAGACTGTCTGCTGTGACGATTGAAAACCTCGACTGGCGAGCTTGTCTTGAGCGCTATGATGCAAGCACAACCCTGTTCTATCTGGACCCGCCTTACTGGGGCGGGGAAAAGGATTATGGTAAGGGAGTATTTGAACGCTCAGATTTTGCAGAGATGGCAGAACGGCTTTCCAAGATCGCAGGTCGGTTTATCCTCTCGCTCAATGACACAGATGAGACACGAAAAACTTTTGAGGGTTTCTGGCAGGATATGGTCAGCCTGAACTATTCCATAGCAAAAGGAACGGGCAGGCGTGTTTCTGAGCTGATCATTTCAAACTAATACGGCCACCCGTTTTGAAAATAAATGACGCTCGCAATCATCGATTGCGAGCGTCAAGTTCTTTGTAGGTGGAAATCTTCAAGTCGTCTTCACGTAACAGGTGGTAGAAGTATTCCTTCTGATCCATGTTCAATTCAGCAGCATGGGTTTTGAACATGTCGACAATAAGTTGCGGTACCAGAGAAAGCCCTATGCGGCTTCGATCCGCTTTCCGCATTGCTTCCACCTGGGCTTGGTGCTCGCTTGCCTTCCCTACCACCCAGTGAGAGATTGCCGCGCGTTTTTCATCCTCCAACGGAATCATTGAGGTTTTTTGTATTCAGCCATCTTATAAACCTATGCGGCGCTCTTGATCTTGAATTGTGCTGGGAGCAGTTTCTTTGCACGCCCTTGAGGGGATGCTCCAGTGTTCAAGGCATCCTTAAAGCTGGTGGCATGCCACAGGATAGAGTCAACGAACTCCAGCTTTCCATACTCAGCAAGCAACTCGTTGACTGAGGCTGTTGCAGTGGTCCCTTTGTCAAAATCAACTAGCACTCCAAGAGACGGAATATCTCTTCGGATACTGTTTGCGGTTGCGGATACGTACTTGTTTGTTGAGATAGCGCCTTGTGCGTCTGCAACAGTGGCCTTGCAAGGTATCAGGGCAAGATCACTCTCAATTGTGATGAAGTCCGATATGCGGCTATCAAAGCCTGCTGTGCCCACGATCACGTAATCATATTGGTTTCGAAGCTAGCGCAGTAGCTCTATGATCTCAACATCAGATAACTCTGAGACGTGATCGATGTGGCCACGCCCTTCAATTTCTTGCTTTGCCCATTTTGTTGCAGTCTCTTGTTTGTCTGTGTCCACAAGGATGACACTTGCATCCTCCAGGGCCAGAGAGCTGGCGACAGACACGGCAAGCGTAGATTTTCCTGCCCCGCTTTTTCGTTGTAAAATTCCTAGGATATGAGCTATTCCAGTGAAACTCCTAGTGTCTGACAATGAAAGACTATTGTTTAATGTCTGTAGTCATACAACTGAATACAGACGATAGACGACTGTTAGGTAATGTCTCCATGTTGGGAGAGCAAGCGAGGTATGATTGGGCAATTTGCGAATTATCGCATACTCAGTATTATGGGTTTTGAATATTGTCGTGTATCTTAGTACATCTGCAATTACTGGTGCAGAAATTACATAACAAACTACATAACATTTGTGAGTAGTATGAGTTCTGAGACAGAGGCATAATCAGCTAAGATATTGTTATTAAATTGCTATATCGACATTGAAGATAGGAGTGTGATTTTTGAAGGAATCTCTGTCTCTCCGCCATTTATTCCCAAAAAACGCCCAGATGATCAACGCTTTGCCACTGGGCAACGCTGTGTTGGGCGTCTTTTCTAAATCGCAATTATGTTAGGCGAACACCAGCGCTACATTACGGAACGCAAACCGTTTTACCAACCATCAAAAATGGCTTGCCGCTGCTTACTATCAACTCCACGGGGATGGTCTTGCCAATCTTACCGGATGCCTCTTTGTATTCCTTGCTGTTAATACCATATTTTTCATCAACAGCTTGCAGCTTAGGATCCTCCAGTAATACCTTAATAAAGGCGTCGCTGATTTTTCTTTTCTTCTTCTTAACTTCCTTGACAAAATCGTCAATTACTTTGTCGTCCATTTTTTGCTTCCCAAGCGCGGTCATAATCTTTTTTTCGCTGGAGAATAATTCTTTGGTTCCTACGAACTTGATCAGGGTAGCCACGGCATGCGCCTCCGTTGATAATGGTGACACGAAGGCAGAACCTAGCCACTCTCTGTTGAGGAAAAGTTATCTGACCACCTCCAAATAACGGGAAGTTTGAGCCAATATTTATGCCGGTCATCAGTATCAACTGCGGGCGAACGACCCGCTATAAGATCCCGCAGGTCCGTTTCAGCGCCTCTAGGCCGTTTGCCAAAGCGTTGTGCAAATTGAACAAAACATCTTGTTCGCAGCACTGGTCCAGTCTTTCTCCAAGCAGCAAACGTATGGAGTGAAGGAGGGTTTCCAAACCAGAGACAGCAACAGTTGCCTCGTCTATTTCATTCTGAAGAGTGTTTGTGGCGCAAACTGCGCGGGAGGTTCTAAACCTGCAAATAGACAGGCGGGTGCATACCCTCCCGAACGAGGTGTTGTATTCACCGCCCTCCCGCTCATAGCAAAACGTTCACGCACTTAGAATAAGGGCGCAAAGAACCGATCGAGGACGGGAGCGGTACCACTGTTTGTAAGAGGTTTCGACGCCTCACATATGAATGCAGGACGGGTCGCTCAAATGATTAATGCCCGCAATAATGGCAGGGCCACAATCCTGGCTTTTTGCAGAGATTGTTACCCCTTTGCCACGACACCTGCAGGCTGGTCACGACGAGAAGGTTGGCGATACGTCTCCATCACGTTCACAATCCGGTCCGTCATCATCCGCACCTCAGGTAAATGCCGGCGGTCATCGTGCATGGTTACCCATTGATGCTTGGTAAGTTCTTCGATAACCGGTCCATGCCGCCGCAACTCTCCGGAAAAATCTCCCAGAAAACAAGGCAGCACGGAAACGCTAGCCCCGGCGCACATCAAATCAAACAGGGCGGCCTGTGAGCTTACAAAGGTTGAAATCTCTGCGCCGTGGTTCTCCAATATCCAGCGAGAGGAGCTGGTGGTAGCAAACTCAGGCGCAATCCCGATCCAGCGGGCATCAGTACCCTCGGGCAAATTTACGGCGGTGTAAGGCGCAAATGTTACTGAAGGCAGGCGCTTGCTGGCAAGTCCAATCTCGGCGGGGGCAGAGCTACGCAGGCCAATATCAATCTCGCGTTTCTTGATGTTTAATCGGTCTTCACTGGTGATGAAAACAACATCAAACCCATCCCCAGGTTGGCGTAACTCATTCATATGGCGGCTTAAAAACTTCATGGTCCAACTGCCAGCAGAAACCCGAACCTGAGGCCGGCGCGATTTCGCACTCAGCCACTGCTCAAACCCCGCATAAGCACATTGAAACGGCTCCAACTGCTCCAGAACCTGCTGCCCGTCATCGGTTAAAGTGTATCCCGCCTGCACACGGTCAAACAGTTTGAGCCCAACATCCTCTTCCAGCTGCTGCATACGTCGGCTGAGAGTGGCAGGGCTGCACGCCAACCGCTGCGCCGCCTCACTCAACGTGCCACACGCGGCTAACACCAAAAAGGCGTTGAGATTATCGTGTAGTTTGACCTTCATTTTTGAAAACCGCTTTTGAATTTTGGGCGCTATTACCCGAGCACTTTGCAATCAAAGATAGAGCGTGCTCCCGAAAAGTGGAACCCGGTTTTTGGAGAAGAGCACGCAAACCGATCCGTGTAGTTCTCCCATATGAAAAGAAGTCGCCATGCTGATTTTACCAAACCACAAACCAAGTCCACCTGCCGACCCAACCCCAAACCAACTGGAAGACTACTACACCAACTACGCCAACGCCTCCCCACGCCCATATTATGCGGCGGCAATAGCCATAGTCGGGTTGATGCTACTGATGTTGTTTGTGTAGGGGAAGGGAAGCTGGCCACGAACGTCATCCCGCACTTGATGCTATACTGGAGACCCGAGATCGAAGCGCAACGCTTAAGGCATCACCGAACACAGACCTCTCGGTTTAGCGCTGACAAGTGCCAGCCACCCGGTATGGCAGGGCGGACTGCTTCACGGCGTACAACACCGTGTCAGTGCTGGATGTATTCTCTCCAAAAGCGCTGGTTGAAAATTCCCCACTTTTTCAGCTTTGACTTTTGTTTGAAGGGGCATGCCCCTTCAAACAAAAGTTGGCCAAACTCTCCTCTACGTTCCTGTTGGAAAGAAGGGGTGTGGAGGAGTGGTCAATCTAGGGAAGATCGTAATGATCCATAATTTGAAGCAGCAGGGACTGTCTGTAAGTGCCATAGCGCGCAAAGCCGGGCTGGATAGAAAGACGGTCAGCAAATACTTACACCAAGGCCTTGAAGCTCCTGTCTACGGCCCCCGCCAGCGTGACGGGCGTGTACTGGAGGAATACAAAGGCTATTTACTTGAGCGACTGGAGCGGTTTCCCGGTCTATCTGCCCGGCGCTTGCTTCGTGAGCTGAAGACACTGGGGTTTAAGGGCGGTTACTCCACTGTAACGGAATATCTTCGCCTGATCCGTCCAGCTCCTCCGCATGCATTTGAACGGCGCTTTGAGACAGCACCAGGCCAGCAGGCACAGGTAGATTTTGCTGAGTTTCAGGTGGCGTTCACCAGTGAACCAGATGTGGTGCGAAAAGTCTTTTTGTTTTCAATGGTGCTGAGTAATTCACGGTTTTTGTGGGGGCGCTATTGTGCCAATCAAAAACTAGAGACAGTCCTGCGTTGTCATATCGCGGCCTTTGAGGTCTTCGGCGGAGCGACACTGGAAGTCCTGTATGATCGCATGAAGACAGCCGTTCTGGGAGAGGAGCCAGATGGCACTGTTCTTTTTAATCCTGCTCTTGTCGCTCTTCTGGACCATTATGGCGCTCAGCCGGATGCCTGCCAGCCCTACCGGGCCAAAACCAAGGGCAAGGTGGAGCGGCCATTTCGTTACATCCGGCAGGATTTCTTCCTTGGTCGTACGGTCCGCGATCTGGACGATCTTAATGCCCAGTTCACACGCTGGTGCAAGGAAATTGCCAATGCCCGTGTTCATGCCACCACCAACCGTGTGGTGGGCGAGGTCTTTGGAGAGGAACAGCCCGCTCTGATCCCTTTGCCAGCGCACCCTTATGATGCTGTTTTACTGGTGGAGCGGCGGGTCACGCGTGATGGCATGGTCTCCGTTGGAGGTAATCTTTATTCAGTGCCGGACACCGTTAAGAAACGGATGGTCGAAGTCCAGCATCACCCGCAAGAGGTGCGCATCTATGAAAACGGTCAGCTCATCGCCACCCATCCGGTCATGGAGGGAAAGAACCAGCGCCGGGTTGATCCATGCCATCGCAAGGCTCCTCCACGGGCAACACAGCGCCGTCGTCTGGCTGCGGAGCCAACCAAACACAGCGGTGTAAACCAACGCCCACTGGAGTTCTATGAAGCGGTAGGTCAACGACTTGCCAGTACTGGAGGTAAGCCATGAGTTCGCTCAGTAAACGCATTCAGTCTTCACTGGTAGGCTTAAAAATGCCGCGGGCTTTAGAGGTGCTCGACCACACGCTGAGCCAATTGGAACAAGGGGAACTCACGGCACTGGAGGCCCTGGATTCTCTGCTCAATGAAGAATATTCAACACGCGAGGGCCGCCGTATCGGCGTCGCCCTGACGACAGCGCGGCTTACTCCGATAAAAACACTGGAAAGCTTCGACTTTACCTTCCAGCCCTCGCTGGACAGGGATCGCATCATGGCTCTAGCCGAACTGGAGTTCATCACTCGCAATGAAGTGGTACACTTTCTCGGTCCACCTGGTACAGGAAAGAGCCATCTGGCAACTGCTCTTGGGGTTGCAGCCGTTAAAGCGGGTAAACGGGTGTATCGCATTGCTTTAGCTCACCTCATCGAAGCCTTGGCAAAAGCTGAAAAAGAAGGGCGGTTGACTGAGAAACTACGCTTCTTTGCACGAACTTCACTGCTAATCGTCGATGAAATCGGTTATCTGCCAATTACCAATGGGGGAGCAAACTTGTTCTTCCAGCTCGTCAATGCCAAATATGAAAAGGGATCCATGATCCTCACCTCAAACCGTGGCTTTGCGGAATGGGGGGAGATCTTTGGTGATCGCGTTATTGCCACAGCCCTTCTCGATCGGCTTTTGCATCATGCCGTCGTCATCCAGATCGAAGGTGCTAGTTATCGGTTGCGCAGCCATGCGGACCTCATGCCAGAGCACGTACGGGCTAACGCTTCAATAGCTCCACCTCCACCACCAAAACGACGCGGCAGGCCACCCAAAAAGGAGAGTTAGACCCACAGAAAAGGCTGGTCACCAAATACTCAAACTGAGGACTTTCCGTCCAGCACATGTGGGGAAATTTGACTCAGCATTGACACACCGATCATTGGAGTAGGAGGAGGCTCTTTCTGGGTCCCGGCTCGGGGGCCGGGATGACACCAGAGGGGAAAGAGGCGCACCTCTGAGTTTCGCCGAGCGGGGTCTTGGCGGATGAGATGGTATCTAGGGGGTGAACACCCGAGGGTGAGGTTTGGCCTCGCAACACGCCCTGGTGTCATCCCGGGCGGAGCAACGCGAAGACCCGGGACCCAGAACCAGCGGAATACCAAACACAAACCTCTCAGTTTAGCGCTGACAAGTGCCAGCCACTCGACATGGCAGGGCGGAGTGTTTCACGGCGCACAAAAGCGAACACTGGAGTCGGTGGAGGCGCTCTCTGGGTCCCGGCTAGGAGGTCGGGATGACAGCCGAGGGGGAGAGAGGCGCATCTCTGATTTTTGCGGAACAGAGGCTTGGCCGATGAGATGGTATCTGGGGGATGAGACACCCGTGGGTGAGGTTTGGCCTCGCAACACGCCCAGTGTCATCCCGGGCGGAGCAACGCGAAGACCCGGGACCCAGAACCAGCGGAATACCAAACACAAACCTCTCGGTTTAGCGCTGACAAGTGTCAGCCACCCGGCATGGCAGGGCGCACTGCTTCACGATGCACAACACCGATCATTGGAGTAGGAGGAGGCTCTCTCTGGGTCTCGGCTCAGGGGCCGGGATGACACCCGGTGGGTGTGATGCACCTTTGAGTTTCACCGAGCTGCGTGTTGGTTGATGAGATGCTATCTGGAGGACGACACACCTGTGGGTGAGGTTTGGCCACGCAACACGCCCCGGTGTCATCCCGGGCGGAGCAACGCGAAGGCCCGGGACCCAGAACCAGCGGAACACCAAACACAGACCTCTCGGTTTAGCACTGACAAGCGCACGAGAACCGGCAAGGCAAGACCGTCAACTTTCACGGGCACATCAACATTCATTAGAATGACGGGGCACTGGATCCCGGCTCGGAGGCCGGGAAGACACTTGAGGGTTCCGCGCGTCTGACTTTTATGCTTCGCTATCATCCCGGATAAACGAAATGTGATCCGGGGGCCATCTCGCAGTTCTATCTTTGGTTCTTTCACAGCGGTACTAATGCGGTTATGCTAACTGGCAGATTACATTAGGTGTTTCAGTTTTTTCTAGGTGTTTATTGATGAGATACGTCGGCTGGTTTCTGTTCCTTGTCGCAGCTGGGTTTTTATTCTGGCTAGCATTTATTTTCGGAATTAGCTTTCTTCAGCTCAACGGCCTTTTGTTAAACGATATCATTCAGATTGAGGCGACATTTAAAGACTTCTCTTGGATTGAATTCGTTGCTGCCTTTGGAACTGTTGCAGCCGCCTACGCAGCTTACAGGTCTGCTGATGCAGCTAAGCGTTCTGCTGAATTGGGTGCCGCCACACTTAGTGAGATGAGATTACAACGACAATCAGTACAGGATATTGCTGAAAAACAAGAGGAAATTGAGCTTGATAAGCAGAAATCTATAGCTCAAGCGGACAGAGCAATGATGTCTTTTGCTTTATCTGGATTATGTTCTTACCTAACCAAAGCAGCGCAATTTTATGAGCATTTATTGATGAAGATGCGGAAAAATTACAATGATCCATCAATCCCAACCTCGATCTCAATTCATGAGATAGTTTTGGAAATTGATTTTAAGGCAGATCTTCCCATTCGCGAAATTCAAATGTTACATGCCGCACTCTCGTCAAATAGTGATAAGTTGAAAGAGATTTCTGCTATATTTGTAAAGCTCCAAATAACTCACGCACGACTTACGGGGGCTCTGAACAATCAGGTCGAGGGCTTCGAGGCCTCTCATACATCAACGAAATTAAATATATCGCACAAGCCCATTTCGAGACTTCTGAGTTGTTTGATTGGAGCCGAATGGAAGATGACAATGCAACAGAAGTTCTGAATCCAATAAGAACCGCTTTATGCAATATGTACATTAGTCGTTTATTGATAGAAGAAATTGCACCAAAGGCTGCTGAACAAAAACTTGAAGCCGCGCCAGCGTAATTGATATCTCCTTCCCCCGCCACTCCCTCTCTGATACCATCCCCACACCACAACCAATCCTCAAAGGATTCCCCATGCCGCTCGGCACATACATTGCAGCACCATTCACCGCTCGCACCCATGATGGTCCGGCGTGTGGGCGATTTATGGGCTTGGCTTAACGCGTTTAAGCAACGGGGAACTGCGTAGCATGAGCTGCAAATTTTCCTCAGTGATCACCAGCGAATAGCTAAAATAGGGCATTCTGAGTGTTTTCATCGCAATAGTTGGAAAACAATCGCTCAGAAATCACGTCTAGCCCTTTATTGCGCTGGCTGCATTCGTTAAAAGACCTCCACGAATTTTATCTGCCCAGCCGTGACTCACGTTGCGTTCGGCTGTTGGCACATGCAAACCCTTGAGGGATTATGTCCGACCTCGAAACACTCGAAGCCGAGATTAACACCGCGATTGCCGGTGCTGACTCTGAAGCCGCACTGGAAGACGTGCGTGTTGCCGCCCTTGGCAAAAAGGGTAGCGTTTCTGAAAAAATGAAAACGCTTGGTAAAATGAGCTCGGAAGAGCGCAAGGAAATGGGTCCTGCACTCAACGGCTTGAAAAACCGCCTTGGCGAAGCAATAGCTGCCCGCAAAGAGCTGCTCAAGATCGATGCTCTTAACGCCCGTCTCGCCTCTGAAACCGTTGATGTGAGCCAGCCGCTGCGCAACACCCCGGCAGAAGAAGGCCGTATCCACCCAATCACTCAGGTAACTGAAGAGCTGACCGCGATCTTTGCGGACATGGGCTTCTCCGTTGCTGAAGGCCCGGATATCGAGACTGATGAGCTGAACTTCACCGCTCTCAACTTTCCGGAAGGCCACCCGGCCCGCGAAATGCATGACACCTTCTTCTTTAATGAAAGAGAAGACGGCGAACGTATGTTGCTGCGCACGCACACCTCTCCGGTTCAGATCCGCACCATGCGCAATCAGGAACCACCGCTGCGCATTATCATTCCGGGCCGCACATACCGCTGTGATAGCGATCAGACCCACACACCAATGTTCCACCAGATGGAAGGCCTCGTGATCGACAAGACCACGCATATCGGCCACCTGAAGGGCACACTGGAAGAGTTCCTCAAAGCTTTCTTTGAAGTGGACAATGTGGAGCTGCGCTTCCGCCCAAGCTTCTTCCCGTTCACCGAACCTTCCATGGAAGTGGACGTGAAGTGTGATCGCTCCGGTTCCGAGGTGAAAATCGGCACCGGCGACGACTGGATGGAAATTCTCGGTTGCGGCATGGTTCATTCAAATGTTCTGCGCAACTGTGGTCTGGACCCGGATGTGTATCAGGGCTTTGCGTGGGGCATCGGCATCGACCGCCTCGCAATGCTTAAGTACGGCATGAACGACCTGCGCGCCTTCTTTGATGCAGATGTGCGCTGGCTGAAGCATTACGGCTTCCGCCCACTGGACGTTCCATCCTTAATGGCAGGCCTTTCCAAGTAATCTTGGTCCTAACAAAAGAGCAGACACATGAAATTCACTCTTTCCTGGCTCAAGGACCATCTTGAGACCGATGCAAGCCTTGATGCAATTGTTGAGCGCCTGACGCTGATCGGGCTGGAAGTGGAAGAGGTCACCAATCCGGCTGACCGTCTTGGCACATTCAAAATCGCCCGCGTGCTGGAAGCTGTTCAGCATCCCAATGCCGATCGCCTCCGCGTGTTGAAAGTTGACACCGGCGAAGGCGAACCGATGCAGGTTGTGTGCGGTGCACCAAATGCCCGCACCGGTCTGGTCGGCGTATTCGCCAAGCCGGGCGATTATGTCCCCGGTCTGGACGTGACACTCGCTGTTGGCAAAATCCGCGATGTGGAAAGCTTCGGCATGATGGCCTCCGAGCGCGAGCTGGAACTGTCTGACGAGCACGACGGCGTTATCGACCTGCCGGAAGATGCTCCGGTTGGCATGCGCTATGTGGATTACGCGGGTATGAATGACCCGGTTATCGAGATTGGCCTGACACCAAATCGCCCGGATTGCGCTGGTGTTTATGGTATTGCGCGTGATTTGGCAGCGTCTGGCTTAGGAACGCTAAAAACCCCGCAAAAAACGCAAATCAACGCACATAGCGACGCAAATGACCCAAAAGTCCTTATGGATCTAGGGGATAGCCCGGAACATTGCCCTGCATTTGGCTACCGTGTGGTCCGCGGCATCAAAAACGGCCCGTCGCCTAAATGGATGCAAAAGCGCCTGATTGCTATCGGTCTGCGCCCGATTAATGCCCTCGTGGACATCACCAATTACATGACGATGGACCAGAGCCGTCCACTGCATGTCTTTGATGCAGATAAGGTTTCGGGCAATCTCACCATTCGTCACGGTAAAGCTGGTGAAGAACTTGTTGGCCTCGACGGCAAAACTTATGCCGTGGATGAAAACGTAGTTGTGATTGCAGACGACAACGGTCTGGAATCCCTCGGCGGAATTATGGGTGGAGAATCAACAGGTTGTGACGAAAACACAACCAATGTTGTGATCGAAAGCGCGCTGTGGTGTCCAAACCGCATTGCCCGCACAGGCCGCAAACTGGGAATATCTACCGATGCTCGCTACCGGTTTGAGCGCGGTGTAGACCCTGCCTACATGGTGGAAGGCCTTGAAGTTGCTACAAAATTGGTTATGGACCTGTGTGGTGGCGGTGAAGCGTCTGACCTCAATGTACTAGGAGAAGTCCCGCAGGAAGAGCGCATAATTGAGTTCCCATTCAGTGAAGTGAAGCGCCTTTCCGGTTTGGAAGTCTCCCGCGGTGAGATCAAAGCTATCCTCACCCTCCTTGGTTTCTGGGTTGCTGGAAACAGCGGTGTGGTGAAGGTTTCTCCTCCTAGCTGGCGTCCGGACGTACACGGAAAAGCTGATTTGGTGGAAGAGGTTATGCGTATTGTTGGCATCGACAAAGTGCCAACTGCTACCCTGCCTCGCATGGAGCCAATCTCCCAAAAGGTGCTAACTGTTAGCCAAACCCGCCGCTCTTATTCCCGCCGCGCACTAGCAACACGCGGCATGGATGAAGCTGTGCTCTGGTCCTTCATCCCCAAAGCACAGGCTGAACTGTTCGGCGGTGGTAACCCATTGCTGTCATTGGCAAATCCGATCTCATCAGACATGTCTGACATGCGCCCATCCCTGCTGCCCGGCTTGCTCTCCGCATCCCAGCGCAACGCAGACCGTGGTTACGCAGATGTCGCACTGTTCGAAGTCGGCCAAGTATTTGAAAACGATAGCGAAAACGGCCAGAAGATGGTCGTCGCAGGCATTCGTCGCGGCACAGCAAAACCAACCGGCTCAGGCCGTCATTGGTCTGGGTCCGCTGAAAACGTTGACGTTTTCGACGCGAAAGCCGATGCTGGTGCAGTGCTGTCCTCAATAGGTGCTGCGGTTGATAAGCTGATGGTCTTCGCTGATGCGCCATCCTACTACCATCCAGGCCGCTCTGGTGCGCTGAAGATGGGGCCGAAAAACACTCTGGCTTACTTCGGTGAAATCCATCCTAAGACCTTGGAATCATTGGATATTGAAGGGCCGCTTGTCGCGTTCGAAGTGTTCATCGATGCGGTGCCGACTCCGAAAAAGAAGGCCACTAAATCCAAAGGTGCTTTGAATGCTGCGGATCTTATGTCGGTGAAACGCGATTTTGCGTTCCTTGTTGATGCTTCTATCCCGGCTGATAAGCTGCTTCGCGCTGCGAAGGGCGCCGATAAGACTTTGATCACAAACGTGAATCTCTTCGATATCTACGAAGGGCAGGGCGTTCCGGAAGGTCAGCGCTCCCTCGCGATTGATGTGACGCTGCAGCCAACCAAAAAGACCCTCACCGATGAGGATATCGAGGCGGTCTCAAACAAGATTGTTGCGTCCGTTCAAAAGGCTACAGGTGGTACCCTGCGGGGATAACACTTTCATCCTGAACATCAAAAAACGCGGTTTCCAAAATGACTTGGGAACCGCGTTTTTCTTTATCGATGCTTAAAGTCTCCGCTGTGTGAAGTAAGCCGGAAAGGCGGAGAACTTCGGTGCGGGTAGGGTATAAACTCGCACACCGCATCAGATAAGTTAAATTAAATGACCTCAACCCGCCTCATCCACGCGAGACTCCGCTGGCGGCACTACAACATCCTCTGAGATGACACCGGCTCGCCCGCAAAACCCGCGCCGTCGCCGCATCCGTTGGCAATCCTCGCCGCTTAGCTCGGCCTCAGGCGCACAGGCAGCCGCCATCTCAACAGCACCGCCCTCAATTTTGAGCGCCATCCCCTCGCAAAGCGCAGTCGCTACAGTCGTACGAGCATGCGCGACGAGCCGAGAGAACGTAGGCCGGGATATTCCCATTAAGTCAGCTGCAGCAGCATGTTCCAGGCCTTCTGCATCGGCCAGTCGCAACGCTTCCATGCCATCTTCGGTCAGTACAGCGGCTTTCAGCTTGCGCAAAGGAACCCCTTGCGGTTTGAAAAATCGAACTCCGCTGGTCGAGCCTTGTATCATGCGAAGTTTTCTAGGACGTGGCATAACAAATACCTCTTTATATGAGCTTATGTTCATAACAATGCACCCGTCAAAATAATCTGACAAGTTAGGAAATGAACATACGTTCATAACCTCACCTGCCACCAACCAAGAACACAACCGCTGCGCCCAACGGCCAACCCGGTAATCGCAACCTCAGGAAACTGGGCAGAACCCAACGCCAACGCGGGGATAAACCGCCAAACCAATGGCAAAACCGCCCGTTACATAGCAACGCAAACAGGTGGCCAAGAAAATGCCCCTTATCCTAGGTGTTGGTGGTGATAAGTCTGGTGCAGATCTCGTCCTCAACCTCATTCATGGAAGAGGTTGTCAGCTGCCCTCCACCGTCAAATAACAAGGGCACTTCCTTGGTGGTCACATCCTGCCCATGGATCCACATGTCCACAACGGGATTGCGGTCCCCCACGCGTGATCAAACGCATACGCATTGTATTTCAACATCTTATTGCCGCTGGCGGCGAAGTCCGTGAAGCGTAGGTCAGCCGACACAACGCGCAGACCTTCCTTTGTCGTCCAGCCGTTCCCAGCCCTAACGGATCAAAGGATGCAAGTTCTCATTGCCACCAGAAGTGCAGCCGGGAACCAGCATACCGAGCAACAGACGGAGTATAACGTGCACACGCCTCCATCTTATGCCCCGTCGCGGCCCTTTTGCGTTGCTATGTAAACCAACGAAGCAAACTCCAAGAACCCATGGGAATAGAACCTCGTCCTCCTATCCGCACGGGGTGTATAAGCCGGCCATGTAAACCAAAGATTGCGCGCTTATCAGTACTATTGGGGACTCGAACTTTTAAAACTAACTAGAAGTTTCAAAAGGGTAGAACAGAGCCACACCTCTGGCAAAGGGCAGGGCACCAAGTCGCACCTGCAACCGTCATGTGGAAGACAGCGTCAGAATATCGAGAAGGACACGGGCACAACTCCGCTCAAGAGCGTTTGCGTTGCTTTGCACGGTTTTGCATTTTCCTGCGTTCCTATGAAGACCTGCAGCTGCCCCAAATCCCACAATGCCGAACCATCGAGAAAATCAATTTGAGCAGCCCAAAAGTCCGATACCTAATAAAACTAGCTGCCGAGAAATCAATACCAACCCACCATACGGCTTTGCGACGAAGCTGAGCCGTTAACAAAGCGCAGATCGTTGCACACTTAAGCCCACGATGAGCACGGAGGAGCTCAGATGTTGCCTCCCCCTCGGTGTCATCCCGGGCGAAGACCCGGGACCCAGAGCCCCAGGCTCAAACCCTAGCCACTTTATCCCCCCGAGCTGAAAAACTTACCCAACAAACACTCACCGCAATCAACATCCCCTCGCTGGGTCCCTGTGTGTCATTCTTGTGCCTGAATGGGTGTGAGGCGGAGGGTGTCGGGTTCCAGATCAGAGCCCTGAACGGCCTTTCGATCATGAGTCCGCCGGCTCGGTGACCGGGATGACGACAAAAGGAGGGGTGTTCAAAGCGCTCCCCCTCACGAACCCGTTGCCTTAAGCCCGCAATATAGCTCCCGGGAAACTGGACCCAGTTATTGGGGAATAGTTACACGCCACGCACCATGGCATCGGCATGCAGTATGTTCTGGCAGGCCTATATACAAGCTCCATTGGTCCGCAAAGCATATCGAAGGCCAGTGATATTTGACGATTCGGAGCCTAAGTCTCACCCCGCCAAACTGCCTGCACGCGAGAGTGTTTCATGCCAATTCATATTATAATAATGGCAGGACCAACTAATATATAAGAATATTGTGGAATATTTCGCTCAATACCCAGGGGAATAAAATCAGATAAAGCGGGGCAAACACCACCGGTAACAGTGGAAGCCCTTGGTGCCTCTGCGGAAGAAGACCGTACGGCACATCGCGCGGCGGCATGCAACAGGGCATTGTGACTGTGCACCTAAGTAGTTTTTCATTTTGACTTTTCGGCCAAAAACCACAAACTCCGTTGTGTGCAATTAATTCGGTCTCTGAAATTGCACAGGGAGTTTGAAAATGCGCTATTTTCAGGTGTATTTGAATAAATTGAAGAGCTATAAATTACCTTGGCACATCGAAGATGTTTCCATGGCTAACAATCTGCACCTGGTATAGCCACTCCTCGTCATGCGATGGAGTCGCTCCTGTCGTGTGGACGCATGTGATCCTGCTTTCAGCCTCTTACAGTCCGCCACAGATGCGGAGCGCCGAAGCTGGCCAGCACATGCAAAGTCCCCCAACCTAGTAAATATTCAGCGTGAATTCTGGTAAAGTACGTCATGTGCTGCAGCAGAACTGCGCATTGATATTGGCAATACACTCGACATCTCCGGTTTGCGCTGCAGTTATGCCGGAATTGCTTCAGTCGTAAGGCGTTTGTCTTCTTTTTTGTTTGCATGGCACGACAGTTGTCATGGGCAAATAGATGGCGGAGCTGTGTCTGTTACTTGGCTGTGGGGCATATACAGATCACAGCACCACCAAGGGTAAGTAAAGATTATATCTTTGCTTGCTCGAGTAATGCACATGTAGATAGCAGTACTATGTGTATTTCATAAAGGTATATGTGCTTGTGATTTGTATATAAAAACGATGATTTATTCACATATGGTTATTGTTACTTATTGCACCGATGAAATATTTGAGTATCAATAATATGTGAAGTTGATGAGACCAAATATCCACCAGAAAGAAATATGAATACTTTTCTTTCGAAATGCGCGCTCATCATTACTGAATTTGGGATGCACCAAATGCATCCACCACAACAACGAATATGCAAGCAAGAGGACGTTCTTATGACTAAGTTTATGCCTGAACCGTTCAAGATCAAATCTGTTGAACCAATGTACTTCATTCCAGAAGCTACACGTGAAGCTGCTGTTAAAGAAGCTGGCTACAACACATTCCTGCTGAAGTCTAAAGACTGCTACATCGACTTGCTGACCGATTCCGGTACATCAGCAATGTCCGATAAGCAGTGGGCTGGCATGATGATCGGTGACGAAGCTTATGCTGGTTCCGAAAACTTCTACCACCTTGAAGAAGTTGTTCGTGAGCACTTTGGCTTCAAACACCTGATCCCTACTCACCAGGGCCGTGGCGCAGAAAACATCCTGTCCACACTGACAATCAAACCAGGCGATTTCGTACCTGGTAACATGTACTTCACCACAACACGTTTCCACCAGGAACGTAATGGCGCAACATTCGTTGACGTTATCTGTGATGAAGCTCACATGCCTGACCTTGCTGACGTACCTTTCAAAGGTAACGTTGACATGGCTAAATTGCAGAAGCTCATCGACGAAGTTGGTGGCGACAAGATCCCTTACATCTGTCTTGCTGTAACCGTGAACCTTGCTGGTGGCCAGCCTGTTTCCATGGCTAACATCAAAGCTGTAAGCGAACTTTGCCACAAGCACGGCATTGACGTGATGTACGATGCAACACGTTGTGTTGAAAATGCATTCTTCATCAAAGATCGTGAAGCTGGCTTCGAAGACAAGTCAATCAAGGAAATCCTCCTTGAAATGTTCTCCTACGGCGACGGTTGTACTATGTCCGGCAAAAAAGATTGCCTGACAAACAACGGCGGTTTCCTCTGCATGAACGACGACGAGTTGTTCGCAGAAGCTAAAGGCATGGTTGTTCAGTTCGAAGGTATGCCTTCTTACGGTGGTCTTGCTGGTCGTGACATGGAAGCGATGGCTATCGGCATCACTGAATCCGTTGAATACGATTACATCTCACACCGTGTAAACCAGATCCGTTACCTCGGTGAACGTTTGGAAGCAGCTGGCGTACCAATGGTTAAACCATACGGTGGTCATGCAATCTTCTTGGATGCTCGTGCATTCTTGCCGCACATTGATCAGCAGAACCTTCCTGCACAGGCACTTGCAGCAGCAATCTACCGTACCTCCGGTGTTCGCACCATGGAACGTGGCATTGTTTCCGCTGGCCGTGACGTGAAGACTGGTAAAAACCACGTACCTAAGCTTGAAACAGTTCGCCTGACTATCCCACGTCGTGTGTACACATACGCTCACATGGACTACGTAGCAGACGCAATCATCGAACTGTTCAAGAACCGCGAAAACATCAAGGGTCTTGAATTCGTATTCGAACCTAAGGTACTTCGCTTCTTCACTGGTCGTTTTGCAGAAGTTTAAGCTACCAACTAAGTTAGATAAGTAGAATATCTAATGGCGAAGGAGGGCCACAGCGCCCTCTTTTACTCTGAAGTACTTGATTTCATCAAAAAATGGTGGGTATCCGCAAGTACTAAGTAATATTTTCGTTGCCAATTACATATAAATCCAACGATAAATATATTCCCTTTTGGTCACGGTATTTAAAATAACCAGAGTTGGGAGGCTCATGATGACCATCGCAACAGAACAAGCACAATCTCCTGGAAAATCCGAGAATAAGGATTCCAAAAAAAGCCAAGGTACGATCCTTGGGGCAAGTGTGATTGCAGCGGGCACTGCAGTTGGCGCGGGCATGTTCTCACTGCCAGTGGCAAACAGTGGCGTGTGGTTCACCGTTTGTCTGCTCCTTATGGTCGTTGTCGGCTACATAATGCACAGTGCGTCTATGTACATTATGGAGGTGACACTTCACTTCCCTGAAGGATCTAACTACGACAGCCTTGCTAAAGGTACAATTGGCAACTTTGGTCGACTGATCAATGGTTTGTCCGTTGCGTTCCTTTGCTACGTGCTCACCTATGCATACATCTCTGGCGGTAGTTCTATTATTACCTACTCGCTTTCAATCTTCGGTGACGTTCAAATGTCATCTGGAGTGGCGAGTTTGATCTTCGCGGTCGTGCTTTTATCTATCGTAATGATGGGTACCAGAGCTGTTGACCGTGTGAACACCGTTCTTATCGGCGGCATGATCATTACATTCATGATTAGCCTGAGTTCGCTGATTGGTAACTCTTCTACCGGGAATTTGTTCCCTGATATCTCACTCGGCGAGCGCACACCTTATGCGTTCTACACCATCTCCTTCTTGGTGGCGAGTTTTGGTCTTCAGATTACAGTTCCAACCGTTACCAACTACTTGGGTCTGGACGCAAAGCGCGCAAGCAAAGCGCTGTTGATCGCAATCTTCCTTGCTGGTGGCTTCTACTTCCTGTGGATGTTCGCGGTATTCGGAAATATCTCCCGTGATCAATTCCCGGCGCTTATCGCAGAAGGCGGTAACATCGGTAGCATCATCGGTGCTCTTAGCGAGTCCGGTATCAGTTCCAATATTTCTGTAATCCTACAGATCTTTGGCAACATGGCTGTTGCAACATCCTTCCTGGGTGTGTCTCTGAGCCTGTATGATTACATCTCTGATCTGTTCAAGTTCGACACTTCTACCATTGTTGGTAAAGTACAAACTGTAGCTATCGCATTCGTACCAACCATCATCCTTGCTATCCTGTACCCACATGGGTTCATCGCAGCAATCGGTTATGCTGGTGTTGTGCTGGTGATCTTCAGCCTGCTGACTCCAATCATCATGGTTCGTATCTGTCGTGAACGGAATCCTAACATCTTCCAGGTTGCTGGTGGTAACGCCCGCCAGGCAATGGTCTTCGGCTTTGGTATTATTGTCTTCATTATCACAGCGTTTGAACTGACTGGTAACTTGCCTATCTTTGGTCAATAAAATGCCAGCTCTCTATTGCAGGTAAAGCTTGACGATATTTGTAATAGCCTGAGTTAAAGCAATTAGTGATCAGAAAATTTGCCGCAACAAACCCCCGTTGCGGCAAATTTTTTATAAGTGGCTCTTTGTTAGACCGTCCAACAAAGAGCCATTAGAAAAGGGTGCCTTTTCCGGGGAGGGGAAGGCACCCTTTCGCGTATGAACTATCCGCCTTGATAACGGCAAGGGGCTAGATCTGCAGCAGAACGTTTGAGCAGTGTAAGCGACTGTTTATGCCTCAGCTGCTTGAAGCAGGAGCTCTGTTCCCGCCATCCCCCAGAATGCTCCACCCGCTTAATGCCAGTATCTGCAACGCACCAGCGTTCGCAAGAAAGCGCTGTTTGCATCATTCACACCTAGGTCGGGCAGAAAAAAACTGATCTCCAGCGTGGTATTCACGCGCATTTTGCATTGCCTACCTGAGTGCAATATCTGTCCATACATTTTGATTGCGTCTGTCTTACATAATAAAATGGGGATGAATCCATCAGAAGAGGAATCTCGACCTTCGGTCTTTAGGTTGGAGAGCGATTTCTTGCGTTGCAGCAAAAATACACGGTCATTTATGTATGAGATTGGATGATTTGTGCGCCGCAAAATGAAATAGTCAAGAAACCGAGAACGGACCCTTAGTATTTTTTACATTAGTCAAATTCGAAAGTTGTATTGACATAAATCAAGCCGGATTCTACGCTTCAGGTGTCATTGGAGTGGAGGGACTATGACTTTCGGTTTGGCTTTATTCATTTGCGTATTCTTGGTTATCCTTGGAACGGTTGTTGTTTCTGAATTTGCTTCAAAGACAAGTTCGGTCGATTCGATCCTTGCTGGTACAGATGCAGAGTATTCTGCTCGTGGGGACGAGGTAGGATAAGAGCTTGCCAATTGTGTTGCCTGCAGCGCTTCTTCGGGACGGAGGAAGACGAATAGCAGCAATGCAGAAGTAGGAGCAGGATAAGGAAAGTAGGACGGCCTTATTCAGCAGCTTGCTGTAGGTCTTGGCGAGGCAACTTGCTGGGAGCGCGACAAAATCCATAAGGATTTGATGAGACCTTCTCGAAAGAGAGGGTTTTATTTTGTCAGACGCCTTTACCTATACGTCAATATCTGATCCTATACGGTCATCTGGAGGATGGCATCCGAATGGTAATGACAGCAGTGGAAGAAACGATGGGTATGAACGAGCAGCGAGTGGAATTGCTCACAATTCCGAGCAAGGGCGCAACTTTGGTCGGGAAGGCTTTTTGGCCGAAAGACCCACCGAAATCCTCTGTCATTATTCATGGTGCAACCGGCGTGCCTCAGGCGTTTTACGGCAAGTTCGCCCGCTGGGTGGCGGAGCAGGGACACCTGTGCTTGACTTACGATTACCGTGACTTTGGAGCCTCCAAAAAAATCCACCCAAGCCAGTCTGCGGCAACCATGGTTGATTGGGGCGTGCATGACCAGCAAGCTGCACTAGAGGCGCTTCTGGAGCTGGCAGATACGCCTAAAACTCATGTCATAGGCCATTCCCTTGGTGGGTTCATGTTCCCGTTTCATAAAAACCTGCATAAGGTTGATCAAATCACGACAGTCGCGTGCGGACAGGTCTACTGGCGCGATCATCACATGCCATACTTTCTCACGGTCATTCTCTTCTGGTATTTACTGGGTCCAATTTTCACCCGCATAAAAGGATACCTACCGGGTAAAGCCTTAGGTCTCGGTGCGGACATGCCAGCGGGCGTCTATTGGCAATGGCGCAAATGGTGCACCTCACCAACCTTCTACACCAGCGATATCGGCAGTGTGCTCCCTCAGATGAATCCCAAGCCATTCACAGGCCCTATGAAAATTATTGGGTTTACCGATGATGATACCGCCCCAAAGGCTTCTGTTGATCGCCTTGAGGTGCTTTACAAAGAGGCCCGGTCCACACGGCAGGTGCTCGATCCAAAAGATTTTGAGCTTAAAGAAGTTGGTCACCTCAAAGCTTTCAGCAAGCAAAATGCTGCCCTCTGGCCTGAAATTTTGGATATCTCTTAGCTCTGTAGCTTGCTTAACAAACAGCCAATGCAAAGTGCAAGAGCCAAATAGACAGCATAACCAGCCGTTAGAGTGGATCTGATCTACTGTTGGAAAACAACGGACAGATCCATGGTTCTACGACTGATTAAAATTCTGATCTCTCTGGCTTTTGGCGCTTTTGCTGCAATGGCCAGTCTCAACAATTTTCAAGACGCCCCGGCGAACCTGGCCTATGTGGAATCGGTCATCTCAATGGTGGATGTCTTTCCAACCAGCCCCCAAGCGCGTGCAATCTTTCCGCTAGAGAGTGCTCAGGTCTTTCTGTCCATTATACTGGCTATAGAAGGCTTCATCGCCTTCCTGCTCATCATTGGCAGTCTTCGGATGCTTGCAAATATTGGGAAGTCAGCGAAAGTCTTTAGCCGATCCAAGATCATGGTGTCTCTGGGCTATTGCACGGCCATTCTGCTGTGGTTCCTAGGGTTTGTTGTATTCGGAGGGGAATGGTTTCTGGCCTGGCAATCTCCACTGGGAAACAGCGCGGTAGAAACCTCCTACAACATCAGTATCATCGCTTTCCTTGCTCTGATCTTTGTGAGTCTGAAAGACGAGGAACTAAAATAAACTGGAGTGATGCAAGTCGCTCTCCCCCTGAGATTCACTCCCTAATAAGTAACCTGAGACTATCCATCTGAGGCATTTGAAGGACTGCTTTTGCCTAGGAATTGTTCCACGTTTGAAACATGAAATTCTTGTGTTTACGAGGGGCAGGCATGGATATCACAACTGGTGCGGATGGATTTTCAGGTCAACACGTCTCGTCAGGCATGTTGTTGGGCGGCGGCATTGCCTCTCGGTTTCTAGACAATGATTATCTGATTGGTTTGGGACTTGTTCTGCAAAAAAAAGGCAGCACTGAATATTTGACTGCCAGCGGGAACACAGTCCAGCGGTGGATAGGAAAGCAACTACAGCGAGTTACGCTCCAATACACAAACAGCTCCTTCTATTTTTCATTCCTGGATGAAAACGGCATCGTTGTTTACGATTATCTTCCGCAGGATGAAAGGCTCGCGTACTTCAATGAATATGCCCATGTGGGCCGGCGGGTTGCCACTGTCAAAAAGCAACAGATTTGCGAGACCCATGAAATCATGAAGGAAACGAGAGTTGCCGGCGCGGTCAGTCTCTTGCTCGCAGATTATCCCGGAACCTTGACAATGCTACACCCCATCAAAACGCGGAGATGGCTGGGCACAGATCGCATCGACTGGTACGCAAGAAGAGGCGGCCGTCACTACAGGATAGAAACATCAAAAGCAGGCGCAGCTTTGCGGCAATGGTCAAACAATCAGATCCTACTGCGCGTATCCCCACACCAAATCCATCTGCACATGCATATGCTACCAGACCAAATGGATGAAGAGATCTAATTTAGCGGCTGTGGATACGGTGGCTATGCTGGGACAGGTAAGGATAAATTGCAGTGCCGCACTTGGCAGTTAACTCTGGTTTTCGACTTTAAGGTCTTAGACCAGAGTTAACTGCATCGTATATGCTCAAAACAGCACCATCAGAATCTTCATGGACGGCAGTTTTCGCGGTTCCACGTGCATGCTTTATTTCGTGTGAGCTTTGCCTTGTAGCCAACTTCTTTCATGGCAGCTTTGATAGAAATATTAATTTTCTTCGGCAGAATTTTAGGAAGCTTACTTGTGCGTTTTAGACGTAGAAGGTCACCACTTCTTATTTCCTCAAGATGTTTTACAAAGGAAAGCGCTTTACGGCATTTCCAACGTCCACCACTTTCACTTGTGACTGGATTATAGCTGTTGGTTGGATAGCGGAAACAGACTTCCGCATCTCGTCCAGTTTGAACAATTGCCCAGTGGCCCGGAAGCACATGAGTATTTCCGGGATAGACGAGGTAAGCCCGTCCATTTTTTCCCAAATATTCAAACTGGGTGCCATGTCCCTGGCTCCAGTCTTTGACGGTTGTACCGCCTAACACGTCCTGATAGGAACGTACTTCCATAGTGTTTTTGGAAGTTGCAATACGCTTGTCAAAACACTCATTTGAGCCGTCGCAAGTGCTTTGACAGCCTGACAGTAAAATTAGTAGAGTGAAAAAGAATAAAATATTTCGCACCGCTTATTGTTCCCTACAACTAAAAATTGAAATTATCAGTGTGTCTAGCATAGGGAATCGGTAGTAACACGTGTTTTTTACTACCTAAAAGGAAGGGGTGTCGGTGCGTTGAAGTGCTTAAGGCAGCGCAGAATCAGTTTCCACCGTGTAAATAAAGCGGCATTGTGAGCCGCTCTATTATTTTTACTTATGCTAGTCGTTTCTAAGACTTTTTCACGAACTCAGTCAGAATAACAATCCGCTGATCGTTCACGCGGCCTTCAATATGTTCAGCATTATCATCCACCAAGGAGATGTTGCGAACTGCTGTGCCGCGCTTGGCAGTGAAGCCAGCGCCTTTGACCTTGAGGTCTTTGATGAGAGTGACTGTATCGCCGCCACTCAACACAGTACCGTTAGTGTCTTTGTGAATGATGACGTCGGTGTCATCTGCCGCTGCAAGACCAGCCTGCGCCCAAGCCAGTGTTTCCTCATCAAGATAAAGAGTATCCAGCAAGTCGCGTGCCCATGCTTCGCCGCTAAGGCGGTTCAACAAGCGCCATGCGCTTACCTGTACAGCAGGCTCAGTGCTCCATGCACTGTCATTCAGGCAACGCCAATGGTTCTGGTTTAACTCAGCGCCATCTTCAATCTGAGAGGAACAGGTAGAACAGGCGAGGATGGACTTGTCGACGTTTTCGCCGCCATCTGGGCCAACTGCAATAACACCTAGGTTTTCGGTTGCACCACAGAGTTCACATTTGTCTTCAGCGCGGCTGCGCAGGTCATTCTCAAGTGACATGGTTCACTTACCTTCTTGGATTCTATTTTTGTATTCCAACGAAAAAGGCGACCCAAGGCCGCCTTCAATTTCTTAGCGTAAGGTTTGCTAGCCGGACTTTAAAGCCCGACCGTAGCTCAATCATCCATCTTAAGCGCTTGAATAAATGCTTCCTGAGGGATCTCAACCTTCCCGAATTGGCGCATCTTCTTCTTACCCGCCTTCTGCTTATCCAGCAGCTTGCGTTTACGAGAGGCATCACCACCGTAACATTTCGCGGTCACATCCTTACGCAGAGCGGAAAGAGTTTCACGCGCAATCACGCGGCCACCAAGCGCAGCCTGAATTGGGATCTTGAACATGTGACGAGGGATAAGCTCCTTGAGCACCGCACACATGGCACGGCCACGGCGATCAGCCTGAGACCGGTGCACCAGAACAGAAAGCGCATCCACTGGCTCGTCATTCACCAGAATGGACATGCGCGCCAAATCACCGGCACGGTAGTCACTGATGGCGTAATCGAAGGAGGCATAACCCTTGGAAATTGACTTCAGGCGATCGTAGAAATCAAACACCACTTCGTTGAGCGGCAAGTCATAAGTGACCATAGCGCGGGACCCAACGTAGGAAAGGTCCACCTGAACGCCGCGACGATCCTGACAGAGCTTCAAAATAGCTCCCAGATACTCATCTGGTGTCATGATGTTGGCGCGGATCCATGGCTCGCGGATCTCTTTGATCTTCACAACATCAGGCATATCTGCTGGGTTGTGCATTTCAAAGTGAGAGCCGTCATTCATCTCCATCTCATAAACAACGGAGGGTGCCGTTGCGATGAGGTCGAGGTTGAACTCGCGGGACAAACGCTCCTGAACGATTTCAAGGTGCAGCAGACCAAGGAAGCCACAGCGGAAACCAAAGCCAAGCGCAGCCGATGTTTCCATCTCATACGAAAAAGACGCATCATTGAGGCGCAGCTTGCCCATAGCGCCGCGTAGGTCTTCAAAGTCGTTGGCATCAACCGGGAAAAGACCGCAGAACACAACAGGTTGCGCAGGCTTAAAGCCCGGCAGCGCTTCGGTGCAGCCTTTTTTGTCCGTGGTGATAGTGTCACCAACGCGGGTATCAGCCACTTCTTTGATGGAAGCGGTCAAAACGCCAATCTCACCCGGTCCAAGACGGTCTGTTATCACAAACGCAGGGGTCATAACACCAACGCGGTCAATTGAATACACGGCGCCTGTGCCCATCATTTTGATGGAGTCGCCTCTCTTCAGTTCACCGTCGATGATACGAACCAGAACCATCACACCAAGGTATGTATCGTACCAACTGTCTACCAACATCGCCTTCAGTGGGCCATCAGGGTCACCCTTTGGTGCTGGAAGCTGTTTAACAATAGCCTCCAGAACATCAGGAATACCGAGGCCGGTTTTGGCGGAGATCATCACAGAGCTGGACGTATCAAGACCAATGACGTCTTCGATCTGCTCTTTAATGCGCTCTGGTTCAGCAGCAGGCAGATCAACCTTGTTCAACACGGTCACGATATCATGGTTGTTATCGATAGCCTGATACACGTTCGCAAGCGTCTGCGCTTCCACGCCCTGGGAGGCATCAACCACCAGCAGGGAGCCTTCCACAGCGGCAAGAGAGCGCGAGACCTCATAGGCAAAATCTACGTGGCCTGGAGTGTCGATCAGGTTCAGCGTGTACTTCACCCCGTCTGCGCCATCATAAATCAGCCGGACGGTTTGAGCCTTAATGGTGATGCCGCGCTCCTTCTCGATATCCATAGAATCGAGAACCTGCTCCGTCATCTCACGATCAGTGAGAGTACCGGTAGCCTGGATGAGGCGATCGGCCAAGGTTGATTTACCGTGGTCGATGTGCGCGACAATCGAGAAATTGCGAATGTTGGACAAGGTTTTGGTCGTCATGGGCGCTCAATTACCACTGCTTTGCTCTATGACAAAGCACATAATAGGCGCCCACGCGCTTTTTAGGTGTTTTCCAGCCAATAAAGTGAATAGTCATTGGTTAAAGCGTCAATTTTCCGAAGTACCCCTCAAAAATGATACTCGAAGCCGAGACCAAACAAATGTGCCGATATATCAGTCGAGGCATTTCCTGAGCTTGAGATATTGTCTGTTGTATTCAGTGAAAAATCTGCGGTCTGGAAAAACCCATACTCAAGTGAGGCACCAAGTTTTGGGGTGATGACGATGGTAACACCTGCACGGGCCAGAAGCGCACCAACGGTCGATTGGCTCCCCTTAATGGAAAATGCATCCCCGTTGGGAATTGTTCCAGTAATCGTCCCGATAACCGGAAAGGCAGCCCCGACACTAATCCCGGCAAAGGGAATAACTTTTTTTGTCAACGGAGTTAAGGGCGCCGAAAGCACGACACCCGCCATCACGTAGGCTGCTGCAACAGTACCACTGCCACCTTCAACACCAGACAGGTTGGCAACGCCGTTGCTGATGTACCCCGTATCAAGCTGAAGTTTCACAAAATCACCGGCAGTCACGCCTCCAAACACAGCAGCATTCCAGCCAAGGTCGTATTCGATGAATTTGGCCCTGCCACCGTTCGGTGCATAAAAATCCCCGTCCGGGGCATAAGACACAAAGCCCTTTGCGCCCGCATATGGTTTGAGGGGAAACATACCCATCGCAGCCTTTTCAGCCGCCGCCGCTGCTGCCGCTTGTGCCGCCTCAGCCAAGTCAGCAGCCTGTAGATGGGTAGAGAGTGCTCCTGTCGTCAATAACGCAGAAACTAACATGATCACAGTTGAGGAAAAATTTCCCATTGCGCACTATCTCCTGAAGTCGTGAAAGGAGATTCGCGCAAATATCTATGTGTTACCAAATAATTAATGGTGTAATTCACAGAACAAGTGAAATATTGAAGTAAATATCACTGCTATATAATGTATTATATGAAATGTAAGTAACTAATAAATCGAGTGATATTGCGCAAGAGAGGTGAAGATGTTTATGCATTTCCACCTCTCGGTAGTTTTATCGAGAATCTGATTAAAAATCGTAGCGCAGGCCTAAGCCGATCATGTGTGTCTCAATTTCAGTGCTAAGCGTGTTTTTTGAAGCTGCAGCTGGAGTAGAGTTCACCCTTGTTATGTGCTTCACATCGAATCCGCTTGTTCTGAAATAGCTGTAATCTGCGATGAGATGCACATTCTCCAACATCTCGTAGGAGACGCCGCCGGACAACTTAAAGGCAAACACATACTCATCCTCAGTCTCCATACTACGGGTTTGGGTATCTGGTGATGTGGCAACGTTGACGACCGTTTTTTCCATGGACGGTTTTGCAATGCCAATGCCGCCGCCGGCAAACGCGGAGAGTTGCTCCGTCAGTGGTAGATCGAAAAATACGGAGCCCATGAGGTAGGTCGAGGAAAGGTTTGTCCCGCCCCCTTCGGTTAGAATAAATGCATTGCTGTCAATATCTTCGATGGTGTTGGTTAGATATCCCAGCTCAGCTTCAACACGCACATACTGGTTCAATCGCCTTCCGATACTCCCACTAACAGCCCATTCATCAGAAAAGTCTGTTGAGTATTTGTCGAGTGGGTTGTTGTCTATCGGATCGTATGTGCTTCGCATTGTAAAAGCGGTCGCCCCTTTGAGGGTCACATACATATCTGTTTCAATTTGTTGCGCGTATGAATTACCAGCGACAAGAGAAACTGCGGTGAAAAGGATCAGGCCGGAAATGCGGGACATGGCGTCGTTCCAATTGCAATAAACTCATGCTCTTCTCGTCACCTGAAGGGGGGTATGGACGGACACAAAGAGCGAAGTTAGATCTGTGAAAATGAAGAAGTTGCAGAAACGATCAATACCCATATTACTTGGGTCATGGCTGATGATTACGCATCGTTAACCTCAAAATTACCTAGTATGTATTCGTTTATATATTCACTGAGCATAGTTAAATTTACGTGAAATTTTTCTCAGCACCTGTGCTTGCCCTTTGTTATTTCATCGGGTCACAAGGAGAGATTGTTGAAGCTCCTCTGAGATTAACTGCGATATCTTCAATCCTCGCAGTGTTTGTTTTTGTTGCTGTGCTCTACCAAATATGAGAGGCCTAAAAGGAGTGATAACCACAAACGACTTCAGGGCCTTATATGATCATCCGTGACGCCACCAAAACCGACCTTCCAGCTCTTCTGGACATTCATAACGATGCCGTCAAAACGCTGGCAGCAATCTGGACGGATACGCTGGAAACGCTAGAAGACCGGACTAACTGGTTCGATGCACGGATTGCGGGTGGTTTCCCGATCATTGTAGCTGAAGACGTCAATGGTGAAGTGCTGGGCTATGGCAGTTACGGCCCATTCCGCGACAAATCAGGCTATGACAAAACCATGGAGCATTCGGTCTACATCACACCGCAAGCGCAGGGCAAAGGTGCAGGGTCGGCTCTTCTGGTAAAGCTGATTGAATTAGCCAAAGCGGACCGGCATCACGTCCTTGTCGGTGCAATCGACAGCGAGAACACAGGCTCAATCCGCCTTCATGAACGATACGGCTTCAAAGTCACCGGAGAACTGCCACAAGTCGGCTTTAAGTTCGGACGTTGGTTAGATCTGACGTTGATGAGCCTTCTCTTGAATGCTGATGAGGCACCTGCGGCCTACGACCACAAATAAAAAAGGGAGCATTGAGCTCCCTTCACTATCTAATCTCTCAGCGACATTTCTACTTAGAAATTATAACGCAAACCAACCTGGGCAAGGTGAGACGTAAAGTCCGTTTTCCCTTCACCGCCAAGCCCGCTGAATTTATAGTCGGCTGATTTCATAAAATCATAACTTGCTGTCAGATCTACACGGTCAGAAAGTTTATAAGCTGAACCTACACTTAACTTAAAGATGGGGGTCACAGAATCTTTAACTTTAAGTTTGCCTGAACTTGTAGTGCCCTTTTCTGTTAAGGTTCCTATTTCGAACGAAGCTAAACCGCCACCAATACCTATGAATGGTGTAATGTTTTCTGTAAGCTGATAGTCAAAGTATACTGAAGTGACGGCATACAAAGCAGATTGTTTGCCTTTTCCGATGGACGTATTTACAATTTCGCTATAGTTGTTTTGAAGGTACCCTAGCTCACCTTCAATCCTGACATATTCGTTGATGCGTAAACCTGCGTTTAGTTCAACGTTAAAGCCAGCGTCAAATTCCGAGTTTCCGTTTCCCAATGAGGTGCCGCTGGTAACGTCTGAATCCGCTGCAAAAGATGCGCCGCCGGAAATGCCGATATAAGCGCTTTCCCAAAGATCAGCAGACGAGGCATTGGAAGCACTGAGTGCAATGATGCTGGCAGCAATAAGTGAATAATATTTCATAGGTCTATACCAAAAATGTTTGTCGGAGAAAATTACCTACTATCTTGGATGTCGAAATTCAACGTAACGTTGTATGTGGTATGCAAAATATGCGTAAAGTATGCGAAGTCGATACAATACGGTACCAAAATTGCAACACGTTGTGGATACTTATCTATTTCAAATAGACAGCTTGCATGCATGCGTGAATTTGGTGAAGTAAGTAATTCACAAATTCAGCTCAAAAAACACCATCATATCTTTTGCAAGTAAGAGTTGAAAAGCTTCTCTATCGAAGCCCTCAGGATCTTGAGCAGGCAAAAATCCTGGAATTTGCTTCATCGGGGCTGGAAAAGGACTCATAAACGAGAAGTGCCCCGCATTCGCAATCGGGATATGCCGAATTGGCGATTGTTCGGGGTAGCCATTCAGGACCACGTCCGTGTGCCAGCTGTTGGTGAAGACGTCATGTTCGGCGGAAAAGATCAGGCAGGCTGCTGTAATCTCATCCAAAGTGCCGCTGCCTTGGAGCCATGGCGTTGCTGGAGCCATCAAAACGAGCGCGCGTATACGGTCATCGGCTCTCACCAAAATCGGCTCGCGCATCTCATTCCGCGGTTTACCACCAGCGGCAGCCAAGGCCGTGTAGCCACCCATGCTATGACCAATAACAGCTATCCGGCTTGCATCAATGCTGTGTCCCAGCGCACCAGAAGAAAGAGCGGCATCAATCGCGTCGGTTATATGGTGTGGCCGTTTCAGTAGGTTCTCGTCAGTTCCTTCACGGCTATTGTCGATTCTGTTGTTGCCGGTGTGTTCTGGCATAACAACAACATACCCATCGCGAGCCAAGGTCCTTGCCAAATCACGATAACCCAGATGTGTCCCTCCGGTCCCATGCGAGATCACCACCAGCGGAAAATGCCCCGGTGCGATGGGTGCCTCCCATGCTAGCTGCATGGAATAAGGGCCTTTACGAACCTCGTTTTCCTCATGCAAGGAGGGGTAGAAAACCAGTGCCGGAAAGGTGTCTCCGCTGATCTCACCCTGAACGATCAGGTCAACAGCGCCGCTATTAACTTTCATCACTCTGCCTTCAATACGGTCGTGCAGGCATTGGGCAGGTCAGCCACAGTCAATTGAGGCTTCGGCTTGCGTGGTTTAGGCTTTTCGCCCGGCTTGGGTTTTTTCGGGACCCATGGCGCATCAGATAGCCAATAAGTCAGTTCTTTGCCGCAGCCATCCCCAGCTGCCGGTGTAGCTTGGTTTTTACACTCCGAGCTACCAGCGGGGCAGGCCATGCGTACGTGGAAGTGATAGTGATGTCCCCACCAAGGCCGGATTTTGCGCAACCACGCACGGTCGCCTTTTTCAAATTTACACAGTTCGCGTTTAATGGTTGGGTTGACGAATATGCGAGCCACACCATCATCTTGTGCAGCACGGCGAATAAGTTTTGCATGTGCTTCCGTCCAACGCTTGGGGTTCACGCGGCGGTCTGCGCCCGGCTTGCTCAAACTGCTGTTGAGCATAGAGATAGCGCTTTCATTTTCGCGTTGCTTAGCGCTAAAGCGAAAATCTGGCATTTGGCGCAACCAGATATCTGCATCCAACCCGATCTGGTGAGAAGCATGTCCCGTCAGCATTGGGCCACCACGCGGTTGAGACATATCGCCAACCAGCAATCCGTTCCAACCTAATGCGGGCGCATCTGTGGCCAATCTCTGAAGGAAATCAACCAGAACAGGGTGCCCCCAATTGCGGTTGCGCGACAGGCGCATCACCTGCCAGTTTTCACCGTCTTTGGGGATGGAGACTGCGCCTGCAACACAGCCCTTTGCGTAACTGCCAAAGGCAGCCGGTTGGTAGCGGGCCGGCGTCCTTTTGTGTCCAAAATGCTGTTTGGCAGCACCGGGAAACTGAAGCTGTCGCAATTGAGCTTTGCTGTAGTCTGCCTCTGAAAAAGAAGGCTTAGTGCCCGGAATAGGGATCGTTTGGGCAACTGCCGGGAGCGAAACCATCATAAGGCTGGCCGCATAGGCCGCCGCAATCAGCTGACGTTTCAATCCCAACATAGTCCCCCCCATTCACGCTTACTTTTTAACGTGAATCACCTTTGCAAAATAACCTTCCGGTTGTAGCAAAGGCGCGGAGATTGTGAAGCCTAAAAGCCCGGTCCGTCCTGTCTTTCTTCCATGAGGTCAGCCAGCTTGTCCAACTGTGCGCCATGTGTTTTTAAAAGCTCATCGGCAATCCGGTTCAACTGAAGAACCTCTCCGGGGCGAACACTGTAAAGGTCGCTCCCAAAATGAGGTAAGTCTGCGTCTAGGCGAATGTATTCAACACCCGGCATATCTGCAAACAACACATCAGCTTGCTTGCTGGTGGAGGCCGTTTGTCCATGCATATAGCTGGAAAGCAAAGGCGTACCGGTTTCTGGAGAAAGCCACCCATGCGTGCCCCAGCCAACTGCCTCATTAAAGCTGTGCTTCTCTTCCACTGGGTTACCACTGCCCAGAGAAAGGATAATGATGTCCTGTGGTTTCCAACCATGCCGCCGTGCTTCGGCATAAGCGGTGAGCACTGGATCATTCAAAAAACCAGCCGCTTCAATCATGATCTCTTCTTCACCCGTACTTAGGTTCTCAACACGGGCAGGCTCAAACCAGGAGGGTGAGGAGGTCGTGGCGCGAACAGCCTGCCAGAAATAGTAATCATCACTCTCGGCAGAGTTATTGCTCATTGTTGCAAGACGGCGGTTTTTTAAATCATAGGCTGTTAAAACCACGCTGGTTAAGCTGCTGGAAAGCGCGCTCCACCCAATGCGCTGTTTAAAAACTTGCTCAAGCGGGCGTTCCTGAATGCCTTTGTTGAACTGGCCAAACGCGTGGTACAATTTGCGATGAATCCAATGGCGCCGGTTCGTCATGTAAAGTTCGCGTGCATCCACCTCAAAAAACTCTTGCAGGTCCAACAAGGTCATGGCCGGCTGTCCGTATTTTTCTCGGTCAGGGTTTGGAGCCGAAAGACCCGCAGCAATAAACCCACCGCTCGAAGTCCCGCAAATCAGGTCAATGTAACGGCAAAGTGGAGCAGACTTTCCACGCTCAAAAAGCTTGGTTTCAAGGCCGCGTAGCAAACGAACAGGAATAAGTCCTCGTGCTCCACCACCATCAATGGAGAGGATGATGCGTTTTCTTTTTTTCATAGGCAAACCCGATACAGTAATCTTGTGATTTATTTTTCTTTATATTGATCGAGTTTGCCCAAAAATGAGGTGAACAGATGGCAAGTGTTTTCTATGCAGCACAAGTACTTGGAATCGCCGTGAATTATGCGTTAAGCCATCTCTAGTTTTCGGGTCATGAGCTTGGCAATTTCCGCAATTCTGCCACCAAGTAATTTCGCTGTATCTCTGTCAGCCTGTGGCGGAGCGACGTCAGAACCTTCATCCGCATTCGCTTGTGCCATCACGCCAAGGGTGCTGCCCAAGTAAGTCGGAGAACCGAAAATGAGCGCATCAGCTTCAGCTCAGCTGTCAGCCGTGCATTGCAACGCCTGCGCGATTTGATGGAAGATCCATTGTTGGTGCGAAGTGCAGGAGAATATGGGCTCAGCGAACGTGCTTTGGAGATACAATCACTGCTCCCAACCGCGCTCGCTACGCTGAAAGAAGTTATTGCAAAGCCTCAGTTTGATCCGGCCAATTCACAGGAGACCATCCGCTTTTTCGGTCCGGAACTGGAGGTGAACCTTTACGGTCCACCGCTGCTGCGAAGACTGAAAAACCAAGCACCTAAGATGAAACTGGAGCTGAAAAGCGATATCCGGGTTCCCTTCGGTCCTCTGGAAAATGGGGACGCGCACTTTGCTTTCTCCGGTCTCAGTCCAACATCGGCAACCAGTCAATTGCACCGCTTTTCGCTGGGACGCTTCAAGTACTGTTGCCTCGTCAATAAAGCTCATCCACTAGCAGGCAAAGCGATCACGCTGGAAGATTATGTGGAGCAGGACCACATCACAATCATGATCACCGGCTCGGGCCACAGTATCATAGATGAAAAGCTGGCCAAGCTGGGGCATCAGCGAAATGTTGCAGTAAAAGTCGGTAGCTTTTTTGGAGCTATGAACTTTTGCGGACAAACAGACCTTATGTTTTTGGTTCCCTCCATTTTTGATGAGAGAACTTTAACAGGGCACAATGTTGTCGCGTGTCCTGTCCCGGAGTTTCTGGAGGATCACCGGCAGGAGTTCTTCCTGTACTGGCATGAACGTTACCATAGAGACCCTATGGTCAAATGGGTGCGGAACACCATCAAAGAGACGACGAAACACTTCAGAACAAATGGCTAAACCTAAGATTTAGCTGGGTGAAACGAACTTCAATCCAATTATGGCACCAACCAGCATCGCGATGAAAAACAGCCGAAGAAACGTGACTGGCTCACCAAAAAAGAAGATTCCAAAAAGAGCGATACCGGACGCGCCAATACCAGTCCAAACAGCATAGGCAGTCCCAATGGGTATGGAGACCATAGCTCGGGTAAGGCAGTAGAAAGATAACGAGGCGGTGATGACAAACAGAACTGTATAGACTGGTTTGGTAAAATTGTCAGACAGCTTCAGGCAGATCGCAAAAGCCATCTCAAAAAGCCCTGCTATTATAAGCCAAATCCACGCCAACTTACTTCTCCAAGGCAAACACCCAATGTTTATTCTACCATATTGTCGGTGGAATTGGGCTAATTGTGACCAGTCAGGCATTAGTCAGGCTGTTATTCTGCGCCTTCTACCCAACGACGTGCAGCCTTCGCAATCCGTCCTCCATAAGCAAAAGCCGTGTCCCTGTCAGATTGGGGCGGGGCTGCCTCTGGACCTTCATCCATATTGGCTTGGCCTGCGGCTCCATAATAAGTGCCCAGCCGATTGAGGTCTTCGTCACTGCCATAACTGTAATTGTTACCGGGAGGCATGCCGAGGCTTACCCAGATCATACCGTGCTGAGCTGCAAAAGTTGACATTTGCAGGAATACGTTGTGCCGGTCACCGCTCATGGACGCTGAAACGCTAAAGCCACCCGCAATTTTGTTAAGCCAGCCTTGCTTGTACCAAACGGTGGAGGAGGCATCCATGAAGGCCTTAAAAGGAGCGGCAACCCCACCCATATAGGTCGGGCTGCCAAATACAATTGCATCGGCTGCTTCTAGTGTACTCCAATCGATATCTTCAAATTCACTGACTGGGACATAAACAACGGTGGCACCATTTTCACGTGCACCTCTGGCAACTGCTTTAGCCATCGCCTCTGTATGCCCATCGGCGGAAAAAAAGGCGATTGCCACCTGAACCTCTTTTGACATGGACTGCTAGCCTTCACTGTCTGTCAGAAATTAGGTCCATTTGGCGGTAAACGCCTTACATCTGCGATAAAACAGTGGCGACAGATTGAGATGTGCTCGATTAAAATTATTCATGCATATCTTGGCCGGTCTCTAAGAATCCTTGTAGGCACCACTGGAATACTGAAGTTCGTAGGAATGGCTGTAAATCTCCAGAATATTCCCGAATGGATCTTCCATGTAGATCATGCGGTATGGCTTCTCACCAGGGTAGTAGTAGCGCGGTTCTTTCATGCGGCGTCTGCCACCAGCTTCTTCAATTTTTGCGGCAAGGCCTTCCACGTCAGGATCCTGAACACAGAAGTGGAAAATGCCGGTCTTCCAATATTCGAAGTTGTTCTCCGGGTTTTCGTTGTTTGAAAACTCAAAGAGTTCAATACCAATGCCATCACTGGTGGAAAGATGAGCAATTTTGAAGCTTTTCCAGCCTGCACCGAAGACGTCCGTGCACATCTCACCAATCGCGCTGTCATCCTCAACAACCTCGCTGGGCTCCATAATGATGTACCAGCCCATAACATCACGATAGAATTTGACCGCTGCGTCGATGTCAGGAATGGAAAGGCCGATATGAGAAAATCGTCTTGGGTAGGGAGCAGACATAGTGAACCTCACTGCGCTTGATAAAAGAGGCTTGGGAGGAGCCTCGGTTGCATTGGATGTAGCAAGAGTGTGAGAGAATGAAAAATTATCATATATTAGTTTTATGATAATCTGAAATTATGTATCATGCGGCATGTTTAATTCTCTCTGGCTCCAAACCTTCATCAAGCTTGCTGAAACTGGCCACTTTACCCAAACAGCCAACCAGCTGAACATGACCCAGCCCGGTGTAAGCCAACACTTGAAAAAGCTGGAGCAACAAGTTGGGGCACCGCTTATCACCAAAATCGGCAAGGGTTTTGAGCTGACGCGGGAAGGGGACTTGCTGCTCGCCTATGCGAATACGGCTGTGGAGCAGGAGGTAGAACTGCGCAATGCCATCCAGCAGGATGATCCGTTCACCGGCGCGATCCGCATAGCCTGTTCAGGCTCAATGGCGCTTTACCTTTACCCCAAGCTCTTGGCTCGCCAGCATCAGCACCCTCATATAACCATCAATGTTGAAGTCGCTCCCAACCATCGCATCCTTCAGCTCTTGCAGGAAAATGAGGTGGATCTAGGCATTGTCACCCAGCAGACGAGCCTGAGTACATTGGAACAAGAGGGGATTGGGACAGAGCTGTTATGTCTGGTTGTTCCTGCAAGCTTGGAGGATGCAACGCCTACGCTGGACCAACTTAATGCGCTGGGCTTTATCGATCACCCAGACGGGCACCATTATGCAGAGCGATTGCTAACGGCAAATTATCCTGAATTATCGGGAGCCTTGGTACCTAAAAGGACAGCAGGCTACATCAATCAACTCAGCCAGATCTTAGTACCGGTTGCGAACGGCCTAGGCTTTACAGTTCTGCCAGATATGGCTGTGCGGAGCTTTGAGGCCCAAGAAAAAATCAGACTTGTGGAGCTGAAAGAGCCCGTCAGCGACAAGCTTTACCTCACCACGAAGAGATATAAATCTCTACCTGCGCGCTACCAATGGTTTGTGGAGGAAATCAAGAGCTTGTGCGGGCAAGCCGGTGGAGCTGCGCTTTAGGCTCCCGACTAGCAGAAGCCTAATCGCATTTCGATGCTGCTAGCGCTGGGCGAGTTCTGCGACCGCCTTTAGCATTCTGTCCAGATCTTCTGGTCGTGACAGGCGATGGTCGCCATCTTTAACCAGCGTCAAAACCACATCATCATAGGCAATGCCTTCAACGATGCGCAGAGCATGTTGCCACGGCACTGAATCATCCTTCTGGCCTTGCAGAATGATTGTTTTGCAGTTGGTGATAATCGGTTCGTCAAGAATTAGGTTGTTCCGGCCATCCTCAATCAGCTCACGCGTGATGATGTAAGGACTGTCATCATACTCGGAAGGGCGCTCAAAGCGGCCTTTCTCCATGATCTCGGCTTTCATCTCATCGGTGAACTCATGCTTCCACATCAGTTCCTCAGTGAAATCAGGGGCTGGTGCAATCAGCACTATGCCTGAGAGTGTTCCGTCACCCCTCTCAGAAAGTCCGTGCAAAGCTTTTGCCAGCAGCAGTGCCATCCAACCGCCCATGGAAGAGCCAACAATTATCGTCGGGCCTTTACAAAACTGCTTGAAAACCGCAACGGCTTCTTCCAGCCATTGAGAAATAGTGCCATCGACAAACTCGCCGCCGGATTCACCGTGGCCGGAATAGTCCATGCGTGTACAGGTCAGGCCCTGCTTTTCCGCCCACTTGGCAAGCACGTCTGCTTTGATGCCCAACATGTCAGATTTAAAGCCTGAGAGCCAAAGAATGCCGGGTGCGCTACGTTCATCGTGACGCACTGCAATCTGTCGCTCATTCTCACCTTTGCCAACGCTGATGAATTGGGGTAAGTCAGCACTCATTCATAACCTCCAAACGCTTTTCGACTTATGGTGGTCGAGCAAATGTTTGAACCCAAAACCTTGCGCCACAAGCTGCGCCCACCCATAATTTGGGCAGAGCATAGTTCCATGCCCCCCCAAAAAACATAGAGAAATGTCCAAAGTGCCAGTCATTTTACAAATTGTCCCCGACCTTCAAACTGGAGGAGCCGAACGCACAACCATTGATGTGGCTGAAGCAATTGTAAATGCTGGGTGGACCAGCCTTGTCGTTTCTCAAGGTGGACGTATGGTGGAGGAGCTGGAGGCAACTGGCACAAAACATTTTCTACTACAGGCGAAATCCAAAAACCCATGGGTGATGTGGCGTAACTCCTATGCAATCGAAAAGATCTGCCGGGAAAATAAGGTTGAGGTCATACATGCGCGCTCAAGAGCCCCTGCTTGGTCTGCTCTATGGGCTGCAAATCGGTTAAAAATTCCATACATCACCACGTATCACGGCATTTACAAGGAAACGAACGCACTCAAAGCGTTCTACAATTCCTCCATGACACGCGGCGACCGTGTTATCGCAAACTCTCGCTTTACTGCAGATCTTGTTGAGCGTCGCGACCCAAAAACAAAGGGGCGCACCTCGGTGATTTATCGCGGGTCTGACATGGAAGCTTTGAAACGTGAAAACATCAGCGAAGAGCGCACTTCAGAGTTGAGAGCTAAATGGGGCGTTTCAGACAATCGCCGTGTTGTGATGAATCTTGCTCGTTTAACAACCTGGAAAGGTCAGCGCCTGCTCATTGAAGCAACCCGTCAATTGATTGCCAAAGGTGGGTATGATGATGTTCTTGTTGTGCTGGCGGGTGATGATCAGGGCAGGGAAACTTACCGCCAATCTTTAGAACTGCAAATCGCAGAGGCAGACCTTGCAGAGCAGGTTCGCATCGTCGGTCATTGCTCAGATGTGCCCGCTGCCCTCGCTATTTCCAACTTGTCCGTGGTTGCTTCAATTGAAGCCGAAGCCTTTGGTCGTGCCGCTGTTGAAGCGCAGGCTGCTGGCGTTCCAATCATCGTGTCCAACATTGGTGCTGTACCGGAAACTGTTCTTGTACCGCCACATGTGAACGAGGAACAGCGGACCGGTTGGCATTTTGAAAGCGGAAATGCAGAGCAACTTTGCGAAATAATGTCCAAAGCATTGGATATGAGTGCAGAAGAGCGGGCAAAACTTGCAGAAATAGCACAGCACCATGTTAAACAGGCATTCACCAAACAGGCCATGTGTGATGCAACACTGTGCGTCTACCGCGAATTCTTACCCAAGAACCGCTAATTGGGTGTATATGTTGTAAAAGAACACGAAAAACTTATGTTGACTTACGCGACATTTTTCCAGATTCTAGTGATGCAATCAAAATGATGTTCCTAGGATACGTTTCTCGACTTGACGAAACAGCTGGAACCCGTCATTGAACTGTAATTAAGTTTCGCAAGTTCGGCAGTCTAAAGAGGAGATACTCACATTCGCCGTCCGTTTCGCGCACCGCCCCCCACTAAGGATGGGCCGCGCACAAATAAAGAAATTCGCGTTCGCGAAGTGCAGTTGATCGATACCGAAGGTGAAAACCTCGGTCCGACCCCAATCGAAGATGCCCTCGCAATGGCGGTGGAACAAGGTTTGGATCTGGTCGAAATTGCTCCGAACAGTCAACCACCCGTCTGTAAGATTCTGGACTATGGTCGCTACAAATACCAGGCCCAGAAGAAAGCTGCTGAAGCACGCAAGAAGCAGAAGGTCGTCGAGATTAAAGAAATCAAGATGCGCCCGAACATCGACACTCATGACTATGATGTGAAGATGCGGAACATGAAGCGCTTCTTTGATGATGGTGATAAAGTGAAGGTTACTCTTCGCTTCCGTGGTCGTGAAATGGCCCACCAGGATCTCGGCATGAAATTGCTTCATAAGGTAAGGGCAGAGACCGCCGAATTCGCTAAGGTCGAATCCCATCCGAAGCTTGAAGGCCGGCAGATGATGATGGTGCTCTCACCTATTTCTCGTTAAGAGGATGTGGCCAACTAGCTCCGGAGATTGTCTGTGTAGCGAACTGGTAACAACCCATAGAATTTAGAGATTACCCGGCACACAGTGTCGGGTATTTTCGTTTCTAGGCACAGCATTGGTTGAACTCAACCAAACAAGATGAGCGTCGCCGTGGGGTAGGAAAGCCAATGATGGTGCCGATCGATCTCGAACTCCATCACCAGCGTATGCAAAACCTGATCGCGTTCACCGCGACATCGTTCAACACGCCTTTTCCATCACCCTTCGGCTGTTCGATCTATTCCGCAGAAGGGGAGCTGTTGGCGCAGGCTTATGATACCGTCATCAAAGAGTGCGATCCCACTTGCCATGGGGAAGTCAACGCAATCAGGCTTGCCAGTAAAGCCTACAAATGCCGCAGCTTCGACGGCGGCATCCTCTACAGCACCTGCGAACCTTGTGCCATGTGTATGGCCGCTACGATTTGGGCTGGGTTTGATACTCTGGTCTTTGGAGCATTCACCAATGAAGACGCAAATGCCTATTGGCCACAGACTATGGATCTGAGGGCGCGTGATATAGCAGTGCATACCCAGTTAAAACCACCCTGCAAAATCATAGAGGGGGTGGAGCGGGAAGCTTGCTGTCATCTCTTTGAGGATTGGCAAAAAACCGCGGAAAAACTGGGTATTGGACCCTAGACTCTTAAGCCAGCGGCTGTATAACTCTGCCATGCAGTAGTCAAAAAGTGATCAACTGACAGATTACATAGCGGGCTTTGTAAAATTGCTGCCGTGAGAGCTGGGAATCCTCTTGCAATCATTCGCTGACAGTTTTATAAGGCCGCGTTCAAAGTCGCCCGGCGGTTTCCTGTGTCTTGTGCTCGCATAAGAATCAGACAGGAATTATAGGGCATGCCGTGGCGACTTCTGATGCATCCATTGCACATTTTTGGTCAGTTTTCTGATCATCACTAGAAAGGACGCAAAATGCCCAAGTTGAAGACGAAGTCCGGAGCAAAAAAACGCTTCTCACTGACCGCGACTGGCAAAGTTAAATGTGGCCAGGCTGGCAAACGCCACGGCATGATTAAACGCACGACCAAGTTCATTCGTAACGCACGTGGTACAACCACACTGTGTGCTGCTGATGCGCGTATTGTGAAAAAATATCTGCCTTACGGCTAAGCCTTAAAACCTGACACTAGGAGACTACCATGTCACGTGTAAAAAGAGGCGTCACCGCCCACGCTCGTCACAAAAAAGTTATTAAGGCAGCCAAAGGTTACTATGGCCGTCGTAAGAACACCATCCGCATTGCTAAGCAGGCAGTCGAAAAAGCGGCACAGTACGCTTATCGCGACCGTAAAGCTCGCAAACGGAATTTCCGCTCACTTTGGATCCAGCGTATCAATGCTGCGACCCGTGAACAGGGCATGACTTATGGCCGCTTCATCGATGGCTTGACTAAAGCTGGCATCGAAGTCGACCGTAAGGTTCTTTCTGACCTCGCGATCAATCAGCCGGATGCTTTCAAAGCATTGGTTGAAAAGGCGCAGGCTGCTGTAGCTTAAGGGCTAGAGTAGAAAGCAGATGCTTTTTGAAAAGGCAGGTTCCGCGAGGTGCCTGCTTTTTTATTTGAGCGGACTTTGAAAAAAATATGGTCGAGCCGGATTAATTGCAATCTGTTCTGGTGCTAAGTGCAGCTAGCTCGGCTCAGTAATCTTCTGTAAGCACAGGGACTTGGTATTGCCGTATCCCATGTTTTCATAGAACGCAGATGCTTGGGTGTTATCCGCCCGAACCAGCAAGTTGATCTTCCATATTCCTCGGTCTCGCAACCAATTTTCGCCAGCCTCGGTGCCCATCTTCCCCGCACATAATGCTGGCAACAACTGCTCCATTAAGTTCTCCGAGGAGAATTGTAGAGTGCTCTCCGTCAAGGGCTTTAAGGATGTCGCGCACCGGATCATTCCATTTCCGGTAAACGCCAGTTGCCTTCCAAAGGGCTATAACAGCCTCCCGATCCGAGAGGTTCATTTTACGATAGATCATATGCATCACACATAATTGGTTCAAAATACAAAATTAAACACAGGGTGTTTCCCATTTATCCCTGATAATACAGTGTGTTGCAAACCTAATAAAGATAAATGACAAGGTTAATAATCTGTAAGTAAAAATGTGAAAATCTCTGCCCAATTGAGAGGTTTTTGATATGGTTTTTTTTCGACGTAACGCACAAGTTCTTGCTAAAGAAGCGGCAAATGACCCTGGAGAGGTCGTTAGCCAGGTTTCGGAAGTAGATGCAGCAAAGACGAACAGCGGTGTCGACAGTGCGCATTTGTTTGGCGAACTGGATGCCTTGGCGTTGGGTATGGCAACAGCTGCGGGAGAGCTGGAATCCGTAAACAACACTGCGGGCGTATTAAAAACAGCCATGGAGAACCTACAGGACGCCTCTGGGCGCGTTGTGGAAAGTAACCGTGAGGTGAGCGAAGCTGTTGAAGAAACGGCGCTACAGACCACGGGCGCACGCGATACCATGTCCAAGTCTCAGGAAGCCGTTACCGGTGCGCTTTCATGCATTAACAGCCTGTCAGCAACCATCAGCAACATAAACAATCAGTTGGAGGGGCTTCAGGCGTCGTTTGCCAACGTCCGTCAGTTCTCCAGCTCGATTGATGCGATCGCTCGCCAGACAAACTTGCTCGCACTCAACGCCACAATTGAAGCGGCGCGAGCAGGGGATGCAGGCAAAGGCTTTGCGGTTGTTGCGAATGAAGTAAAAGCTTTGGCAACGCAAACATCTGTTGCGACAGAGCAGATTGACCAAACCATTTTTCAGCTTGGCAAAGAGGCCGACACGCTGGTGGATCTGGGTAAGGGCGCGTTGAATATCGTGGCGACAGCAGAAACTGGCACACAATCTATAAACGACCTTTTCCATCAGTTGGAGGCCATGGTGGACAATATTTCCACCAACACTGATTCAATCCGATCAGCCTGCATGAGTAATGACGATGATACCGCAAAACTGTTGCGCAACGGTGATGAGATGATGGGTGTTGTCACCGCGAACGCCGACAGCATTGGACGGGTCTCTGATCAGATGTTGGGGACCTCCCAAACTACTGATGCGCTGCTGGCAGAAGTCGCTGTAGATCATGGCGACGACATCAATCAGAAAATGATTGATGTCGTCAAAGAGACTGCTTCAAGAACATCGGATGCATTTGAAGCGGAAGTGGATGCAAGGCTTATTTCCGTCAATGAGTTGTTTGACTTCACCTACACGCCTGTAGAGGGATCTAACCCACCGCAGTTTGTGGCTCCATTTACATCCATGGCGGATCGGGTCCTCCCATCCATTCAGCACTCGGTTACATCACAAGACTCTCATATTCTCTTCTGCGCAGCTCTGGATATCAATGCGTACCTGCCTACACACAGCAAAGAATACTCCAAACCGCAGGGCAACGACCCGGTGTGGAATGCAGCCAATTGCAGAAACCGCAGAATGTTTGATGACCGTGTTGGCGTAGTGGCGAGCAAAAACACAAAGGCCTTCAGCTTGCAGACCTATCGGCGCGACATGGGCGGCGGCAAGATCGTGATGGTCAAACTGGTTTCAGCCCCAATCTGGGTAAAAGGCCGTCACTGGGGCAACACACTCATCGCCTTCAATGCGTGACTGAATTGATTTTGCTCTTCGGGTTTGGGGCTGACCTGCCGTTGCAAGACGACACAACTATTCTGACATTGATCAACGCGAAGACTAAACCCCCTCTTCGATTATGGTTTTGATGCAGTCTGTAACTGTATCAAAGCTACTCAGAAAAGGATGAAATTCCTCGATAATGAGATTGATATCCCTCAGTTTAAGCTGAGGAAGAAGGTCGATCTCCCTGCCTTCAATACCCGCAGAGTGCTGTTGGATTTTTCGGCTGCCCTTCCTCTGTAAAGTTGAATATCCATAAGCACGTTTTCCAATATAAAAATCACACTTGTCATAATCTTCTAAAGAAGCAACGCCGGTTACGACTGTGGGAGATACATTGTTTAAAGCATGATTGGTTTTGATAACCGGAATGAGTTCGGGATTTGCTTCGACGCACACAACGTTGTTGGAACTGCATGTCTTTGCAGCAAATGAAGATATGAAGCCGATACAGGCTCCTAGTTCCAGAACTTTGTCGTGTGGGCTCAAAAACCTGCGAGTAGTTGGTATCCCTCAGCCTCGTACAATCCCCGCACCACCAATTCCTTTACATGATGATCGATTGCCGGTTGAGAGACATCCAACTTAATACGGCGCAATTTCTTGAAATTGTGCCGCATCTTCAATTTATGCTCGGTTTCTCTGAAAAATTGCATTTTGCCCCTCTGAAGTTTCAGTTCTGCAAGGAGTTAGGCTAGCTCCTCTTTCCTTTGTGATGTTTGAAAAGAAGTGCCAATGTAATATTGTAAGTCATCAGAACAATGAACTAGTCCTGAATTATAAATATCGGATATGCCTTGAAATTTTCTAGACCCACTATATATCATTGAACAATCGAGTATTCGCCTAATATTTTTATAGTAATTCTTGTACTCAATTCCTTTGTTGTGGCGAGCTCCTCGGATAATTTCTTCTTTCACGTGACCTATGAAATCTTGGAAAAACTTAAAATGAAGTAGCGCACACCAATCGTCAGCCAATTTTATTTTGGCGTCTACGCGATGAGTACCGTGCTTTTCTGTGTGTTTTCCCGTCCAACGTAACAATGGAACCTTATTTAGACATGGTGCTTCTTTTGGCAGGTAACCATGCAGTTTACGTTGTGCTTTGTTCTGAAAAGACAGAGGCCCCCAGGCACGGGATGGCTTTAAGCAATAATGCCGAACAGCCTCTAAGGGTCTTTGAAAAGCTGGCCCAACACTTTTTTTAGGCTGCACTCCGAACAGTCGGCCACGGGGTCCGCCACGCAGATCGTAATTAGGTGAAAATTCATTAGGATCATAGAATAATACCCAAGTACTGGTTGTGTCGAAGTACGGACAGGTGTCCAAAAATGGGGTGCTCTCAAGATAATTGACATGCTTAAGTGGTTTCGAAGAATACATATCTATCATCGGGGCTAAGACGCCCTCGACGTCCTTCGCTTGCCAGTATTTAAGAAGGCTCTCAATTGAAGTATCCGGCCAGCCTGGATATACAAATTGCTCGTCTGCATCTAAAAGCAAAACCCATCTATTCATGCAATAATGATTTAGAACAGACCAAAGCCACTCGCTTTTAAAATTCTTATAAGGCTTGCTGGTCGGTAAGTGAGTCACATCAGGTTGGCCAATGAGAAAATCTGAACTCTGGTCTGTTGAATCATTATCAATGATGAAAAAGTGTTTTGCGCCAATACTGCGATGATGCTCAAGAAAATAAGGTAGCCGCAACATCTCATTTCGGACGCGAGTGATTACAATAAGGCCGTCATCCGGCAAGTTAATTTCGGGAAACTCGTCAAAATCAAAAAGTTCAGAAACACTAGTCAACGCATCGATCCTGTTTTTCAAAATCGGCAGGTCAAATCAGGTGACAAAAAAGCCCCACACTTGAACCCGCAATTGGGAAAAGTGTAGGGCTGTGTTTAGTTGGCGTCTTCCCTTGAATTGGAAGGGGCTTACAACTCGCCGCGAATGACGTAGCGCAGCAGATCAACAACCTGATCAGGCTCTTCGGCTACAGCAAGTGCAGCAGCATCCACTTCTTTCAGCGGATGAGTGAGCGCTGGGTCGTGCAACACGATGATACTCTTGCCAAGCGCTGAGGCGAAGCCGGCATCAAAAGCTGCGTTCCATTGGCGGTATTTATCGCCAAAGCGAACCACAACAACATCCGCCTCGGAAATCAGCGTACGCGTGCGAATGGCATTGACCTTTGCGCCTTTGTGATCTTTCCAGAAACCGTTGTCTTCAGCGCCCAGAATTTTCACGCCGCAATCATCACTGGCTTCGTGATTAGTTACCGCGCTGTCAAAATGAATCGGGAGGCCTGCCTCAGCTGCCCCATGTTCAATTTTCTCTCTCCAGTCGCTGTGGATCTCGCCTGAGAGGTAAACGCGCCACGTTTTCATCAGCTCGCCTTTTCAAAAAGAATCTGTAATTACCCGTAAATTCTAGGAGGGGTTGTAACCCGGTTCAAGGTCAAGCAGACGATCGGTGACATCTTTGCGAACACGATTGTGCTGTTGCTCCACGGTAAAGAGGCGTGTTTGCGCCAAAAGCAATCCAGCATGAGCAAGGTACACGTCACCGCGTGCTTCTTTTGCTGCTCTTCGGCAGCTCTTGCCGTCCTTGCCAGATTTACAATCTTTCCCTGCAATGTCTTCAAGATTGCTGATCCGATAATGGATCTCGCGAATTTCACTCTGTGCTTCTTCCACGGCTTCATTGGCGGTGTAGAGCTGACTACCAAGGGAGTAGCCCACTTTGAAGCTCTCTTCAGAAGCGATTGGGCAAACTCCTTGATAGGTCTTGCCTTCCCGGCCCTGTTCAAAGCCTGAGATTGGAGTGCAGTAGCTTTGCAGGCCAATATTGCGCCCGGCTAGATAGGCATTCACATCTGGAGAAACGCTGTATTTGCTGCAGGCCTTTGTATGCTGGTTCAGTTTATCGGAGGTTCTGCCCGCTTTGCCGTCCACAACGCCAATGCCTTGCCAGTCGCCAATCTTACAATCATCTTCGGAGAGAGATGCACATCCGCTTAGTGCCAAGCTCAGTGCTATCAGAATAAAAAATACACGCATTCCCAACAGTGCCCCATAACGTGCCCACCTGATCTGCGCAGTATGCTGCAGATTCAATTGAGCAAAAATAGAATCTATAAAATTTGAGATAAGAGATTTAACCTGAACGCTTGCTGAATACAAATGTTCTCTATATGTTCTTTTTATATTCGATGAGTGAGTCTCGTTTGCAGCAATCCAATTTCCAGCGTGAATTGAGAAGAGAATGACAAAAAACATTCAGTTTAAAGGCCGATGTTTGTGCGGCAATATTGCATTTGAAGGTGAAGCACCAAACGAACCTGTGAGCAGCTGCCATTGTAAGCAATGCCGTCAGTGGGGCAGCAGTCCGTTTGATGCGTATAGCGTGCCATTAGCAAACCTGAATTTCACTTCAGGTGAAGATAAGGTCAAATATTTTGAGTCCTCGGAGTTTGCGCGGCGTGGTTTTTGCCCGGATTGCGGGTCCAATCTGTTCTGGCACGCTGATCGGCTTCCTGAGTTTAAACACCGTATTGCGATCGCAGTCGGAACACTGGAAGTACCGACTGGTTTGACGGCAGATCCGCATATCTTCTGTGCAGATAAAGGCGACTATTACGAGATCGAGGGCGATCGCCCTCAGTTTGCTCAAACGGACTAGTTAGGGGAGATGGGAATGTCTGAAATGCGAATGTACGCAGGGAAATGCCTGTGTGGTGAGGTTTCTTTTAAAGCGGAGGCCCCTCACAAAGATGTGGGCCTGTGCCATTGCACGATGTGCCGCCGTTGGAACAGTGGCCCGTTCCACGCCGTTACTGTTCCACTAGATGCTCTGCAGTTCGAGAAGGGGGAGGAGAGTATCTCCTACTACCGGTCCTCTGAATATGCGCGCAGAGCGTTTTGCAAGAACTGTGGCAGCAGCCTGTTTTACCACGGCGATAAAATTCCGGATATTGCGCATGAGGTCTATCTGAGCGCGGGCCTTTTGAGCGAACCAACAGGACTGAAACAGGCCTTCAACATCTTCTGCGCCAGCAAGGGCGATTACTATGAGATAGAAGGAGACCTGCCTCAGCACGAGACATTTATTTTATAACCGGTGCACGGTGACGGAGAGCGGTTGGAATCAACTCCAGCCGTTCTTCCACATATGATCCAGAGCTTCCCGGTAGGTTGGAAATTTGAACTTATAGCCGAGCGAGCCCTTCAGCTTGGCATTACTTGTCCGTTTAACTTCACCATAAAACGTGATTGCCATAGGCGATAAATCAGCGTCCTCAAAGGCAATTGCGGGCGGCGGTTCCACACCCATGAGCCGGGCAGCGTGTTCCACAACATCCTCAGGCGGGCACGGTGCATCATCGCAAACGTTAAAGATGCCGGATGCGTTATCCTCAAACACCTGCTGAATAGCTCCAGCAATATCCGTAACATGTATGCGGTTGAAAACCTGACCTTCCTTGATGATCCGGCGGGCCGTGCCCTTGTCCAGATTACAAAGTGCATTCTGGCCATGGCCATAAATGCCAGCTAGTCTCAAAATATTCACCGGAATGTCGGTTTCTTTAGAAAACGCCAGCCACTCCTTTTCGGCTACAAGACGTTGCTTGGAGCGGGTGGATGTTGGATTACAATCAGCGTTTTCTGTGATCCAGCGCCCTTTGTGGTCGCCATAAACCCCAATGGTCGACAAGTAACAAATCACCTTCGGCTTTGCTTTTGCAACAGCATCACGCGCAGCATTTAGCAAAGGGTCACCGTCAGCCGTTGGGGCTGCTGACACAAGAATGTGGGTTGCGGTAGAGAGCGCCTCCAGCAACTCGTCACTTGCTGTTGTGCCATCAAAGACAATGGGATGGATTCCACAGGATTTCAGCTCGGTCGTTTTCTCTTCAGTGCGGGTCGTCCCGCCAATCCAGGAAAACTCAGTTCCATACATTTTCACAAAATGGCGAGCTGAATAACCAGCTCCCAAAATCAACAAGCGCATTCCAAGCCCCCTATTGCGTATTCCCGAAAAGTGGCCTTCGGTTTTCGGATCAGAATACGCTCGACACATGCGTATTCCCGAAAAGTGGCCCGCGATTTTCGGATTGGAATACGCGCGATCCCAACATGATAAAGCAATTTGCGTTCCCTAGAGTAGAGGCAATTTGCTTCGGTTTACAGCTTCAAATAATTCCGGCGCACTTCAAAAAGCATCACGGCAGTCGCAACAGCCAGATTCATCGAATCTGCTTGCCCAGCCTGCGGAATTTTGACCAGTTCAGAACAAATATCAGCAAGTTTGTCACTCAAACCCGCTTGCTCATTACCCATCATCAAAAGCACTGGTTCTTTGTATTTTACGTCACGATAGTCTTTTGTCCCGCTCAAATGTGTTCCAACCACCGGGCCGGGCCATTTTTTGCGGAAGGCGACAAATTCATCGCTCGTACAGCGGACAAGCGGCATGTGGAACAACGAGCCCATCGTGGCCCGTACACACTCGACCGCAAACGGATCAGTGGTGTCGTCAATCAAGATGACACCAGAGGCCCCCACAGCATCTCCGGTACGGATAATTGTGCCCAAGTTACCCGGATCACGCACACGGTCCAGAACGATCCATGTCGTGGAATCTTTCGGGTTAATGTCAGCAAGAGCAAGCGTTTGCTGCTCGTAGACACCAACAACCATCTGCGGGTTATCACGGCGGGTAATAGCGCCAAGCACAGGCGTGCTGACTTCAAGGATCATCGCGCCGCGAGCCTTAGCCTTTGCAGCAGCGGTAAGCGCTATGTCGTTTTCGCGGGCCTCAGGTCCAAGGGCAAGGTAACGCACGCCCCAACCTGCATCCAGCGCATCCGTGGCCAGCTTGAGCCCTTCGGCAACAAACAACCCGCTGTCACGGCGATGTCTGCGCTGTGCAACCAGACCTTTGATTTCTTTTACAATCGGGTTGGTGTGCGATGTAATCTGCTTAACCGCACCCTGACGTTGGTTTTGTTTAAATTCCATGGAGTTATGCTCCCTTTACCTTGTTGTTATCAGGTGCGCTCCACCGGCTGAAGAGGGAGGTTGAGAGCAAACGTGGTCCGTTTTGTTCGCGAATAGCAAGCTCGCCAGATTCAATTGTTCCCGGCAGGCCATCAAGGCATTCACGCATCAATTCATGAGAGGAGAGGAAGCTGGCGCGGATAGCGTAGCTGGACATCAGCACAAATTGCGCGTTCGGAGACAACAACTTACGAACGCAAGCCAGCATATGCGGCACGCTTTCAAAAAAGTCCCAAACTTCACCATTCGGTCCGCGGCCAAACTTCGGCGGATCCAGGATAATCCCGTCATACGTGGAGCCACGGCGCACTTCCCGTTCCACAAACTTCATCGCATCATCACAGATCCAGCGAATTGGCTTGTCGGTCAGGTTGGAAAGCTCTTGGTTCTCTCGTGCCCAAACGATTGCCTTCTTGGAGGCATCCACATGCGTTACCTGCGCGCCCAAGGCAGCAGGAAGCAGCGAGGCCATGCCAGTGTAACCAAACAGGTTGAGCACTTTGAGAGGGCGATTTGCTTTCTTAATCTGCTCACCAACCCAATCCCAGTGGGCGGCCTGTTCCGGGAACACGCCAACATGGCGGAAGGACATGAACTGACCGTTGAAGGTGGCAGGCCCGTATTGCATCTGCCAGATTTCATCCACCTGCTTGGCGAACTTCCAGCGACCCGGGCCTTCCTCTTCCATATCGCCAGTGAAGATCGCGTCTGCGCTCTTCCATTCGCTTTCCGGCAGGCGAGGAGCGCCCATGGCCTGCGCCTCAGGGCGGATCAGTTTATAACGGCCATAACGCTCAAGCTTCTGGCCGTGCCCCATGTCCAGCAGGGCGTAATCATCCCAGCCGTCCATCTCCACCATAACAGGCAGAACACTGGCCGGTGTTTTAAAGCGGGCAGACGTTTGCTTATGTTCCCGCACGATCTGCTCTACAACAACGGGTGCCGGAGCGGAGCGGGGCTGCTCACGTCTTTGAGATTGAGACCGGGACGTAGGAGCGCTGTCTTTTTTGCCGCCGCGGTTATCGCGAGTGTCACGATTATCGCGTTTAGGCGCAAAGCCACGCTTTGGACCACCGTCCTGTCGTGCTCCGCCATTTTTGGACTGCGCATTGCGAGCTCGTGGAGCTCCGCTTTTTGGTGATTTGCTCAAGGGTGTTGCCTTTGATTTTCTGCGCGCAAACACGAGGCAATGCCTCACGCTGAATTCAATTATTTAACTGAAAGGCATTAAGGCGAGCGGCGGCCCGGGTCAACGCTTTCCGCACAAAACAAGCACTTTACCGCAAAGCGAGTTTCTAAAGAGGTGCAGAAGCGGCTTTGTTAAAGTCATTTAAAACGTGTTTGCCTCTTGGAAAGAAGTTTTGAGCATGCAGGACAATTTTAACGCGAGAGGTACTTGTCTTTTCCATCAGTTTAAGTCCACTCTACATGCAGAGGAATGCAAAAGTGACCTAAAGGCGTGGAGCCTACCTAAAGGAAGCACTGAAAAAGATGAGGGGGCCTATCCATGGAAATGTCTGGTGAACAACTGATATCGGCGAGTCGGGAAAAAGTTTGGGAAGCGCTCAACGATCCGGAGCTGCTGAAAAAATGTATTCCCGGTTGCGATAGTCTTGAAAAAATATCCGACACAGAAATGACCGCGACGGTCACTGCTAAGGTCGGGCCGGTGAAAGCCAAGTTCAAAGGCGAGGTAACACTCTCTGACCTGAACCCGCCAAACTCCTACAAGATTTCTGGAGAAGGCAAAGGTGGTGTTGCAGGATTTGCGAAGGGCTCGGCAGATGTGACCCTGTCAGAGAGTGGGGATGGCACTCTTCTGAACTATCAGGTTAATGCAAAGGTCGGCGGCAAACTCGCTCAACTTGGAAACCGATTGATTGATTCAACGGCCAAAAAATTGGCTGGTGAATTCTTCTCCAACCTGAACACCGAGCTTGGCGGTTCTCCCGTATTAACGGGCGCAGATGAAGCTCTGGAAAGCATTGAGCTTGATCCGGGCTTAATCGAGAAAGCGAAGTCTATCGCCAATGAACACGCCATTGAAGGCTCAGCAGAAGCGATTGTAGATGCTGAACATGCCTTGGGCGACGCGGTAAAAGACGCCGAAGAGAAGGTTGAAGTTGCGGCAGGTAAAGGGTTCTTAGGCGGCCCTATGGGTTGGGGTGGTTTATCTCTGATCGTGCTTATCGCGCTCTATTGGTTGTTTTAAGATTTAACGGAATTTGGCGGCCACTTCCAATAGCACCTGCATTTGGGAGTTGATCACATTAGATCAAAAGGCCCCGCCGAATAGTATGGCCTTGTGCCAAATTTATAACTGATTGTTCTGCTTGGATGGGAGATCTGAACAGAACAATCGGCTTAATAGTCCGCGGACGCAAAAAGGCGGGCTTTTTTGAGGGAGGAAAACCATGACGACTGTCTCAATGACGGTGAATGGCAAGCAGATCTCTGGTGAGGTTGAAGACCGCACCCTGCTATCTACATTTCTGCGCGAAAATAGAGGCCTGACAGGAACCCATATAGGATGTGACACATCCCAGTGTGGTGCCTGTCTTGTGCATATGGATGGTAAAGCCATTAAGTCTTGCAGCACATTGGCTGTGCAGGCTTCCGGCTCCGCTGTCATGACCATCGAAGGTGTTGCCCAAGATGGTCAGCTGCACATCATGCAGAAAGCATTCAAGGAAAACCACGGTCTTCAATGCGGGTTCTGTACTCCGGGCATGATCATGTCAGCCATTGATATGATTGATCGCCTTGGCACAGATCTGGATGAAAAAACTATTCGCCACGAGCTGGAAGGCAACATCTGTCGCTGCACCGGTTACCATAACATCGTCAAAGCCATCAAAGCTGCTGCCGATGAAATGGCGGAAGTTCTGGAAGCCGCTGAATAATCGAAGAACCGACTGATTATCAAACTCAAACCGGCCCCGGGTCTGCAATGCAGATTTAAGAGAAAGAGCCGGAAAGGGAGAGCAGTTGCTGAAGTGAACCTTCCGGGAGGGAATGGCAATGACAGCAGAAGGAATCGGCGCACGAGTGCTGCGCAAAGAAGACAAACGCTTTATTACAGGGAATGGCCGCTACACTGACGATATAACCATGCCTCGCATGGGATACGCGGCCTTTGTGCGCTCTACGCACGCCCACGCACGCATCAAGTCCATCAAGACGGATGACGCGATGAAAATGCCGGGCGTTGATGCCGTTCTGAACGGACATCAGTTAGTCGCCGACGGCATTGGCAACATCATCTGTGGTTGGATGGTCCACTCCAAAGACGGCTCCCCAATGAACATGGGCGCGTACCGTGCGTTGGAATCAGAGATCGTTCGGTACGTTGGTCAGGCCATCGCGGTTGTCGTTGCTGACACCCAGCAGCAAGCACGCGATGCAGCAGAAGCTGTTGTGGTTGACTATGAAGAGCTGCCAACGGTTGTTGATAGCCTTGATGCACTGAAAGACGGAGCGCCGCAGCTCCATCCAGAAGCGGCTGGCAACCTGATCTATGATTGGGAAATCGGCGAGGAAGCTGCTGTTGATGCAGCCTTTGCAAAAGCTGCCCACATCACCAAGATGGATATCGACAACAACCGACTTGTACCAAACCCAATGGAACCCCGTGCCGCGCTTGCGCACTTTGAACCATCGGAAGAGCATTATACGCTCTACACCACATCCCAGAACCCGCATGTTGCACGCTTGGTTCTCTCAGCCTTCTACAATGTAGCACCTGAGAACAAGCTGCGCGTGATTGCACCGGATGTCGGTGGCGGCTTTGGCTCCAAAATCTTCATCTACCCTGAAGAGATTGCTTGTCTGTGGGCATCCAAACGTGTCGGCCGTCCGGTCAAATGGACGTCTGATCGGACTGAAGCCTTCCTGACAGATGCGCATGGCCGTGATCACCACTCACAAGCCGAGTTGGCACTGGATGAGAACAACAAAATCCTCGGGTTCCGCGTGAAAACAGTGGCAAACCTCGGGGCGTATATGTCCCTATTCTCCTCTTCGGTGCCAACTTACCTGTCCGCGACGCTGCTCTCTGGTCAGTACGACATTCCTTGCATCCATGCGAACGTGAAGGCTGTCTACACCAACACCACACCAGTTGATGCGTACCGTGGTGCAGGACGCCCGGAAGCCTGCTATCTTGTGGAACGCATGATGGAGACGGCAGCGAAAGAAGTTGGTATGTCACCAGCAGATTTCCGCCGCAAAAACTTCATCCGTCAGTTCCCACACCAGACGCCTGTGATCATGGCGTATGATACGGGCGATTTCGATGCATCGCTGGACTTGGCGATGAAAGCCATTGACTACGATGGCTTTGCAAAGCGTCGGGCTCAGTCAGAGGCAAAAGGTATGCTGCGCGGCATTGGTATGTCCTGCTATATTGAGGCATGTGGTATCGCACCGTCTAAAGCCGTTGGTTCTCTTGGAGCTGGCGTTGGTCTTTGGGAATCCGCTGAGGTTCGTGTGAATGCAGTTGGCACCATTGAAGTGCTAACCGGATCTCACAGCCATGGTCAGGGCCATGAGACGACATTTGCGCAGCTGGTGTCCGACCGTCTTGGATTGCCAATCGACAGTATCTCCATCGTGCATGGTGATACTGACAAGGTGCAGATGGGCATGGGCACATATGGCTCCCGCTCTGGCGCTGTTGGCATGTCCGCAATCGCAAAGGCACTCGACAAAGTTGAAGCCAAAGCGAAGAAGATCGCCGCCCACCTTATGGAAGCCTCTGAAGGTGATATCGAGATCGAGAATGGCGAGCTAAAAGTCGCTGGGACCGATAAAAAACTCGCCTTCGCCGAAGTTGCTCTCTCCGCCTACACTGGCCACAACCTACCTGAAGGTATGGAGCCTGGCTTGAAAGAAGGCGCGTTCTACGATCCAACCAACTTCACCTTCCCAGCTGGCTGTTACATCTGCGAAGTGGAAGTGGATCCAGACACAGGCGTTGTTTCCATTGTGAACTTCGTCGCAGCGGATGACTTTGGCACCATCATCAATCCGATGATCGTGGAAGGTCAGGTTCACGGCGGCCTTGTGCAGGGCATCGGTCAGGCCATGTTGGAAAACACGCAGTATGATGAGGACGGTCAGCTCCTCACAGCGTCCTACATGGATTACACCATGCCGCGTGCGGATGATGTTCCATCCTTCAAGCTGGAAACCTCAGTCACTGAATGTCCCGGTAATCCGCTGGGCATGAAAGGTTGTGGCGAGGCTGGTGCAATCGGATCTCCACCTGCTGTCATCAATGCTGTCACGGATGCTCTTGGCATTCGCGATATGTCCATGCCTGCCTCGCCAAACCGCGTCTGGCAGCTCATTCAGGACAAAAGCATGAAAGAAGCAGCGGAGTAGAACAGTGAACGAGGCTGGCAACACACAGGCACTGGATCACAGATCTATCGCCATTGAACTCAATCAGCGTGCCTGGTCTCTGCTCGAAAAGCAGGACCGCACGCACGAGGACAATGACGAACTGCTCCATGTTGCCCATGCCAGCCTTTGGCACTGGCTTCAGGCCGGAACCAAGAAAAATCATCAACGCGGGTTGTGGCTCGTCGGCCGCATCCATGTTCTTCAAGGCAATGGCGAAGCAGCCATGCGATATGCCGAAAAGACAATGGAGCTGACCGAGACCAACAAGGAGGACATGGCGGAATATGACCACGCCTATGCTCATGAATTGTTGGCACGCGCCACGTTACTTGCCGGAGACCAGAGCAAAGCGGCAGCCCTATATGAAAGGGCTGCTCGGCTTGGCCAGCTGATCGACGGGGAGCAGAACCGCAAAATTTTCTTTTCTGATCTGGAAGCTATTCCATTTCCGAAAGCTCAAATTTTTGAATAAGCTCATAGTAACTCTGCCAAAGGCCCTTAAGAGGGATGGGAGGCTATAAATGTACGAAACAAAATACCATCGCGCATCAACAGTGTCAGATGCCGCGGCAATGCTCAAAAACGCAGAGGACGGCAAGCTGCTTTCTGGTGGTCAGACTTTGATCCCAACCATGAAGCAACGTCTTGCCTCGCCAAGTGACCTGATCGACCTGCGTCATATTGATGAAATGAGCGGCATCGTTAAACAGGCTGATGGGTCCATCCGCATTGGTGCTGCCACCTGTCATGCAGATGTTGCTGGTAATAGCGATATCAAAGCGGCTCTTCCGGGGCTGGCTGATCTTGCCAGCACCATTGGTGATCCGCACGTTCGCCATATGGGTACGCTTGGTGGTTCAATCGCCAACAATGACCCGGCAGCGGACTACCCGGCTGCTCTGCTGGCACTCGGCGCAACTGTTGAAACCAACAAGCGCGAATTCTCTGCGGAAGATTTCTTCACCGGCATGTTTGAGACAGCGCTGGATGACGATGAAATCGTGACTGCGGTTGTGTTTCCGCTGGCATCCAACACGGCCTACGCCAAGTTCCCGAACCCGGCATCTCGCTATGCGATGGCTGGTGTGTTTGTTGCCAAAACAAGCGCAGGTGCTCGTGTCGCTGTTTCCGGTGCTGGTCAGGAAGGTGTCTTCCGTATGCCAGATATGGAAAAGGCGCTGGATGGCAATTGGGCAGCTGATGCGGTGGCAGGCATTGCACCCTCAGCAGACAACATGCTGTCAGATCTTCACGGCTCAGCGGCGTACCGCGCCAATCTGGTGACTGTCATGGCAAAGCGTGCAGTTGCAGCATCTGTGTAAGATGAAAAATCAGAGGGAAGGGGCTGTGTCCCTTCTCCTCACTTCTCAGAGTTGACATAGCCAGCCCGCATCTCTTTTTTGAAGGTGAGCGCTGCATAGCTGTGGATCTCACCAAAGTAGGTGAGCAGAGCAGAGAGGAAGGTTGTTAGGCCAACCAGCTCAAACGTTTCTTCCAGAATGTAGAAGATTTTATAGCCGAGCGCGTCATAGCCCTCGCTCCCTGCAAACCCAGCCCCCAGCATTTCAAACCCGATGGCCCCGCCCAGATAAATGCTGCCGGAGATAACAAACAGAATCGCAAACTTCCGCGGAACACGCGCCAGAAACCGCAGATACACAAGACCTAGCGTAGCAACCAACACGGCGCCGGGAATAACCCAGGCAAAGTAAAGCGCCCCACTCAGATCAAACGCAGTGCGCAGCGGGTCAATTGTCACTTCGTGGATGCCGATGTTCTCATCAACCGACATGTACAAAAACCCGAAGGCCAACCCCATCCAGTAAGGCCAGTTCTGAGGCTTGGAGGAATGCCTCTCAAGTATACCGATGAGGGCTGCCAAGCCGGCAATGCACAGCATCACCATGGAAGAGAACCATGCACCGAGGTTGAGTTCGTCATCCAACGAGATGTGGCGTAGGTCTTTCAACGGCGTTTCGATGCCAACAGTGTCAACAAACACTTGCTGGAAAATACCCAGCAGAACGATGACAAAAACCATGCCATAAAGAACAAAAGGCGCTCTTTTAAGATTGATAGCTGGCATAGGATCCCCCGATCATGTGCAATGCTTAAATAAATAAAACCAACACTATTAAATCAGGGTTTCTCTAAAATATTACTAATCAAAAAATATTAGGCAATATTGCCGTTTCTCATCTGTTCAAGGACTGTAAGTGCAATAAAAAAGCGCACAGAACCCTGCGCGCCTTCATATCTATCCTGAGCAGTTTGCTTAAACGTGTTGACCACCGTTGATGTGGATTTCTGCGCCAGTCACATAAGAGGACGGTGCAGAGCACAGGAAGTAGATGGTGTCGGCAACCTCAGTTGTTGTACCAAGGCGGCGCATCGGAATGGTCTCAACGATCTTATCCGTACCCGGAGACAGGATTGACGTATCAATCTCGCCCGGTGCTATCGCGTTCACGCGCACACCATGCGGGCCAAAATCAGCCGCCATTTCTCGTGTCAGAGAGGCAAGAGCTGCTTTAGAGGTTGCGTAAGCTGTGCCTGCAAAGGGGTGAACGCGGCCACCGGCAATGGAAGTCACGTTGACCACCGAGCCTCTCGCTCTTTTTAGTTCTTCAAACAATCCACGAGCGAGCATAATTGGTGCAAAGAAATTTACCTGAAACACATCCCGCCATGTTTGCATAGGCGTGCTTAGAGAATCCGGGCGTTGGCCATTCTCATTCTTGGGGCTGATGCCTGCGTTGTTGACAAGCGCGTGTAACTGGGAGCCGTTTTCTTTGAGCCGTTCTTTGATTTGAAGAACGGCTTTTTCGAGATTCACTTCATCTCCAAGATCCACTTCAATGTGGTCTTCAGGGCCGGACGGCCATGGACATTTGTCTGAGAAGGGTTGTCTGGAGCAGGTAATGACCCGATATCCTGCTGACGAGAATTTTTTTACAGTCGCGTGTCCGATTCCACGGCTCGCGCCTGTCAAAACGATTGTTTTGCGATAATCCGTCGTCGTTTGGTTGGTGTTCATTGGGGTTTTGCTCGTGATAGGAACTTATGAAACTCTACTTTTATGCTCTAGTTTTAAAGAACTACAGATTATATAGAGCTTTGCAAGCCAAATTGGGAGCCTGAAAGCAGCCATCAATGATCATTTGCCATTGCAACGTCATCACTGACAAACAAATAAAACAAGCTGCCCGTGAGCTTTGCGACAATCCTGAAGGGGGGGTTCCCACTCCGGGGGCTGTCTTTCGTCATCTGGGCTATAGGCCAAAATGTGGTGGTTGCTTTAAAAGCATCATCGAAGTTGTATATGCTGAGGCTGGACAAGTTAAAGATGACTCTGGACAGTAACTTGGAATTATTCTAAAAACTTCTAGACCACTGATTGCCAAGGAGTAGGTGACATGAAGGGCGAACCAAAGGTACTGGAATATCTCAATAAGGCGCTACGCCACGAGTTGACTGCAGTCAGCCAATATTGGTTGCACTTCCGTCTTCTTGAAGATTGGGGCTTTACCAAGCTTGCAAAAAAAGAACGTGAAGAATCCATTGAGGAAATGCAGCACGCCGATAAACTCATCGAGCGTATCATTTTCCTGGAAGGTCACCCAAACCTTCAGACACTGGATCCACTTCGCATCGGGCAGGACCTCAAGGAATGCCTTGAGTGTGATCTGGCTGGCGAATACTCCGCGCGTGCTCTCTACAAAGAAGCGCGTGAAGTATGCCGCGACGAAGGTGATTACGTCACCATGAAGCTTTTCGAAGATCTGATGGCAGACGAAGAAGGTCACATTGACTTCCTCGAAACCCAACTGGAACTTTTGGAAAAAATTGGCGTCGAGCGCTATGGTTTGCTTCAGGCAACCCCAGCGAACGAAAGCGAATAAGCTTTTCGGAATTGAATTTTGAGAGGCCGGGGAGCAATTAAGCTCCTCGGCTTTTTTTATGCGTGACGCTGAGAAAATGCGTGCAACCTATTTCCGTGGCTTCACACGCCGCGTAGCTTGCGCCTCCAACGGATTATCCGGCCATGGATGTCTGGGATACTGGCCTTTCATATCGGCCTTGACGTCTGCCCATGATCCTTTCCAGAACCCCGGTAAATCCTTTGTGATCTGAATGGGTCGTTGTGCAGGAGAAAGCAGTTGCAAAACCAACTGAATCCTTCCGCCGCAGATACTAGGGTGCTCAGCCAAACCGAACAGTTCCTGCACACGAACCGAGAGCATAGGCCCTTGGTCTCCACCATACTCAATCGCAATACGTGACCCTGTGGGAACCACAAAGTGGGATGGTGTGAGCTTATCGAGCTCACTGCTCAATTCCCATGGCACAAGAGTTGAGAGCGCATCACCAAGTGTACCCGCATCTATCTGTGAGACGGCTGTTTTGCCAGCTAGGAATGGGCGCAGCCACGAAAAGTCGGTATCAAGCGCTTTGTCACTGAGATCCGGCCAGTTCTCGCCGATAGTCTCGCACAGATAAGTGACGCGGCCACGATACCGGAGCTGGTCTTTACTCCACGGCAAACGCGCAGACCCTTTACGAGAAACCAAATCCATGAGCGCGTCAGTGATTGCTTCAGGATCTGGGTTAGAGATCTTCTTCTCATCCAGAACCAGCTTGCCAAATACGCGTTGGCGAACCGCTTTAATCGCACCTTCTGGTGTGAGTTGCACATGCTCTTTCGAGCCGATATGCGTGCCATGCCGCGTCTCAAGTTCGTGCAAAGAAAGCGGGGCTGCCAACAAAATACGAGCGCGGGCTGCTGTGCCAGTCACTTCCGCGATGCTGAGGAATTTTTCAGCGTATAGGCTTTCGGTCTCTTCCATCTGTGCCCCACGACCATTTGCAAGACGGAAGCTGCCTCGTGCGCCGCGCTGTTGTGCAACTCTGTCTGGATAAGCAAGGCTCAGGATATCGCCCGCATCTTCAAAGTTAGCACGTTGGGAAGAGCGCCCGCCTGCCAGTTTAACCCATCGTTTCGCCTGAACCCGGGCTTCTTTCCCACGCGGGGTCTGGTCCTGCATCAGCCGGCGCAAGCGATCGCGTAAATCAGTTGAACGGCCTCCAAGCCCATGCTCTCCGATAATCACAGCGATGAGTGACGCCAATTCTGCTTGGCCTTCTTGCGCAGCTTGCACAAGCATATGCCCAAGACGCGGATGCAACGGCAACTCGGCAAGGTCACGTCCTGCTTTGGTCAGCGCCCCGTCAACATCCAAAGCATCCAGCTCTTGCAGCAGGTCTCGTGCTTCGGACCATGCAGCTGTTGGCGGCGGTGTCATGAACTTCAGGTGAGTGGGGTCGGTAACACCCCAGTTGGCCACATTCAGAACCAAACTGGAAAGGTCACTTTCCAAAATCTCAGGCTTTTCAGCAACGGGCAGAGCCTTTGTCTGCGCCTCTTCCCAAAGCCGGTAGCAAGTGCCCGGTTCCACACGGCCAGCACGGCCTCTACGCTGTTCGGCAGTTGCTCGGGAAACCTTCACCGTCTCAAGTCGTGTCAGTCCGGTTTGCGGGTCATAACGTGGGACACGGGACAGGCCGGAGTCGATAACAATGCGCACGCCTTCAATGGTCAACGACGTCTGTGCAATTGCCGTCGTTAACACCACTTTGCGACGACCGGGAATAGCAGGGCGAACCGCAAGGTCCTGCGCTCTGCTATCCAACGCGCCATACAGCGGTGCAATATCCGTATCTGCGGGCACACGTCCTTCCAGTAGGGACTGAGTGCGTTTAATCTCGCCTTGCCCCGGCAAAAACACCAGAACAGAACCTGTGTCCTCAGCAAGCGCAGAGCGAATAGCCCGTGCTACCTGATCTTCCAGTCGGCCACGAGGATCACGTCCCAAATAACGTGTCTCAACTGGATATTGCCGACCTTCGCTCTTCAGGATTGGGGCGTCCCCGAGTAACTGAGAAACCTCGGCTGCATCCAGCGTTGCGGACATTGGGACAATGCGCAAATCATCACGCAAAGCTTCTTGCACATCCAGCGCCAGCGCCAACCCAAGATCGCCATCCATGGAGCGCTCGTGGTACTCGTCAAACAGAACCGCACTGATGCCAGAAAGTTCTGGGTCATCCAGTATCATCCGGGTGAATACACCCTCGGTGATCACTTCAATGCGTGTTTTTTTGGAAATTTTGCTGTCCATACGCACGCGGTAACCAACCGTCTCGCCAACGGATTCGCCCAGAGTTTGTGCCATCCTCCGTGCTGCCGCACGAGCCGCCAATCTGCGAGGTTCCAGCACGATGATCTTCCCATCGCCGCGCCATGGTGCATCCAGCAAAGCAAGCGGAACCCGCGTTGTCTTACCAGCTCCCGGTTCAGCGATCAGAACTGCATTGACGGAGTGTTCCAAAGCCTCAAGAAGCTCGGGCAGGATTGCATCAATAGGAAGCGGGGAAGAGGTCATAGGCTCCGCATAACAAGTTGCCAAAACAGGCTGCTTTAAAAGACTAACTTTGTACCCAGTCCCCAGATCAAGTGCAATGCATCTGTTTGGCTCTCGCGATCAGGCAGAGCTTTTAACACTTTCTCGATGCCAGCTGCGGCCTGTCAACTCAACAAGGTAATCCTCAGGTGCGCGCGTGTAAGCGGCAAGGCCCTCAAGGGCAGGGCTGCTGTGTGTGATGATGTATGTCGGGATCGAGCGCATAATCGTCTCATGCGGGGCTTTAGCCTCAAATGCAGCGCGAAACTCGCCTTCGTGCAACCAACGGGAGATCTTCGGAGCAATGCCGCCAGCAAGATAGACACCGCCAACAGCAAGGTTTGTAAGTGCAAAATCACCCGCGACACGACCCAGCGCGGAACAGAACAAGCGCATCACTTTCTGTGCGACTTCATCTCCGTCCTCAGCAGCCATAGGCACATCCGAAGGTTTCTCAAAGGTTCGGTCTACGCGGTCTGCCTGCAAAACGGCTTTTGCCATCCTCACCAGACCAGCGCCACATAAAATTTGCTCTGCACCAATCCGTCCACCAATCCGTTCTATAAACGGCCAGATGCGGTATTCCTCAGGGCTCAATGGACCGAGTTCAACATGCCCACCTTCACCCGGTACAGGGATCCACTTGCCGCAAGACCGGATCAAAGCGCCAGCGCCAAGTCCTGTGCCCGGACCAACCACAAACTTGGTGGTATTGGACTTTGCCTCTCCGCCACCAATTTGATCAAGATCCATTGATGTCAGAGATGGAAGCGCCAGACCCTGTGCTTCAAAGTCATTCAGAATAACGACCTGCTCTAAGCCGAGCTCTGCAATCAATGCGGGCGGCTCAATCACCCAACTTGCATTGGTCAATGCAATTTTGTCGCCGGAAACAGGAGCTGCAACAGCCAAAACGGCTGAACGAGGAGCTGCATGGCCAGCATCCAGAACTGCCGCGCGAATGGCATCCTGAATAGTGGCGTGGGCATTGGTGCTTTCCTGTCCGCAAAGGATCGTCGCGCTGTTTGGGCCTTCAATCAGCGCAAAGCGAGCATTTGTACCGCCGATGTCAGCGACAAGAACAGGGTAGGGCAGGGTGCGTGTGAGCGGAGCGGTGTGCAGCATTGATCTTTACGAACTATATTATTGAGTGGAAATTTCTGGAGTTTGCGAAGAGGTCGACAAACCTGCAAGGCGTGCTGAACGCAAAACGATATCTGCGGTTGTGCGGTTCAAAGCCATTGGAATGTCATAGACCAACGCGAGGCGCATAAGGGCCTTCACATCAACATCATGCGGCATTGGGGAAAGCGGATCGACAAAGAAGAACAAACCGTTCAACGCACGTTCAGCAATCAACGCACCGATCTGCTGATCCCCGCCCAGAGGACCGCTTTTCATGCGCTGCACATCAAGCGAGGGGCAGGCGTCCTGAATGAGAGCACCGGTTGTGCCCGTCGCATAAAGCTTATAGTCGCCAAATTTGCTTTCATGCTGTTTGGCAAACGCGACCATTTCGTCTTTTTTAGCGTCGTGGGCAATAAGGGCGAGAGTTCTGCGCTCAATCATTGTAGCTCCGTCAATACATCGCTTAGGATCTTGAGATTACTTATCCTTTAGCGCGTCTTGACAGGCTTTGAAAGCATCAACTTGCGCCGTTTGTGCCTATTATTTAAGTGGCGACAAACGGCAGCACGTCATGCACAGATTTTGGATGCCCTTCTGTCCCATCAGTCAAAAAGGGAACACTTGACGGTATCGCGCTGGCTGCTGGCACGGATGATTTTCGGTTGATCATCAACCAATCCGGCGATTTCCAGAACCAGCTTCATGCGAATGGCGTCGCTGAACCCTTTTTTTGAACGCACAGGAATTGAGAAAGCACCCGGCCCGCCGATCACACAATCCTCGTAGTAGTGATCGAGGTGGAGCATAGATTGCCACGAGATGGTCTCTTCCTTCAACATCAAGGGCAGGCCGTTGACAGTGACGCCCTGTGCAATGGCCGCATCTCTTGCCTCGGTCACGGCGTCGCCCTGATTGTTCGGCCCATCGCCGGATATGTCGATAACACGGCGCATACCGTTAAATTCATTGGCCATCACAAGGTTGACAGCCTGTGTCAAAGCAGAGGAGATTGACGTGCGTTGTACGCGGCGAAGGGGCGCCTCCGCAATTTTCCCTGCAAATTTACCGGCAGATTTTTCGTCTGAGATGATCGTCCAGTCTGCAACAACAAAGTGTTCGTCTTTTCCGCCCCATTCCATATAAGCCACAGCTATGCGACCAATAGGCCCATACCTGATAGCATCCAGAACGTCTTGAGATGTGAGCGCCGCAACATACCCTTCCCTTTGAACTCTTTGTTCTTCGGGATCCATGCTTTGAGAAATATCGACTGCAAGAACAAGTTCCAAGTCTACTTCATTCGTCATGTCGAAGTTCAAAGATGCGCGATTGTCGGATCTCGCCAGAGCAGGGGAGGAAAGCAAGGAACCGCCTAGCAAAACCGCCGCCGCAATCATGGGAAGGTTTTTAGTGCACATGGGCTGCATTTTCAGCCTCCTTTATAGCAAGGTTCAGGGTGTCCCGGTCACGACCTCCCCACCATAGTTTTTTATTTTTGCTGTAAACGGCACTCAGCTAACGGAATTATGTTACAGCCATAGTATTCCTCAAGCCATCTATGCATGTGGAAGACTATCTGATAGCATTGATATATATAGAGCCGTATTAAGCTGATCTATGTGAAATCAATTGTTTGATTTATCAGTAAATGCAACTTGAAGAATTTACCGTGACACTTGCCTGATCATTTAATGCATTGAAAATATATTGTTTATTTTAGAATATTGAGAGTTGATCAAATATTACATAGATTTGATCGATTTGTTTATTTTAGCTTCGCAATTTGCATCTCGGAGCTGAGTCGTAGACTAAGTAGTTTCCGCAAGTAACCGAACTGGAACTAGTTGGGTTTATTTGCTCGCCAAAAACAGAGGCTTATGTAGGCAACTAAAAAATTCTGCAAATCATCAAATTTATTCCCTTGACCTTCCGTTTCTCCTAATGCAAATGTGCTTATGAAATATTTCTCAGTCGCTGAAGAAATATTCCATTTGAGATTGGGGGAGTGTTTAGTCGCTTTGAGATTGGGCATTTCAGAAAGAAATTTGGGGTATGGGCTCTGGAAAAAACCTCCAGAAAACCATAGCGGAATATAAGAGGCGAGACCATGAAGGCAGACGAATGGACCACATCTTTGGCCATTAGAGCCGCTTGGATGTCTTTCATTGGCCGAAGCACTCAAGGAGAGATTGCTGGTCGCCTTGGGGTTTCTCCTGCAAAAGTTCATCGCCTCATAGCACATGCTCAGAAAGAAGGCTTGATCAAATTTCACATCGAAGCTCGCCCATCCGAATGTATGGAGCTTGAGCAGATGTTGTGCGAGCGTATGAAGCTCGATAATTGCTTCATCGCGCCAGATCTTGGCAGCGGAGATGAAACCGATTCATTCACCGCAGTCTCTTCTTTTGCCGGCCAGTATCTTCATAGTATTTTTACGACAAAACCTCCTAAGCGCATTGGCGTTGGCATGGGGCGCACTCTTCAGTCCACTATTGAATCAATGCCACGTGTTAACCTGCCAGAGTTGGAACTCCTGTCTGTATCCGGGTCTTTAACGCGCCGGCTCTCTGCAAACCCCTACGATGTTGTGCAGCAACTCTGCGCTAAAACAGGGGGCGAAGGTTTCTACCTTCCTGTACCTTACATCGCTGAAACCAAAGAAGAACGCGATACATTCGTGTCTCAGGGCGCTGTGCAGGAATTACTGGCCCGCGCGAAAGCGGCTGAGCTGTTTATAATCGGTATTGGGTCTGTAGAAAAAGAAGGCCACTTGGTTCAACGCAAATTGGTCACACCAAAAGAGCGCCAAGAACTGCTGGAAAGCGGCGCTTGCTCTGACGTGATGGGCCGGTTTGTCGATATGGATGGGAAAGAAGTTGACTGTTCTCTAAACGAAAAAGCAGTTGGATTGCACTTTGATGATGTTCGAGGCGCGCATGTTATCGCGATTGTTGGCGGCTACAGAAAAGCCACAGCCACATTAGCGGCGCTTGCGACCGGCGTTATCAAGGATCTGATTATCGATGAGGTTTTGGCCAGAGAATTGGCCGACCTGCTACAAGAAAATGAGCTCGAAAAAAACTCTTAAGAGTGTCGCTCATTTTCGAAGGGAGAGCCCTTCCCACTCTACGGGAAGGCTACAATAAGGAAGAAACCGTGAAAACTAAAACAATACTCGGTGCAGTTGCTTTGGCAGCAGTGATGTCTACTGGCGCTTTGGCTGAAACTTTCAAACCTGCTGTAGTTTACGACTTCGGTGGCCGGAACGACCGTTCTTTCAACGAAGCGGCATATAAAGGCGCCTTGCAGTTCGAAGAGCGTACCGGCATCAAATTTCGCGATTTCGAAATTCAAAACCCATCTCAGCGCGAGCAGGCTCTGCGTAACTTTGCACGCCGTGGTCTGGACCCAATCATCACGATCGGTTTCGCACAGGCTGCTGCTCTTGAAAAAGTTGCTAAGGAATTCCCTGACACTCACTTCGCTATCGTAGACTCCGTTGTAGATCTGCCAAACGTACGTTCAATCATCTTCAAAGAAGGTGAAGGTTCTTTCCTCGTTGGTATTCTCGCTGCAATGTCTTCTGAGACCGATACTGTTGGCTTCGTTGGTGGTATGGACATCCCGCTGATCCGCAAGTTCTCTTGTGGCTACAAGCAGGGCGCAAAATACGCGAACCCAGATGTTACAATCATTGAAAACATGACCGGCACAACCGGCGCCGCATGGACTGACCCACTTAAGGGCGGTGAACTTGCACGTTCCCAGTTCGCTCGCGGTGTTGATGTGGTGTTCCATGCTGCCGGTCTGACCGGCACCGGTGTTCTGCAAGCAGCTGCAGATGAAGGCAAATTGAGCATTGGTGTCGATTCCAACCAGAACAACCTGCACCCAGGCTCCGTTTTGACCTCCATGATTAAGGCTGTCGACGTCGCGGTTGATAGAACCCTGACAGATGCAAAAGAAGGCAAATGGACTTCTGGCGTTGAAGTGCTGGGTTTGGCTCAGAATGGCGTTTCCTGGGCATATGACGAATACAACAAACCGCTGATCTCTGAGGAAATGAAAGCGGCAGTTGAGCAGGCTAAAATGGACATCATTTCAGGCAAAATTGAAGTTCACGATTATATGGTGGATTCTACTTGCCCGTTCTAATCTAATGGGGAGTGCCCGCACTGATTTGTGTGGGCACTTTCGTTAGGGCAATTCATCTGAATTGTCATCTCTTTGAAGTCTTGGACTTTGAGGAATTTTGTGAGGGACTTGCGCCCCTGTGATCTGAGTTGGTTCGAACAGCCTTTGGGAGCAATGGCTGCAAGAAGGCTCAAGTATTACATCGGGGTCTGCTCACTGCTTCTCCTGGGGGTGGAGCGACGCTTTTGAAAACGGTGTACTTCGAAAGCAGGAGCATGATCGATGCGCAAGTTGTTGATTTTATAGACCAGAAAGGCCGGGCGACAGTGGCTGATAGCAATGTACCTGCCATCGAGTTAATTGGTGTAAACAAAAGTTTCGGTCCTGTTCATGCAAACAAGGATATTGACCTTGTTGTAGGAAAAGGATCCATTCACGGGATCATTGGTGAGAATGGGGCGGGTAAGTCCACCTTGATGTCGATCCTCTACGGCTTTTACCATGCCGATAGCGGAACAATTAAGATCGATGGTAAGGCAACCACTATTCCTGATTCCAAGAGTGCGATTTCGCAGGGCATCGGCATGGTGCACCAGCATTTTATGCTCGTCGATCCATTCACAGTTCTCGAAAACGTCATTCTAGGTGCTGAAGGCGGCGCACTGTTGAAAGACGGTGTTGCGAACGCACGTCGCGAACTTAAGCGTTTGGCAGACGAATACGACATGACAATTGACCCGGACGCAGTCGTGGGTGAATTGCCAGTTGGCCTGCAGCAGCGCGTAGAGATCCTGAAGGCTCTGTACCGTGGCGCAGATATTCTCATCCTTGATGAGCCAACAGGGGTTTTGACGCCTTCTGAAGCTGATCACCTCTTCCGCATCCTTCGTGTACTACGTGATCAAGGCAAAACCGTGCTGCTGATCACCCACAAACTACGCGAAATCATGGACGTAACAGACACCGTGTCTGTCATGCGCCGTGGCGCGATGGTTGCGTCTCGCAAAACCGCTGAAACGTCCATGGAAGAGCTCGCAGAGCTTATGGTTGGTCGCAGCGTTCTGCTTGATGTGAACAAGCCAGATGTGGAAATGGGCAAACCTCTGCTCAAAGTTGTAGGTTTGAACGTCCGGGATGAACGCCATGTTCTTCGCGTGAAAGACGTTTCCTTTGAAGTGCGGGCAGGGGAAGTTCTCGGCATTGCGGGTGTATCCGGCAATGGTCAGTCAGAGCTTATGGCAGCACTCTCCGGTATCACCCGCGCTGAAAGCGGGAAGATGGAGCTTGCTGGCCACAAACTAGACCTCTCTGAGGTTCACGATGCTGCGCAGATGCGGACTTATGGCATGAGCCATGTACCGGAAGATCGCCACCGCATGGGGCTGGTCAATAAGTTTTCAGAGGCCGAAAACTCTATTCTCGGGTACCACCGCGAACCAAAATACTCAAAGGGCATGTTCCTCGATAAAGACGCAATCCGTAAGGAAGCAAGCGAGCGCATCGAGAAGTATGACATTCGCCCACCACTCACCGAAATGACAGCAGCGAAATTCTCTGGTGGCAACCAGCAGAAAATCGTTCTGGCCCGCGAAATTGAATGTGATCCGGATGTTCTCCTGATCGGTCAACCAACGCGTGGCGTGGATATCGGTGCGATTGAGTACATTCACAACCGGATTATGGATATGCGGTCCCAGGGCAAAGCTGTCCTCCTTGTATCCGTAGAACTTGATGAAATTCGCTCACTCGCTGACCGCATCATTGTCATGTTTGATGGCAGCGTGGTTGGTGAGCGCGGGCCAGAAGCAACTGAACAGGATCTTGGCCTGCTCATGGCTGGTGTCAATCAAGAGGCAACAGAATGGGCATGACCTCTCTGTTTAATAATAATATTTGCTTTGCACTAAAATTTAGGGGGACACAGGGATGAGCAAGGGGCAACTTCCGCGTTGGGCTGACTATGGTCTGTTACCGATCCTCAACCTGATTGCGGCGTTTATCGTTTCTGGTCTGGTTGTTATCATTATTGGCGAGGACCCAGTTGTAGCTGTTAAGTGGCTTGTTTGGGGCGCGCTGGGTTACGGAGAGGGCATCGGTTACACTCTCTATTACGCAACTAACTTTATCTTTACCGGTCTTGCTGTGGCCGTTGCATTTCACGCAGGCCTCTTCAACATTGGTGGTGAAGGTCAGGCCTATGTGGGCGGTCTGGGTATCGCAATTGCATGTCTGGCGCTGGATCGCTACGTGCCATGGTGGGTGACATTCCCTGTCGCGATTGCTGGCGGCGCGCTCTTCGGTGCAGCTTGGGCATTCATTCCGGCATATCTGCAAGCTAAACGCGGCTCTCACATCGTTATTACGACGATCATGTTCAACTTCATCGCATCCGCTTTGATGGTGTACTTGCTCTCAAACATCCTGATCCCTCAGGGCACTATGTCTCCATCCACTCGTAACTTCGAGGTTGGTGGTCAACTTCCATTGCTCAGAAACGTCTTCACGAGTTTCGACTTTGGTCAGTCTCCTGTGAACCTGGCATTCTTCCTGGCACTTGCTGTGTGTGTGGTTGTTTGGCTGCTGATCTGGCACACCAAACTCGGCTACGAAATCCGCAGCTTTGGCGCAAATCCGGATGCAGCGGCTTACGCTGGTATCTCCCCGGTGCGTATCACCGTTGTCACTATGCTGATTTCAGGCGCTCTTGCTGGTTTGATGGGCATGAATGTTGTCATGGGTGAACAGACCCGTCTGCTTCTCGATTTTGCAGGTGGTGCTGGCTTCGTAGGTATCGCGGTTGCGCTTATGGGCCGTGGACACCCAATCGGAATTATCCTTGCGTCCCTGCTCTTTGGTTTGTTGTATCAGGGCGGCGCTGAGCTTGCCTTTGAAGTCCCAACCATCTCCCGCGACATGATCGTGGTCATTCAGGCCCTTGTTATTCTGTTCGCAGGTGCTCTTGAGCATATGTTCCGCCCAGCAGTAATTGCGTTCTTTGAGCGCTTCTCTTCTGACACTGCCGAAGCATAAGGAGACGGACATGTTAGACACAATTATTCTACTTCTCGACAGTACATTCCGCCTGTCAACTCCGCTCCTGTTTGCTTGCCTTGCAGGTTTGTTTTCAGAACGGTCCGGTATCGTAGATATCGGTCTGGAAGGTAAAATCCTCGGTGCGGCCTTCGCGGCAGCGGCTGCAGCTTACGTCTTCCAAAGCCCATGGATTGGCCTGCTGGCTGGTATTGGTGTCTCCGTTCTACTGGCATTGGTACATGGGTATGCATCCATCACCCAGCGCGGTAACCAGGTGGTTTCCGGTGTTGCCATCAACTTCCTTGCAGCTGGTTTGACCGTCTTGCTTGGTCAGGCATGGTTCTCACAGGGTGGTCGTACACCTGCGTTGAGTAAAACGATGCGCTTCGGCAATATCGAACTTCCGTTCGCAGAAGCTCTGAAGGACGTGCCTGTATTTGGCCCGATCTATTACGACCTGATCTCTGGCCACAATATTCTCGTGTACGCATCCTTTGCTGCCGTACCGTTGGTATGGTGGATTGTGTTCCGCACGCGCTTTGGTCTGCGTCTTCGGGCCGTTGGTGAAAATCCGTCAGCAGCAGATACTGCAGGTCTGTCAGTAACATTGCTACGTTACCGAGCGACAATCATTTGTGGCATTCTTTGCGGCTTCGCTGGGTCTTACCTGTCTATTGCACAGGGCGCTGGCTTTATTAAGGACATGAGTGCAGGCAAGGGCTTTATTGCGCTGGCAGCTCTTATCTTCGCCAAGTGGAAACCAGTGAATGCCATGTTCACCTGCCTCCTCTTCGGTTTCCTTGATGCATTGGCAATTCGTCTTCAGGGTCAGGAAATTCCTGGTATTGGCGAAGTGCCGGTTCAGGTCTTCCAGGCACTGCCATACGTGCTGACAGTGGTTCTTCTTGCAGGCTTTATCGGCCGTGCAATTCCACCAAGAGCATCTGGTGTTCCATACGTTAAAGAGCGGTCATAAGGACAATAATAATGAGCGCATTCGATAAGCTTTTCGAAGAAGCAAAGGCAGCACAAAAAACCGCCTATGCGCCATACTCCAACTTCCAGGTGGGTGCGGCTCTGCTCACCTCCGATGGCAAGGTTGTCTCCGGGTGTAACGTCGAAAACGGCGCTTACCCGGAAGGCACCTGCGCTGAAGGCGGAGCAATCGCGGCAATGATCCGCGGTGGCTCCACCAAAATCGATGAAGTTGTAGTCGTGGCCAACGCTGCACTGTGCACACCTTGCGGTGGTTGCCGCCAAAAACTTTCTGAATTTGCAAGCAACAAGCAGATCAAAATCCATGTGGCTAACCTTGAAGGTCTGCGTAGAACCTTCACCATGGAAGAACTGCTGCCTGCTGGCTTTTTATTGAACGAACAGATTGAGGATTGATTATGACCGGATTTGGTAAGGAATCAGCGGAAATTGTACGCGCTGCCCGCTCTGGTGAATACAAAGTTGGCATGATCCTGGGCTCCGGTCTTGGTTCTCTGGCAACCGAAGTTGAGGGTGCTGTCCGCGTTCCATATTGCCGCCTCACAGGCTTTCCTGTGTCTTCTGTAACGGCACACGCAAGTGAGTTGGTTGTTGGCACTTTGGAAGGTGTTCCGGTCGTCATTCTGTCCGGCCGCGCGCACTATTACGAGAGCGGCAACCCGTCCATCATGCGCACGCCGCTTGAAACTCTTAAAGAGCTTGGCTGTGAAATTATTATCGCAACCAACGCTGCGGGTTCTCTACGCGAAAGCACTCAGCCCGGTTCTCCAATGCTGATCAACGACCATATCAACTGGTCCGGCATGAACCCGCTCATCGGTGAAGAAGACGAAAGTCGCTTCCTTGATCTCTCCTCTGCATACGACGCAGATCTTCGTGCGCAGCTCAATAAAGCAGCGACCGAGGTCGGTGAAGATCTCGATGAGGGTGTCTACATGTGGTTCTCCGGTCCGTCTTTCGAGACTCCGGCAGAAATCCGCCTTGCTCAGACACTCGGCGCAGATGCAGTTGGCATGTCCACGGTGCCGGAAGTTATTCTCGCCCGCTTCCTGGGTATGCGCGTTGCAGCAATCTCCACCATCACCAATATGGGAGCAGGCCTCCAAGCCCACGGCCTCTCTCATGATGAAACTAAGGAAATGGCCCCGCTCGGAGCGGCCAAGATCAAAAAGATTTTGCGTGCCTTCCTCAAAAATATGGCTTGAAGGAAACTGGCAAAATGACCGAAGCGTCTTTGAAAGAAACAGCAAAACGTGCACTAGGTCTCATCGATCTAACCAACCTTAACGACGACTGCACTTGGGAAGATGTAGCAGGGCTCATTGAGCGCTCTACAACTCCATACGGTCACACCGCTGCTGTATGCATCTGGCCTCGCTTTGTGAAGCAGGCTGCAGAGCTGCTGAAGAATTCACCTGTTCGGATTGCGACTGTTGTGAACTTCCCAGCTGGCGGTGAAGACACTGCAGCCGTTCTTGAAGAAACCAAACAGGCGATTGCAGACGGTGCGGACGAAATCGATCTCGTCATGCCATACCGTGCATTTGCAGAAGGCCGTCGTGGCTTTGCAGAAGACCAGATCAAGCAAGTTCGTCGGGCCGTTGAAGCGCCTGCACAGCTCAAGGTTATCCTTGAAACGGGTGAACTTCAGGATCCACGTCTGATCCATCTGGCGTCAGAAATCGCGATTGCACAGGGTGCAGATTTCATCAAGACCTCTACCGGCAAGGTAAAAGTCAACGCAACGCTCGAAGCTGCGGAAATCATGCTCAACGTGCTGCGTGAAACCGCTAAGGAAGATCACCGCGTTGTGGGCTTTAAACCAGCTGGTGGCGTACGTACCCTGGATGAAGCTGCTGCCTACCTGAAGCTGGCTGATGAGCTGATGGGTCACAACTGGGTATCTGCTTCCACATTCCGTTTTGGTGCAAGTGGCCTGCTGGACGCAGTGCTTGCTGGCATCGAAGATCGCGATAACACTACAAAAGAGACCTACTGATATGCTTCCTCAAGAAATCGTTCGTAAGAAACGTGAAGGTGAAGTCCTGACAGCTGAAGAAATTCAGTTTTTTGTGAGAGGCATCACAGACAACAGCGTAACTGAAGGGCAGGTTGCTGCCTTGGCAATGGCTGTGTTCTTCAAAGGTCTCAGTGTTGACGAGCGCGTTGCATTGACCCTTGGTATGCGTGACAGCGGCGACGTTCTCGATTGGTCTGATATTGAAGCACCAATCGTGGATAAGCACTCGACAGGCGGCGTTGGTGACAACGTTTCCCTGATGCTGGCTCCAGCTCTTGCAGCCAATGGCGCAGCCGTTCCAATGATCTCCGGGCGTGGCCTTGGTCACACCGGTGGGACGCTGGATAAGCTGGAAACCATCCCGGGTTATTCTGCAAAGCCATCCAACGAACTGTTCCGCAAAGTCGTGAAAGAAATCGGCTGCGCAATTATCGGTCAGACCGGTGATCTCGCTCCCGCGGACAAACGCTTTTACGGTATCCGTGATGTGACCGCGACTGTTGAGAGTATTGATCTCATCACCGCTTCCATCCTGTCCAAGAAGCTGGCGGCTGGTCTTGAAACTTTGGTTCTCGACGTTAAGTGGGGCACCGGCGCATTCATGGCAAACTATGAAGACGCGAAAGCTCTGGCGGAAAGCCTCGTTCTTGTTGCAAACGGCGCTGGTCTCAAAACCACCGCTTTAATCACAGACATGAACGAGTCTCTGGCCTCTGCAGCTGGTAACGCTATCGAAGTTCAAAACGCTGTAGACTTCCTGAAAGGAACGCACATAGACAGCCGCCTTTGGGATGTGACTGTGGCAATCGGCGCTGAAGGTCTTGCAACATCTGGTCTGGCTGCATCTGTTGATGACGGTAAGCGGAAGATGGAAGAAGCTTTCACCTCCGGTAAAGCAGCTGAACTCTTCGGCAAAATGGTTGGCGAACTTGGCGGCCCGAACGACTTTATGGAACGCTCAGAAGCATACCTCGCAAAAGCACCAATCCAGCGCGCGGTTTATGCGCCGGAATCCTCACTGATCATTGGTGTTGATGCGCGTGCCGTTGGTTTGGCTGTGGTTGAACTTGGCGGTGGTCGTCGTGCAGCAACGGATGAAATCGATCCAGCTGTTGGCCTGACTGACATTGCCGGTGTTGGTACAGCTGTAGATGGCGAAACTCCAATCGCAGTCATCCATGCTCACACAGAAGATCAGGTAGAGCGTGCAGAAAAAGTTCTGCGGGATGCCTACTCCTTCGGTTCTGCTGGCGATGTTAAAGAGTTTGCCACTGTCCGTGACCGTGTTGCGCCATAATTTTGTGCATCAATTATAACAGCTAGGACAGCATCTCTTCCTCTGAAAATCAGAGAATAATAAGAATGAGAGCTGTCCATTGAAACTAAGGAAACGCGAATGCCACGCGCAATTTTGTGTGTACTCGACAGCTTTGGAATCGGCGAGGCCGGTGATGCTGAAAAGTTTGGCGATGTCGGGTCCGACACCCTCGGTCATATTGCCGATGCATGTGCTGAAGGTAAAGGCGACAAAGAAGGACTGCGTAAGGGTCTTTTGTCTTTGCCAAACATGGATCGTCTTGGGCTGGGTGCTGCCGCTCGTGCATCCACTGGCAAGCTTGTTAAAGGCTTGGATTTCAGCGGCACTCCAGAAGCAAACTGGGGCTATGCACAGGAAGTCTCCAACGGCAAAGATACCCCATCCGGCCATTGGGAAATTGCAGGCGTTCCAGTCATTTTTGATTGGGGCTACTTCCCAAACACCAACCCAAGCTTCCCCGCTGAACTGATCGAAAAAATCATCGAAGTTGGCGAACTGCCGGGCGTTTTGTGCCTGACACACGGCTCCGGTACTGTTGTTATTGAAGAGTTCGGCGATGAGCATGTCAAAACTGGCAAGCCAATCGTCTACACCTCCGCTGACAGTGTTTTGCAGATTGCAGCCCACGAAGAAACCTTTGGCCTTGAGCGTCTTCTCGACCTCTGTGTGAAGTGCCGCACGCTGGTTGATGAGTACAACATCGGTCGTGTGATTGCGCGCCCGTTTCTTGGGTCCACGGAAGCAGGTTTTGAACGGACTTCAAACCGCCGCGATTACTCTGTTCTTCCTCCGGCTCCAACTGTTCTGGATCGCATGGAAGCAGCTGGTCGTCAGGTTATCGGCGTTGGCAAAATCTCCGATATCTACGCTGCTCAAGGTGTGACTAAGGTTCTCAAAGGGGCTGGCAACGATCAGTTGTTTGATCGGACACTGGAAGCAATGGACATGGCGAAGGACGGAGACCTCGTGTTCTCCAACTTCGTTGATTTCGATATGCTCTTCGGTCACCGCCGTGACGTTCCAGGTTATGCCGCAGCGCTTGAGCATTTTGACAAGCGTCTGCCGGAAATGATCGAAAAGATGGATGACGGCGATCTGCTCATTCTGACAGCTGACCATGGGTGCGATCCTACCTGGAAAGGCACCGATCACACGCGTGAGCATGTTCCTGTCATTGCTCTTGTGAAAGGTCAGCCAGGGTCGGACCTTGGTAGAAGATCTACCTTCGCTGATATGGGCGAAACCATTGCAAAGTATCTTTCAATTCCTGTTGGTGAGCACGGAACAAGTTTTCTGTAGATCTGATTGGATATTGTGAAAATAAGCCGGGCAAGCTTTGTTTGCCCGGTTTAGTGTAGCGCGATATATCTGTAGTTTGCGAATGACTTGCAAATTTGGAGGATGCTGGGAGTGGCATCCATCGTGATACAAAAAAAGGGGAAACCAAAATGCAGGCACGTAAGTTTACAGCGCAGCCAGACGGCAGCTTGACGTCAGAGATGAAACAGGCGTTTGAAGAAGACGGTTTCCTTATCCTCGAAGGATTTGCAACTCCGGAAGAATGTGACGAGCTGCGAGCTCAGATGCATGATCTGATTGATGAGTTTGACCCGTCCTCTGTTGCGTCAGTGTTTGAAACCAACGCGCAAACCCATGCCAAAGATGCGTACTTCCGTGAAAGCGGTGACAAAATTCGCTTCTTCTTCGAAGCCGAGGCATTTGGCAGCGACGGCGCTCTCAAAAAAGAAAAACATCAGGCACTGAACAAAGTCGGTCATGCACTGCACGATCTTGATCCTGTGTTTAAGAAATTCTCTCGGTCCGCCAAAATGGAACGGGTAGCAAAAGATATCGGACTGACAGACCCACTTCTTGCGCAGTCCATGTACATTTTTAAACCGCCTCACATCGGCGGCGAAGTGAATAACCATCAGGATTCCACGTTCCTCCACACTGCGCCGCTGTCCTGCACAGGCTTCTGGTTCGCATTGGAAGACGCTGATGAAACCAACGGTGGCCTTTATGGCGTTCCCGGTGGCCACAAGGGTGCCCTGCGCAAACGCTTCCATTACAATGGCGAAGGTCTTGTGATGGACACTTTGGACGAATCCCCACTCGAAAAAACAGCCGATGATGCGGCTCCACTCAAAGCTCCAAAAGGGACGCTCGTCGTGCTTCATGGACTGGTGCCGCATAAATCAGCTCCAAACCGCTCAGACAAATCCCGCCACGCCTATGCTGTTCACATGGTGGATGGAACAGCAAAATGGTCAGATGACAACTGGATTGTTCGGGCTAAAGACAAGCCAATGCACGGATTTTGAACATGAAACCAAAGCAGAATGTGGTGCCACGCGCCGAGCTGCACTGTCACATTGAAGGTGCCGCTCCTCCGGATCTGGTCCGAAAACTTGCACGGCGGTATGATGTGGATCTCGGTGATCTATTTGATACCAACGGCAATTACAGTTGGCACGACTTCACAACGTTCATCAGCCAGTATGATGTAGCAGCGTCTTTGTTCCGTCGTCCGGGTGACTATGCGGAGCTTGCAGAGACCTATTACAAAATGCTCGCCGCTGAAGGTGTGATCTACGCTGAGATTTTCATCTCGCCAGATCATGCTGTCAAAGCGGGCCTGACCTACAAAGGCTATCTCGAAGGTCTGGTCGCAGGTCTGGAACGTGCAAAAGCTGACACTGGCATTGAAGGCCGGTTGGTTCCGCTTGGTGTCCGACATGAAGGCGCGGCCTCTGTTGAAGGTGCGATCAAAGCTGTCCTCGACAATCCGCATCCACTGGTGACCGGTTTTGGTCTGGCAGGGGATGAGCGCGTCGGCAGTGCGAAGGACTTCGAAAAAGCATTCGCCATGGCAGGTGAAGCAGGTCTTGGCCTCACAGCACATGCTGGCGAGTTCGGCGGTCCTGAGAGCGTGATTGAAGCGTTGGATTACCTCAAGATCACACGCATCGGTCATGGTGTACGAGCAGTTGAAGATAATGCACTGGTTCAGCGTCTGGTGGATGAAGAGATCACTCTGGAAGTCTGCCCGCATTCCAACATAGCGCTCGGCGTTTATTCCAACCTGCGCTTCCATCCGGTGAACTTGCTGCGTCAAGCCGGCGTACGCATAACGTTGAACTCAGATGACCCGCCATTCTTCCACACGACTCTGGGTCAAGAGTATGTGGAAACGTCTCGCGTCTTCGGTTGGACCCGTGATACACAAAAGATGATCACCAGAACGGCTCTCGAAGCTGCGTTTGTTGACGAGGAAACACGTGCAATTCTTTTAAAGCGTTTGGATACGTTAACAGCAGAAGCTTGAGTTTTTGCTTGTGCAACATGTGCATAAGCGGGAAAACTGGCATAGCCGGGTTTCTTATGCTCAAAACGTGAGAGTGTAGATTGCAAATAGCCCGTACCCGAATAAAAGGGTGCGGGCTTTACAGCGTAATCTTGGGATACTGTTTTGGTTTTCTGACAAGGATACGCGACTAAAAAAGTGATGAAGCAGTTTACTCAATGCAGATGTAGGCTGCTTTGAAACAAAACGGAGATCGACATGCAGGCATCGCAAGCTTTGTCCTTGCTCAATGCAAAAGCAGTCCGGGAACGGGCGCACATGCTTTTGGAACTGGGGTTGCAAGGCGAGTTGGAGCATTTTGCGATCGATCTGTCTCACCTTGCTGAAGCTGCTCGCAGAACTTTGGCAGCGATCGATGATTCCTATCCTGACAGACAAATCCCCTTTCACGCGCGCTGGCGTCATTTCGAGACCGGCGGCATAGACCGTTGGGCGATGCTGGCAGGCGCGCGCCGCTTCTCTGATGTGCAGGGAATGGGTCGGGCTGCTTGTGATCTGGCAATTGTATCTGCTCTGATGGATGCAGCTGCCGGGGAGCAGTGGAGTTATCGTGAAGCAATCACAGGCGAGACCTACAAGTATTCCGAGGGCCTTGCCATTGGCACGCTCTCGATGTTTTCGGCAGGTTTTTTCTCGGATGACCCGCTCGATCCACTCAGAGCAGATGCCATCACATTGTTCCGTCTGGATGAAGACGAGCTGATTGAAGGTTTGCAAGTCACAGACGAGAACCAGCTCATTGGTTTGAAAGGCCGCTTGGGCCTTTTGAACAGTTTGGGTCAGGCGACCACCTTAAGGCCAGATCTCTTCTCCCAAAAAGAAGAGCCTCGTCCGGGCGGCTTGTTTGATGTGCTTTATGAAGAAGGACAGAACGCTCCACTCCCCGCAGAGCGTATTCTGGAAGTGGTGCTGGATGGCCTTGGTCCCATATGGCCAAACCGTGAGGAAATTGACGGTGTCATAATGGGCGATACGTGGCGGCATTCCAAAGTCATCACAAAGGACAAAACCGATAATCTCGTACCGTTCCACAAGCTCCCCCAATGGATTGCCTATTCTCTGGTTGAGCCGCTTTCATGGGCCGGTATTGAACTGGAAAATATTGATGGCCTGACGGGACTTGCTGGAAATCGCAACGGGGGCTTGTTTATAGATACCGGCGTCCTGCGCCTGAAGGATCCGCTACAAGCCCACACCCGACACGAAGTCAGTAGCGAGTTGATTGTTGAATGGAGAGCGTTGACCATCGCTCTTCTCGACAAGCTTGCAGAATGGATCCGAACCGACTTGGAGGTCACCAGCGACCAATTGCCACTGGCTTGTGTGCTGGAAGGCGGGTCTTGGGCCGCAGGACGACAAATTGCCCTTGAAAAACGCCCTGATGGATCTCCGCCTCTGATGATTATCAGTGATGGAACTGTTTTTTGATCTATAAGATCTAGCGAATTGCACCGGCGATACTCAAAGGTGCCTGTCTTGAAATATGCTCTGCCCTGCACATGCTGGCAGGTGGCAGACAACACATGAATACCCGATTGGGTTCAATAAGAGGAACATGATGTCCGGAGCAACAGTAATCAATCACCCGCTCGTGCAGCACAAACTGACACATATGCGGAGAAAAACAACTCCGACGCAGGACTTCCGTCGCTTGCTTCGCGAGATCTCTTTGTTGCTTTGCTACGAAGTCACTCGTGACCTGAACATGACCACCCAGACCATCGAAACACCTGTTTCTGAAATGGAAGCACCAGTTCTTGCGGGTAAAAAGCTTTGCTTCGCATCCATCCTGCGCGCCGGTAACGGTCTGCTGGAAGGTATGTTGGAGCTGGTCCCGTCCGCTCGTGTCGCCCATATCGGTCTCTACCGCGATCCTAAGACGCTTGAAGCAGTAGAATACTACTTCAAGGCTCCACAGGACTTGGAAGAACGTCTGGTTATTGTTGTCGATCCAATGCTTGCAACTGCAAACTCTGCAATCTCCGCCGTTGACCGTCTTAAAAAACGCGGCGCGAAAAACATGGTGTTTGTTTGCTTGCTTGCTGCGCCTGAAGGCGTAAAGCGTTTCAACGAAGAACACCCGGATGTGCCGATCTTTACAGCTTCCATCGATGAGAAGCTCAACGAGAAAGGCTACATCGTCCCAGGTCTCGGCGATGCCGGTGACCGGATGTACGGTACAAAATAAACTTTCTTGGTTTAAAAGCGTCGGACAAAATGTCTTGCGCTTTTTTTTGATGTGTATTCCCGCCTGATGGGAACAATTTCTCAAAGAAGAATACGCACCAACTAAAGACTGAAAGCTGGGAGCTCGAACCAAATGAGGTGCTCAGCTTTTGACAGATGATGTTTGCGCAAGGGGGATAATGGAATGTCGACCAAAGCACGCACTCGTTTGAAAGTTTGTTGTATTTCTACATTGGGGGAGGCCGCAACTGCCGTTGCTTGCGGCGCCGACGCTGTTGGGCTTGTTGCCCACATGCCATCAGGACCAGGGGTGATAGAGGATGACCTTATTCTCAATATCGCACGGCAAGTGCCTCCTGCCGTCGCCACATGGCTTTTAACATCCCGCACCACTGCCAATGATATTGTAGAGCATGTGCTGACGTGTGGGGCGAACACCGTACAGATCGTCAAACCCATTGACCCCGCCGAATATCAAAAACTCCGCCTCGATCTACCAGCCAGCACCCGTATCGTGCAGGTCGTTCATGTAGAAGATGAGTATTCCTTCGAAATTGCGCAGGAATATGGGCGCGTAGCAGATGCAGTCCTATTGGATTCCGGACGTCCCTCACACGATGAACTGGGCGGAACAGGGCGAACCCACAATTGGGATCTGAGCAGGCATATTGTCGAAAAACTGGATGTCCCAGTGTTTCTTGCAGGTGGCCTGACCCCAAAGAATATCATTGAAGCGATTGAAACCGTTAGACCGTACGGTGTGGACGTGTGTAGTGGTGTTCGCGTGGATGGCCGGTTGAATCGAGCCAAACTTGCAGAGTTTGCTGCTGCCATGGCTTGCACCTGATGTCTGCCTGTTTGACGTGATCAGCGATTTCCTCTTAGAAACCTTGCCTTTTTCATATTCTCGATTGTATACCTATGAAATGTGACGGGCAAAAAGCTGAACGATATCTTGCGGGGCCGCGAATTAAGATATTGGGCTGCCCAATGTGAGTGGGGGTGCCAATGCAACGTTATCTTTGGGTATTGGTTGTCGTTATTTTTGCTGCTCTCATTGTGCCCAAAATCCTCGAAGAGCGTTTGTTGGGTGTGGTTGAAGTCTACGAGACGCAACCTCAAGCATCCTCTCCCAAAAAAGCCACCAAACGGATCACACGCATTCGGAAATCTCCCAATGGACATTTTGTGGCAACGATAAAAATCAACGGTCACAAAACGCAGGCATTGGTCGATACTGGCGCCAGTTTGCTCGCCGTTCCTTACAGCATTGCTCGCAAGGCTGGCCTGCGTGTAAAAAACGAAGATTTTACGGTTGAGGTGCGGACAGCAAACGGGATCACATCCGGCGCGTCTGTTTTCATCCCCAACTTGTACTTAGGTCCAATTCATATACGCAATGTTAAGAGCCTTGTTCTTAAGGATGAATCTCTCTCGCAGGTGTTGTTGGGCATGTCTGCGTTGAATCGCCTTGGTAAAATCACTCTGGGAAACAGAGAACTCGTGATTACACCAAGGTAACTCAGATTTAAATTCCATTTTTGACTGCCCTTCAAAAGGCGGTATCCTTTTGTCTTGCTTGTACTAATCCCCGTTTCATAGGAGGCTGGTATCAAAGAAATAGCCTAAGGGGAGGTGGGCCAGTGTTTGAAAGGAAATGCAGTGGCTATTCGTGATTTCGGTGAGTTGGGTAACCGTGATGTTGTTAAGGAAGTGACACTGCGTGGCGGAAGTTTAAGCGCTAGTATTATCACTTATGGAGCCGCAGTTCGGACGCTCAAACTTGGCGATCGTGATCTTACTCTCGGCTTTGACAACTTATACGATTATGAACACCACTCGCCCCACATGGGAGCGACGGCAGGTCGTTGTGCCAACCGCATCGCACAGGGGCGCTTCTCGATAGGCTCTGATGAGTTTCAGCTCTCAGTTAACGAGGGTGGCAAGCATCACCTGCATGGCGGGTTCAATGGCTTTGCCAGCAAAGTCTGGACCATTGAGGAAGCCAGTGATAGCAGCGTTTTGCTCTCCCTTGTATCCAGAGAAGGCGAGGAAGGGTATCCCGGTACTGTTGAAGTCTCGCTCCGTTACACGTTGACCAAGGATGACGTGCTTCGTATTGAAATCTCGGGACAGACAGACAAGCCAACCCTCTTCAATCCATGTCATCACAGCTACTTCAATCTAGGCGACAGTAAAGACATCACCAATCATCAAATTATGATCCCAGCGCGGTCATATTTACCGGTGTCAGAAGAATTGATCCCGACAGGTGATATCGTGGATGTTGCCGGAACGGCTTATGATTTCCGCGAAATGCGGCCCATTGTTGATGAGCATGACACGCGGTTTGACAATAATTTCTGTCTACGCCAGTTCCGCCTTCGCAAGCCTGAACTTTCTGCGGTTGTATTTGAACCGGAAACGGAGCTGAAGATGGAAGTCTGGTCTACAGAGCCGGGAATTCAGTTTTACGATGCTAGTTCACTGAATACAGCAGTAGCTGGTCTGCATGGGACGCCTTATGGCCCCAGAAGCGGCCTGTGTCTTGAGCCGCAATGCTGGCCAGACAGCCCAAACCACGAAGAATTTGCTTGCTCCACACTTCAACCGAGCGAGCACTATGAACAAATTACAGAATACCGTTTCATCTAAGGCGCATTCCTGAAAAGTGAATCCATTTTTTGGGAATGCTTGATCCATGCACTGTGAAGTACACTTGCTTTTGTAAAGGACGACAATAGTGAAGACCATTTTTTCACCTGATCAACTTTTGCATGCCCCGACAAAAGAAATTTCGGATGGCAAACTGGTTCCGGCAAACGAGATTCCCTCTCGTGCAGAAATAGTCCTCGACCATGTTAAAAGAGCTCAGTACGGTGCGATTTTAGAACCAAAAGCGTATTCGCTGGATCCGATCCTCAAGGTTCACGATGCGGAGTATGTCAGCTTCCTTCAGGAGTTTTGGCAACTGTGGTTGGCAGAAGGGCGGTCGGGAGAGGAAGTCTTTCCATTTATCTGGCCAGTGCATGGTCTGCGTCATGACATCATTCCTGATCACATTGATGGCAAGCTTGGGTTCTACTCCTTTGACGCCGGCTCTCCAATGGGGCCGTTCACCTGGAAAGCTGCCCGTAAAAGCGCAGAAACGGCTCTGACAGGTGCTGATCTTCTTCTGGAGGGAGATAACTCTGCCTTTGCATTGTGCCGCCCTCCGGGGCATCACTCACACCGCCGTTTGTACGGTGGCTACTGTTTCCTCAACAACGCAGCGATTGCAGCACAACACCTGCGCGACCAAGGCGTTGGCAAGGTAACGATCTTTGACGTGGACTATCACCACGGCAACGGCACGCAAGCGATCTTTTATGATCGCTCAGATGTCCAGTTCCTGTCTATTCATGCCGATCCAAAGGTAGAGTTCCCGTACTATCTCGGGCACGCCAATGAACGTGGCTTGAAAGAGGGCGCTGGTTATAATCACAACTATCCGCTTCCACTTGGCACTCCTTGGGACAAGTGGGAGGAAGCAATGGAAGACGCCTGCAAATCCATCGAGAAATTTGCTCCAGACGTCATTGTGATCTCACTGGGGATGGATCCTTATGAAAATGATCCGATCTCTCAGTTTAAACTCAAAACTGACGACTTCACCAAAATTGGTGCTCGTATCGCAAAACTAGGACGTCCAACTCTGTTTGTGATGGAGGGCGGTTATGCGGTCAGCGATCTGGGTATCAATTGCACCAAGGCGCTCAGCGGGTATCTGGATACAGAAACTATAAGCTCCTAAGTCATATAAAAGCTGCAAGCAGGTGCTGCGGGCGAAGAAAACTCCCGCCACCTGTGTCTTCCTGAGAGAGCCCTCTTGAAAGCTGCTGGTAATGTGCGTACATCCTTGCGAACTCCAATTTCGCAAGTGATCAGGTAATGCCAAAACAAGAAGTTCCGAAACCAAGTCTACTCTGGTTGTTTTTCAGCCCCTTCGGCCGAATTTCACGTGCGCCGTACTGGCTGGCCTTCGGGTTTACGTGGTGCATCCTGTTTATTGCGTTCAATGTCACCTCCCATATGGTGATTGACGTGTACACCGCGAACGGATCTCTGGATATTCCGCTTGAGATGTTCGTGAATGACATGTTCGCGGCAAATCCGCTTCTGGCACCGATGGTGTTTGCCTCCAAATTCACAGAACTGATGCTGGTGATGAAGCGCTTGCAGGATCGTGGTCTGACCAGCTTTATTGCATTGCTGATCTTCTTACCGTTTGTTAATTTTCTGATCGTGTTTGCAGCCGGTTTCCTGAAGAGCCAGCCCGGTCCTAACAAATACGGTCCATATTCGAATACCCGCCCATTACCACGCAAAAAATAAGTCGCTATGTTGAGTTTTTGCGTTGTTATGGGGCTGTGAAATCCATAAAATGCAGTCAACTCACGATTGACCGCAGGCCGAAGCACAGCTAAATCTCAGAGCATGACCGAAACGCTTTCTCCTGCGGTACAGATTTGCCGCGACCTCATCCGCTGCCCTAGTGTTACTCCAGCTGAAGGCGGTGCTTTGTCAACGCTTGAAATGCTGCTTGCAAACGGTGGCTTCGATGTCTCACGTGTGACTTTCACAGATGCAGACACTCCTGACGTTGAGAACCTCTTCGCGACAATCGGCTCCGGTAAGCCGCATTTCGTGTTTGCAGGCCATACCGATGTTGTACCAGTGGGCGATGCAGCCGCCTGGACGCACGGGCCGTTCGCCGGAACCATCTCTGATGGTATGCTACATGGCCGTGGCACCGCAGATATGAAGGGCGGCGTCGCTGCGTTTGCAGCTGCTGCTCTGGAGTATGTCAAAGCACATCCCGATGGAATCAAAGGCAAAATCTCATTCCTGATCACAGGTGATGAAGAAGGCCCAGCCGTCAACGGGACTGTCAAATTGCTGGCATGGGCCAAACAGCAAGGCCATATTTTCGATGCATGTATTGTTGGCGAACCAACCAATCCGGACGCTCTGGGTGATGCAATTAAAGTGGGTCGTCGCGGCTCTCTCACCGGCACGGTAACCGTTAATGGCACACAGGGTCACGTTGCCTATCAGCATCTGGCGAACAACCCTGTTCCCGGCATGCTCCAGCTCCTCAGCGCTGTTGCTGAAGTCGAGCTGGACAAAGGCAACGAACGCTTTCAGCCATCAAACCTGGAAATCACAACCGTAGACATCGGCAACACTGCAACCAACGTTATCCCGGCGCATGTTATAGCGAAGTTCAATATTCGCTTTAATGATCAATGGTCTGTCAGCTCTCTGAGCCAGCACATGGAAGGGCTTCTGTCCGCTGCTGCACCAGAAGGTCTTGACTGGAGCATTGAATTTGCCCGTGAAAGCACAGATAGCTTCCTCACCCATGATGCAGCGCTCATTCAGACGCTTTCTGATTCAATCAAGACAGTAACAGGTCGCACGCCGGAGCTTTCAACAGGTGGCGGAACCTCAGACGCGCGCTTTATCAAGAACTATTGCGCTGTTGTCGAATTCGGCCTCGTTGGGCAAACAATGCACAAAGTCGATGAGCATGTTGCAGTAGCAGACATTGAGAAGCTGGCAGATATCTATCTGTGTTTCTTGCAGGACTATTTTCAGTCCTAAGTGATTAAAGAACAGGGTGTTTTAATGGTTCCCGGCATTCAAGAAATTCGCCAGTCCTGCGAGGCATCCTGGTCAATTATGATGGGTCGCACAGAAGCGATGCGTCAGTATGATCTATCTGCTGACGGCTTCTGGCGATCTTTTGGCGTGATCTTCCTTCTGCTGCCGTTTTATTTTCTCAGCATATTCACTGAGCAGAACTTATTTTTGGAAGATCACCTTGCTCAAGGCACAGAGCTCTCGGAATATGCGCAGGGTGGTTTCCTGCTCTACGTCGGGAAAGTGGTGACTTTACTCGTTGATTGGATTGCCTTTCCAATCATTATCGGGCTTCTTGCCGGCTCCTTGGGCCTCAAGCAGAACTATGCACCTTATATCATTGCGAGAAACTGGAGCACGCTGGTTATCCTTGTTCCGCAAACCGTGCTGAATCTCGGGTATCTGATTGGCATCATGCCATCTGCGCTACTTATTATGCTCTCGTTCCCTATTGTGGGTTGGGTCCTCTGGTATCGCTTTCGGATTGCGCGGATAGCAGGTCAGTGCAGCTTCTCAATCTCGATCGGCCTCGTGGTTTTGGATCTGATCCTCTCCATATTCATCAGTTTGTCGATTGGCCGTCTGTTTACGGGCTAAAGGCACCCCGCTTTTAACTCCACCTTTCGTAGACCTCCTCACTATTTCAGTAGCGCTGGCTTGCATTTACACGCAAACTTAACGCCGAGGAAAATGAGGAGGGACGGAATGTCAGAGGACAATCTGACTGTGCCTGTTAGTGCGCAGAGCACAGGGCACAAACTGGTAAAACCGATTGTTCATCAAGTAACAATTGGCGACATAACAAGTTCATTGAAACTCGGAACTTTGGATTTCTTGAATGCGCCACTCATTGGTTTGGGTTTTGGGGCATTCTTTATGATTGGCGGAGTTCTGGTGACAATCCTCTCGTTCTGGGTGGACATGAGCTACATCAGCTATCCGTTGGCTTGCGGCTTTCTGCTGCTTGGTCCGTTTACCGCTCTTGGGCTCTATGAAGTCTCCAGACGCTTACAAGCCGGCCAAACGCTATATCTGCGAGATTTGTTCGGATTGATGTGGGAGCTCCGGCGCGGCGAAATTGCCTGGATGGCATTTGTGGTGATCTTCATCCAGTTTCTCTGGATGTTTAAGGTTCACCTGTTACTCGCGCTCTTTCTGGGAATGAAAGGCTATGGAACCTTCATTCAGTTTGCGCAAACCATTTTCGAGACATCCGATGGATTGTTGTTTCTGGCAACTGGGCACTTAGTTGGTGCCATCTTTGCGATGCTCTTGTTTGCGGTCAGTGTCGTCTCGTTTCCAATGCTGTTGGATACCGAATTGGACTTCGTGACAGCAATGATCACCAGTGTGAAAGTGGTAACAGGAAGCCCGGTTATTATGATTGGATGGGGGCTGCTCATCACGGCAACTCTTATGGTTTCGATGATCCCGGCTTTTGTCGGGTTACTGGTCACGCTGCCCATTTTGGGGCACACCACATGGCACTTATATAAGCGTGTCGTGACCTATCAAGACGCGTAACACAAATAAAACCGGAGGTGGACGGCCTCCGGTTTTTTCTTAAACACATCGTAAACGGCTTGAATCTCTTAATCTTCTTCGTCTGCCGGGGCTTCATCGGACAGAGTGTCTCTCACACTTTCCTGATAAGCGAGGAAAGAGGCTTCATCCTCTTCAGGAGAGCGATAATCCACTTGTGTGAGATAAAGCCCTTGGGGAACCGCAACAGGCCCACAGGCTTGTCTGTCGCACGCCTCAAGCGCAGCTTTCAGGTCTTCTTTGCTCCAACGTCCTTCGCCAACCAACCGCAGGCTGCCAACCATAGATCGAACCTGATTGTGCAGGAACGAGCGTGAGCTGCATTCCAAAAACACATGATAACCTTGGCGATATACGCAGATGCGTTCCATCGTTTTCCAAGGGCTCTTTGCTTGGCATTTTGTATGGCGGAAGGTGGTAAAGTCGTGATGGCCTAGCAGAACTTGTGCGGCCTCATTCATGGCGTCCGCATCCAGCTCCGGCTTCACATACCAAGCTAGGCCGCGATCATGTGTCAGCGGCTCCGGACGGTTTGCAATCTTAAAGCGGTAATGCCGACGAATAGCAGAAAACCTCGCATCAAATCCCAAACCGGTTTTCTCGCAGGATAGGATAGCAACTGGATCTGGCTGCGCATGAAAGTTCAGTGCGTTCTTGACCGTCTCAACAGGCCAATCTTTAGAAAGGTCCAGATGAGCAACCTGACCCGTGGCATGAACGCCTGAATCTGTTCGGCCCGCGCCGCCAATCGAGACAGTTTCTCCGCAAAACGATTTGATAGCGCGCTCAATAACACCTTGAGCTGTCGGACCATTGTCTTGTCGCTGCCAACCAACAAAAGGGCGTCCGTCATAATCAACTGTAATCTTATAGCGCGGCATTCTGGTTCTTTGCAAAGGTTCAGGAAGCAGACTGGTCTGGGCAGAATGCTTGAGTCAAATGAGGAAATTCGCCAGCAAGGTGCGCAGGGAATCGAGGGTGTCCTACCAGATTTAAAGGGGCAAGACTAGGCTTTGTGGAGTGGCGAAACAGCTGCCCTATTCAAATTCCTTAAAGGGAGTTGCATAGGTGACTTCAACCGGCAGGTCTTCTCGCCCGGCCTGAGTAAACGGGAGAGCCATGAAGATCGGTCCCGCATATGGCCCCTGAATCTTCTTCGCGAGCTCACCATCAAAGCCGAACCGCGCGTAGTAGTCAGGTGAGCCAAGGACGAGAACGAGATCTTCGCCCAATCCTTGTAGGTCATCCAATGCGTCTTGAATAAGCCTTGTCCCAACACCGGTATTCTGTAAGGCAGGCTCAACACACACCGGGGCAAGGCAACTTATTTTGAGGCGATGACCTATTCCAGTGCCTGTCACACGAGAAAGGGCAAGGTGGCCAAGTACTTTGCCCTGATCGTCAGTCGCTACTCTTTCAAGAACGAGTGATCCGCAAGCACGTAACCTCTCAACAAGGCGGGCTTCGTTGCCTTGCTTAAAGACCTTGGACAGGAGCGAGAGAATGACGGGTTCGTCTTCCTTAGAAGAATCGCGAAGGCCGACTTGATGCACTCCAATCTTGTGGAACTTGATCATACTGCCTCCGCCATACTGACTGTCTACTGCTTTTTCTTATCAGGAAAAGCCTATCGCATCGGACCAGCTCAGGAAATAGCTGCACCCGGATTAAGCTTAGAACCGCGCAAAAACTCATCGGCAGACATTGCTTTTTTGCCTGCCCGTTGAACCTGTACCAGCTTGATAGAGCCCGAACCACACGCAATAATCAGAGTGTCTCCATCGGCGATAAGCACTTCACCTGCATTGCCAGAGGCTTCGCATAGGCCACTGCGCAAAACTTTCACCCGTTCAGGCTTCTTGCCCCCCAGTTCCATCTCACACCACGCACCGGGAAACGGAGAAAGACCGCGAATGTGGTTGTGAACGTCTTCAGCTGGGAGAGACCAGTCAATGCGGGTTTCGCTTTTCTGGATCTTCTTCGCGTAAGTCACACCCTCTTCAGGCTGTTGCAAAGAACCAAGACCGCCACGAGACAGAGCGGAAAGCGCACGCACCATCAGATCACCACCAAGACTGGAAAGGCGGTCATGAAGTTCACCGGCAGTCATATCATTGGTGATTGCAACGCTCTCAGACATGCACACAGGACCCGTATCCAGCCCTTCTTCCATCCGCATCACCTGAATGCCAGAGGCTTTGTCGCCAGCCATGATCGCCCGGTTGATCGGGGCGGCACCGCGCCAGCGAGGCAGCAGAGAGGCATGGCCATTGAGGCACCCATTCTCTGTAGCGTCCAAAATTGCTTTTGGCAGCAACAAACCATAGGCAACAACAACAGCCACATCCGCCTCAAAGGAACGAAAACGCGTTTGTTCTTCCTCGCTCTTCAAAGAAGTTGGGGTGAAAACTGGAATGCCGAGGCTTTCAGCAGCTTCGTGAACAGGAGTTTTTTTCAACTCCATCCCGCGTCCTGCTTTCCGTGGAGGTTGGGAATAACAGGCAACTACATCCCATCCTTGACCGATAATCTCGATAAGAGTTGGAACGGAAAAATCTGGAGTGCCCATAAAGATGACGCGCAATGACATAGCTGACCTGCCTGCTGTAATTCTTGTGTTCCTGCTTTAATGCGTCAGCTTGCGGAAAGGGACAAGGAAAAAACAACAAAAAAAGCGGCACTCCAAAGAAGGCCGCTTAATCTCGTCGCAAAGCATAGAACAATCAGGCTTGCTTGGCCTGCTTTGTCATCTTTTTGACAATGCGCTCTCGCTTGAGGCGAGAAAGATAGTCAATGAACAGGATGCCATCCAGATGGTCCAGTTCATGCTGAACACAAGTGGCGAGCAAACCGGAAGCTTTAATTTCCTGCTGCTTTCCATCGCGGCCGAGGAAGGAGACGCGAACCTGACTCGGGCGCTCAACATCCTCGTAAACACCGGGAATGGATAGGCAACCTTCCTGATAAACGCTTGTTTCCTCAGAGGACCATGTGATTTTCGGATTGATGAAAACCATTGGTTCCCTCTCGACGGATTCGTCCTCTTCGCTTTCACGTTCGGCAACGTCGAGAACGAACATGCGCTTCAAAACACCAATCTGGCTTGCAGCAAGTCCGATACCCGGCGCATCGTACATGGTTTGAAGCATGTCGTCAGCAAGCTTGAGGGTTTCGTCATTGATGTCTTCAATCGGAGCGCAGACCTCACGAAGGCACTGTTCCGGTATAAATTTGATCTCGCGAGTCGTCATATTACTTCTGAGCTTGTTTTTGTTGCAAAGCCACTTGCACAAAACAAGTGGGCCGATAACGTTCAGTAGGCTTCATATCCTCTTATGGGAAATTTGCCAAGTCGTTGACCCTAGGCTTTTAGCTGGGGCCTATTTGAAGGGTACTCCCCATCAATTCAAGGTGTGGGTTGCGGTGCATCCAAGAAAGCTAAGAGGTATCGCGACAATTTAAAGTGTTCTATGTTTGTCTCATGGAACAGACAGTATTCACCTATGGCGCATGGACCGTCACTTTTTTGCAAGCCGTCAGCGCTGGGGCCGGTTTTTTCTTCTTGCTTCTGCTGATCTGGGTGATGAGTTTGCGCGCCAGATTGAACAAAAGTCGGGGAGCATCTCTGCTGGATGAAAAGCGGGCAGACCACACTGAAACCGCCTTGGCAGAATTGGTCCGCTCTCAGGGAGAGATGACCGGGCGGATGCAAACCATGGCAGAAATCTTCGGGTCCCGGCAGTCGGACCTGATGCGTGTGGTGAATGACCGTTTGGACGGACTTGGCAAAACACTTGGCGCCTCTGTTCTGGAAACGCACCGCCAAACACACGCCAGCCTTTCCGGATTGCAGGAGCGAATGGTGTTGCTGGACAAAGCCAACAAAACCATGGGCGAGCTGGCAGGGCAGGTAACGGACCTGCAAATGGTCCTTAACGACAAACAAACGCGCGGAGCCTTTGGGCAGGGCCGGATGGAAATGATCATTGAGGACGCACTCCCTCCAACGGGTTTTTCTCTTCAGGCAACATTGTCCAACCGGACACGCCCGGATTGTTTGATCCACATGCCATCCGGGGCTCCCCCGTTGGTGGTGGATGCTAAATTTCCTCTGGAAGCCTTTGCCGCTATCAAAGACGCTGGGACCAAGGAAGAGCTGAAGTTGGCTGCTGTTCGGTTCCGAAAAGATATCTCCAAACATCTGGAGGATATATCGAGCAAGTATCTGCTGCCGGGAGAAACGCAGGACACAGCGTTGATGTTTGTGCCCTCTGAAAGCCTTTTCGCCGAAATCCATGAAGGGTTTCCAGACCTGACACAGAAAGCCCACCGTCTGCGTGTTGTGGTGGTGTCTCCATCCCTGCTGGTGCTGGCTGTGCAGGTCATCCAATCCGTTCTGCGCGATGCACGTATGAGAGAACAAGCACACGTCATTCAAGCGGAAGTCGGTAAACTGCTGCTGGATGTCGGTCGATTGACCGAGCGGGTAGGCAAACTCCAAAGTCATTTTTCGCAAACCAATAAAGATCTCGACCAAATCATGATATCGGGAGACAAGATCTCCGGGAGGGCACGCAAGATTGACGAGATGCAGTTGGGTAGCCAAGGCACGGAGCAATCAGGAGCCTCGATGCGCCAGGCCACTCAGGTCTCTCCAAACGCGCTTGCTGACGATGAATTGCCATCTCCGTTCCAGTATGACCGTAGATAGATTGATCTACACCTTCGCAAGCAAGTGATCACGAAAAGCGGCCACCGCAGGACGCTTCCAGGCAGCGCTGCTGCCAACCAGAAAATACGTATTGCCAGTCAGATGACGCGCAGAGATGGGTTCAATCAATGACCCACTCGCGAGATCCTTCTCGATCAGCAAGGACGGTAAGAGTGCCAAGCCCAAACCTTGCCGCGCTGCTTCCAGCACCATAAAAAATGCTCAAACCTCATGGAAGCACTGCCTGTTAGGTAGCTCGGCAGGTGATGCGCATCCGTCCACTGCTCCCAACTGTCCAAACGGGTGGAATGCAGCAGGCGAGGTAACTCAAGCAAGCCTTGAAGAGTGTCCGGTGTCTTAGCTTCAACAAGACTAGGGTGGCATACCAACACCATCTCCTCAGCACATACTGGATAGGATCCCAACGCAGGCCAACTGCCGCGACCAACGGTGAGGGCAACATCCACACTTGAGGGGTCCCAGTTGACCGGGTCTTTGTGGCCGGCGGAAAAGTCAGCGGGTATAGTCACCAGATCTATGTTGATGGCAGGATACTCCACCACAAAGCTTTTGATGCGCTCCATCAGCCATAAGTTGGCGAGAGAGGGAAGTGTTCCAATGCGCAATTGTCCGGAAACTGTCCCGTTCATATCGTGGTCTAGGTCTTCCAAAAAGCTTCAAAGCACTGTTCGCACGTAGGCTCAACATCAACCCATCTTGAGTAAGCACGATTGTCTTGCCTTGTCTGGAAAACAGTACCAGCCCCAGCCGTTCCTCCAGTTTTTGAATGCGGCGGGAAACAGCGCCTTGGGTAATACCCAACTCCCGAGCGGCCCTTGTAAAACTACCGTGGCGAGCAGCAGCCTCAAAAACGGGAAGTACAGAAAGGATTTGTGATGTGGTCGACTGGGAGTTTCGGCTCATACGATGAGTTTAACTCATGTCTATGTGATTGGAATAGTTCTATCTATGAGGTTTTAGCGGAATTATAACAATACCAACATGAGTTATGTGAATAATGCGAGGGGAGGCTAAACATGACACGTCCATTCCATCTGGCATTTCCAGTTGATGATTTGGCAAAAACCAAAGTGTTCTACATGGATATTCTGGGCTGTCAGCAAGGGCGAGAGCTTGCTGATAAGTGGGTAGATTTCGATCTTTATGGACATCAGATGTCCGCCCACCTCCGCGCCAAATCACAAATAAACCTAGGGATCACGGGCAATGTGGACGGGGATGCTGTGCCGGTTCCCCATTTCGGCGTTGTGCTGGAAATGGGTGAATGGAAGGCACTTGCTGATCGCCTGAAAGCCGCAGAAGGCATTGACTGGTTGCTAGAACCCAAAATTAGATTTGAAGGCAAGCCTGGAGAGCAGGGAACGTTCTTTATTAAAGACCCTTCGGGCAATGCTCTGGAATTCAAAGCCTTCGCCAGTGACTCTGACATTTTTGCAAAGTGAGTAAGACCCCATGGAAATTTTAGAAGTATCAGATACATCGCAAACCACTGCTGCATCCGACAAAATCAAAGTTGCTCTGGCTCAGATTGCTCCTGTCTGGCTCAAGCGAGATGAAACCCTGCAAAAAGTGAATGACGCGGTCGAGCTGGCAGGCAAAAATGGATGCCAATTGGTCACATTTGGGGAGGCGCTTGTTCCGGGATATCCATTCTGGATTGAACGCACAAATGGCGCGCGGTTCAACGATCCTAAGCAAAAAGCAATTTATGCCGAATACCTTGAGCAGGGTGTTGTGATTGAAGATGGGCATCTGGATTCCATCTGCGCCACTGCAAAAAAACACGGAATTGCAGTTTATCTCGGCGTAATGGAACGCGCTGCGAACAGAAGTGGCCATAGCCTCTATTGTACGCTGGTATATATTGATCAGAATGGCGAAATCGGATCAGCTCACCGCAAACTTCAGCCAACCTATGAAGAGCGTCTGGCTTGGGCTCCAGGTGATGGAAACGGATTGCGGGTGCATCCACTCGAACGTTTCACCGTTGGTGGCTTGAATTGCTACGAAAACTGGATGCCATTATCCCGTGCAGCCCTTTATGCGCAGGGTGAGGACCTTCACGTCGCCGTTTGGCCGGGCGGGCTTAACAACACAGAAGATATAACACGGTTTGTTGCCAAAGAAAGCCGCAGCTATGTGATCTCGGTCTCGGGTTTGATGCGGAAAACGGATTTCCCAGCAGATACTCTTGCACTGGATGAGATCTTGGAAAATAGCGATGAGTTCCTGTCTGACGGCGGTTCTTGTATTTCCGGGCCTGACGGAAGCTGGGTGGTTGAGCCTCAGGTAGGTAGGGAAGTTTTGATCACAGCAGAGTTGGATCATGCAATCGTTCGCGGTGAACGTCAAAACTTCGACCCAGCGGGACATTACAGCAGACCGGATGTAACGCGCCTTGTGGTCGACCGGAAACGTCAGCAGCTTGCTGATTTCATCGACACATAATAAAAGCACTTTCAAGTATTGATATATTAGCGGTGGAGTGAAATATGAATCTGGTTTTGTCTCTCAAAAACTTCAATGAAGCTGAGTGGATTGAACGGTTACAATCACTCCTCCCTAATCGAAAGATTGAAGGATGGGCTGGTGGAGTCTCAGAACCCGAGAATGCAGAATATCTGCTCGCTTGGAAACCAGACCCTGCCGCCTTTTTAGCTCTACCAAATTTGAAAGTAATTTTCTCATTGGGAGCAGGCGTTGATCATCTTACATCTTTGCCTGCGCTTCCAAATCTACCTCTTGTGCGCATAGTCGATCCTGACCTGACAAGCAGAATGACGGAGTGGGTTGTCTTCCAAACTCTGCTGCATCATCGCCAGCATCTAACCTATGCTGCTCAGCAGAAAGCTGGCGAGTGGCAAGGGCATAGGCAGTGGGCTGCAAAGGATGTTCAGGTCGGCATTCTTGGTTTGGGGGAACTTGGTCTAGCTTCAGCCAATGCGCTCAAACATCTGGGATTCTCCGTTGCAGGGTGGTCCAGAACGTCCAAAACTATTGCGGGCATTGAGAGTTTTGCAGGTGAGCAGCAATTCGAACCGTTTCTCAATAAAACTGACATCCTGATTAACCTACTGCCATCCACACCTGCGACCCATAAGCTTATCAATGCCGAACGGCTGGCAATGTTATCGCAAAACGGACCATTAGGCGGCCCAATTTACATTAATGCAGGCCGTGGTGCGACGCAGGATGAGGCGGCACTCGATGCAGCATTGACATCCGGCCTCCTCAAAGGGGCAAGTCTGGATGTGTTCGCTGTCGAGCCTTTGCCAACAACAAGTCCGCTTTGGGCGCATGAGAACTGCATCATCACACCGCACGTTGCTGCTGAGAGTGATCCTCAGGCGCTTTCTGAATATGTAGTGCAACAAATCAAGCAGTACGAAAGTGGGCAGCTTCTCGAAAATCTGGTGGATTTGAAGGTTGGATATTAGCCAGTGCTGCTCTCAAATCCTTACAAGGTCTTAGCGGAGCAGAGATAAAACCAGTTCAAATTGAGAGACAACAATCAACCCTAGGTTTAGCCGCAAGCGTTACCCTCAAAGATCAACAATAATAAAGCGGCGAAAACCTGATGCTATCCATACTTAGTAGTGTGCTGCAGCGCGATTTGGGCACAGCAACAATTGAATTTGCGTTGATTGCGGGGCTAGTCACTTTGACAGCGATTAGCATGTCATCTGCCCCAACACTCTCAAAGGCTGCGTTTCTGGATCAACAAGCATCACACTTATCAACTCGGCACGATAGTGACTCGCAGCTGTGGGAACTTGTTACGCATGGTAATTAAAATTGGATATAATATGCATCAGCACCTGAAAATCCATCAGGTGTTAAGGCCTTCTTTGCATTTCACCCCGCAAAAACTACTAGTGATTTATGTTAAAGGGGTGGGGCGAATCTATGATTGCAAATGGCTTATTAGTTGTGTTTCCGTTGTTGCTTGCAATCGCTGCATTTTTCGACCTCTTTACAATGACCATTCCGAACAAGCTTAATCTTGCGGTCGTCATGTCTTTTGTAGCTCTTGCCTTCCTCATACAAATGCCCGTTGAGCAGGTGGCTATGAGTTTCGCCCTTGGCTTTGGCGTCATGATTGCCGGCTTCGGTCTTTTCGCGCTGGGCGTTATGGGTGGCGGCGATGTTAAATTTTTTGCGGCAATCTCTTTATGGCTTGGTCTCTCAATGCATACGGTCGAGTTTGTCTTGCTCACAAGCATCTACGGTGGGGTGTTAACACTCGTGATTTTGGCGCTTCGAAGAATTCCTTACTTGCCGCAGTTTATGCATGGGCAGGAGTGGATTCTGAAGTTACATGACCGAAAAACAGGCGTCCCATACGGAATTGCTATCGCGATTGCAGGTATTCAGATCTACCCGAAGACGCTTTGGTTTACGCAGATTCCTAATCTGTAATCAGAGCAGCTAATAACTCTCTAATAAACTATTAATAGTTGCTGTATGCAATTATTCAAAATTATTAACTCGTTGTTTTAATTGTATATTTCTATGTTGTTTTTGCAAAATATATAAAAACAACGGATGAAATAATATTACGAAATATTAACTATGTCTTGACCATTTTTGCGCAAGTTAGGGTTAACGAATTTAGTTAAGCCATTACTCTTAGAGGGCGGATGCCAAATGAAGGGCTCCAGAATTTTTGTCTTGATCATCGCTTTGAGCGCAGGTGGGTTAGCAGCTTGGCTAAACCTTTCCTCTGGCTCGCGTGAGCAGACGCCAACCATTGTGGCTCAAGAACAAGAGATTCCGTCACTTGAAATCCTTGTGGCTGCGCAAGACCTTAAAATTGGAACTGCGCTTACTGACGGGGATCTGTTGTGGGCCAAGTGGCCCGAAGAATCAGTCTCTGACGGGATGATTTTACGAAGCTTCAATCCAGAAGCGGCAGACGAATTTTTGGGTCAGATTGTGAAAGCTGCCACTTTTGTTGGAGAGCCAGTCCGTGCCGAACGCCTCATAGACACAGACAAGGGCTTCTTGGCTGCGATCCTCCCAAAAGGGAAACGTGCTGTTGCTGTTCCTGTTGATGCGGTTTCAACCGCGGGTGGCTTCATCCTCCCGGGTGATAAAGTGGATGTGCTGGTGACTATGCGAAGCAATAAACGAGATGACGGCTTCGTCAGTGAAACGCTACTCGAAAACATCCGTGTATTGGCGATCGATACAACGACGGCTTCTGAAAATAATGAAAAGGCTATGTCGCCCGATCAAACAGCGACACTGGAACTGCTTCCTCATGAAGCAGAAGCGATCATCCGTGCAACGCAGATGGGAACTCTGTCGCTTTCATTGAGGAGCGCGGCTGACTCTAAAGATGGTGTGAAGCAACCGCGCCGCGTCAAAGGTGGAGTGAAGTTCGTGAAGTATGGGGTTGCCTCCCAGTCAGTAAACGGGAATTAGTAGGTAAGCCATGGTTTTTCTTCGACAAATTGTACTGGCGAGTTGTCTGCTGAAGCTCCTTCGGCTTAGCCGCGTCGCCACAAATACCTTTATTGCGATAGCTTTGACATTAGTCCTTCCAACCACTGGCTCAGCTCAAAGCGCCTTCGAAACCACGGTAGAAGTTACAGCACAATATGGCGGAAAAGTCCGGCAGTTGAATGTTGGAAAAGGTCGTTCTATCGTTTTGAATACAAACGAAGAAGTTCGTGATGTTCTTGTGTCTAAGCCAGAGGTTGCGGATGCGGTCGTTCGGACTAGAAATCGCGTTTTCGTGTTTGGAAATGAGATCGGGCAAGCATCTCTTGTTTTGTTTGGGAATGGCGGCCGGCAACTAGCCTCTTTTAATCTCAATGTTCAGCCTGATCCTTCCGGCCTGATTGAACTCCTTGATCGCCTGCTTCCAAATTCTGATATTAATGCTGACATTATAAATCAGAGCATTGTCTTATCAGGGACTGCTGTTTCCTCTTTAGAAGCGCAGCAGGCCTATGACATAGCACTAAAATTTGTGAGCAATGATGAGAAGAAGATTGTAAACACGATTGGTATTGCTGAGAAAGACCAAGTTCAGCTAAAGGTGACTGTCGCAGAAGTCGAACGGACAACCATCAAGCAGCTAGGTGTGAACCTGAAAGGCTCCATTAAAATTGGTGCTTTGGATATCGGCTTTAATACCTCACCTGCATACAATATTAATCCTTCGGTTGTGAATGCTGGATCGTTGGGCGGGAAACTCTCGTTTGGTGGTGGGTCCTTTTCACCAACTTTAAAAGCACTGGAACGCGAAGGCGTGATGCGAACCCTTGCGGAACCAACTCTGGTCGCAGTTTCAGGTGAAAATGCCAGCTTCCTTGCTGGTGGTGAATTCCCAATTCCAGTAGCTTATGAAGACAATAAAGTGAGCCTGGAGTTCAAACCTTTTGGTGTTAGCTTAGATTTTACGCCTGTCGTCCTTTCCGGAGGACGGATTAAGTTGCGTGTTAAAACAGAAGTCAGTGAGCTGAGTTCAGAGGGAGCCGTGAGTATTGGTGGTTCTGTGTCCGTTTCAGCTCTCAAGGTTCGCCGTGCAGAGTCTACGTTGGAATTGCCATCTGGCGGTACATTGGTTTTGGCGGGCTTGTTGAAGCAAAATTACGGCCAAGAAATTGATGGTATTCCCGGCCTTAAAGACGTTCCGATCCTGGGAACTATGTTCAAAAGCCGCGATTATGTGAACAGACAAACCGAACTTGTGATCTTCGTAACGCCTTATATTGTGCGCCCTGTAGCTCGCTCACAGATAACACGCCCTGATGATAATTTTGCGGCACCAAGTGACCAGTCGACGATATTTCTCAATCAGTTGAGCCGAATTTACAGAGCAAACGATGCTCCTGTGAAAGGGAGCTATAACGGCAAAGTTGGTTACATTTATGAGTGAGGACACGTGAAATGCATATCCAACTGTCACCCACTTCTAAATGTGGAACTTTTTTAAAGTCAGCGGCAATTATTGGTGGAACACTCTTTCTCCTCGCCGCTTGCAATTCGCAGCCGTCCTATGTTGAGCAGAATTCAATTGCTGATTTCGATTACAGGAAAAGGCATCCAATTGTCATCACCGAAGCTCCAGAGAATTTTGACATTCCTGTATCTGGTGAGATGCGGAACCTAAATAGATCATTAAAGGTGGCAATTGCCGCATTTGGTCAAGAAGCTGGTATCGATGGCAACGGATTTGTTGAAGTCTTAATGCCATCAGGTTCTGCAAATGAAGCCGCCGTACGGTCAATTGCTCCACAAATTCGGTCTGCTCTTAAAGCAGGCGGTGTTGATGCGGATCGGATCGTCCTACGAACATATCCGGTTTCAGATATGGCAGCTTCTGCGCCTCTTCGCCTTTCCTTTATGCGGATCAAAGGTGTAGTTCGTAACTGCGGAAACTGGCCCAATGCAATGAATGGTGGCGACCAAAATATTGATTATCCAAACCTTGGGTGCGCTTCACAAGCTAACCTAGCTGCGATGGTTGACAATCCAGCTGACTTGCTGCGCCCAAGGCCTCTTGGTCCGCGTGATCCGGAGCGGGCTACAGTAATTATCGGGTTAAGTCGTAAGGGTGAGTCAACGGCTACCAGTTATGAGGAAGGTGTTGGAGCTGCGGTATCTAGCGTGGCACAGCAGTAGTGGGATTATAATATGAGCGATATTGCATACAAGGATGCGGGTATGGCACAGGGGCAGAATTCAACCAGCCAACTGTCTACATCCAATTTCCAGATCGTGAGTATTCCTCGCATCTCTGTTCAGGCCTTCTGTTTAGATTCCCGTACAGCTGAGACGATCCAGAATGCGAGTGTGGATCGAAGAATGTCGAAGACCCACACCATGGTACAACAAGGTGGTGTTACTGCAGCGATTGATGTTTTTAAAAGCGCTGCAACACCCAATTTGTTGATTGTGGAGACTCTCTCCAACTCGAAAGAGGTTGTAGAGGAGCTCGATCAACTGGCTGAAGTTTGCGATGCAGGAACAAATGTTCTCGTAATTGGACGTGTTAATGATGTCGACCTCTACCGGACGCTCATACAGCGCGGAGTAAGCGAATACATTGTTGGGCCAATCGACATAGCTCGTCTGATTAATACAATTGGACAGTTTTATTCAGACACTAGCGCTGAGCCGTTTGGCCGCACAATTGCTGTTATTGGAGCTAAAGGGGGGTGTGGTGCTTCGTCTATTGCTCACAACCTATCCTGGTCAATAGCAAAGAAGCTGGAAAATGACGTAGCTATTGCTGATCTCGATCTTCCATTTGGGACTGCTGGGTTGGATTTTAATCAAGATCCCTTGCAAGGCGTTATGGAGGCTATTGCGTCCCCAGATCGTTTGGATGATACGCTTTTAGACCGCCTGCTTGCCAAGTGTAATGACCGCCTAAGTTTGCTTGCAGCTCCCGCAACACTTGATCAAACATATGACTTTGAGCCAGATAAGTTTGATCAAGTTATTGAAGTTATGCAAAAGGGAACACCGACCGTTGTTCTCGACTTACCGCATAGCTGGAATGGCTGGGTGCGTCACATCCTTGCAAAGGTAGACGAGATCATCATTGTAGCTGAACCGGACCTTGCAAACTTGCGGAACGCAAAGAACCTTGTCGATCGCATTGCACAGCTTCGCCCAAATGACGCTAAACCTTATTTGGTCCTGAACAAAGTTAATATACCAAAACGTCCGGAAATTAAGCCAGACGAGTTTAGTCGTGCTCTAAATGTCGTTTCCTTGGCCACAATCCCGTTTGAACCAGCTCTCTTTGGAACGGCTTCTAACAATGGGCAGATGATAGCCGAATTTGAGAGCAGACACGCTGTGGCTGGTTTGTTTGAAGATATGGCAGTGAAAGTGACAGGCAAAGCAGAAATGCAAACCAAGAACAAATCTCTTTTTGCCGCACTTATCAAAAAAGTTCGCAAGTAAACATCTTAGAAGGTCCGTGCTGGAGTAAAGGCGAGAGAATATGTTCGGTAGACGTGGCAACGGTGAATTTGGCAACAAAAAGTCAAAACCAGCTTCTGTTGAAGCAGCGGTAGCAGTACAGGCTAAAGTGCCTGCCTATCAGGATGCCTCCAACAGCACAAAGCCACAAGTGAAGGACTCCCAGCCAGAAAAGGCGAAGGAAACTCCTCAAGAAGCAAAGCGGACACAAGAGTACTACGCGACAAAGGCGTCAATTTTTAACGCGCTTGTTGAAGCCATTGATCTATCTCAACTTTCGCGCTTGGAGCAAGAGGACGCTCGCGATGAGATTAGGGATGTCGTCAATGATATCATCGCCCTAAAAAATCTCGTTATGTCCATTTCCGAGCAAGAAGACTTGCTGGAAGACATATGTAACGATGTATTGGGGTATGGGCCGTTAGAGCCTCTGCTCGCACGCGATGATATCTCTGATATCATGGTCAACGGAGCGGATACTGTCTATATTGAAACGGGTGGGATGGTGGAGCAAACCAACATCCATTTCCGTGACAACCGGCAGTTGATGAATATCTGCCAACGCATCGTATCCCAGGTTGGGCGACGAGTTGATGAATCTAGTCCCATATGTGATGCACGCTTACCGGACGGTTCTCGTGTAAACGTAATTGCCCCGCCGTTGTCCTTAGATGGCCCTGCACTCACTATTCGTAAGTTTAAAAAAGACAAACTTACTTTGGACCAGCTGGTTAAGTTTGGAACAATTTCTCCAGAAGGCGCTGAAATTCTGGAGATCATTGGGCGTGTCCGTTGTAATACGGTAATCTCGGGTGGTACCGGTTCAGGCAAAACGACCCTATTGAATTGCCTGACGCGTTACATTGACAGCACAGAGCGTATTATTACCTGCGAAGATAGTGCAGAACTTCAGTTGCAACAGCCGCATGTGGTGAGATTGGAAACCAGACCTCCCAACCTGGAAGGGGAAGGGGAGATTACCATGCGTGAATTGATTAAAAACTGTCTGCGTATGCGACCCGAGCGCATCATTGTTGGTGAGGTTCGTGGACCGGAAGTTTTCGATCTTCTTCAGGCGATGAATACGGGTCATGATGGATCCATGGGAACCATTCACTCCAACTCCCCACGCGAATGCTTGAAGCGTATTGAATCTATGATTGCCCTCGGAGGGTTCTCTCTTCCCTCAAAAACTGTTCGTGAGATTGTTGTTGGCTCTATTGATATAATTGTACAGGCTGCGCGGTTGAGAGATGGCTCCAGACGGATCACCCACATCACCGAAGTTGTTGGGATGGAAGGGGATGTCATCACGACACAAGATCTTTTTGTCTATGACATTACCGGGGAAGATGCCAATGGCAAGATCGTAGGACAGCATCGCTCTACGGGTATTGGCAGGCCGCTGTTCTGGGAACGGGCAAGATACTTCAACGAGGAAGAGCGTCTCGCACGCGCGTTGGATACCTCGGACATTCCCGGAGGTCTACATGCGTGACCTAGATAGTTTTTTACAATCTCCACTGGCTGATTACGCAACTACATTCCTGATTGTAGTGAGTGTAATTGGTGTGACTTTTACACTCCTGATGCCACTGTTTTCAAATGACAAATTGGGAAAAAGAAAAGACAGTTTAGTCGAGAAAAATAACACTCAGCTTTCTGGTGGTTCAAAAAAACTGGATGGAACTGCAAGGCGTAAGTCAGTGCAGGATCAGTTAAAAGTGATGGAAGCGCAGCAGGCTGCGAAAAAGAAGAATGCAGATAAACCTGTTTTCGCGGACTGGATAGGTCAAGCTGGTCTTACTTGGAGTAAACCCAAGTATTATCTTTATTCTGTCATATGCGGAGTTGTTGTTTTCGCGCTCAGTCTATTATCCGGGCAGTCAATCTGGATTGCCTTGGCATTGTTGTTTGTAGGTCTATTCGGTTTGCCGCGTTTTTACGTGTCGAGAGCCCGAAAAAGACGTTTCAATAAGTTTTTGGATGAGTTCCCAAATGCCGTTGACATTATTGTTCGGGGAGTGAAGTCGGGAATGCCGGTGGGCGATTGTCTTCAAATTGCCGCTTCTGAAGCGAAAGATCCGGTAGGGACAGAATTTGCGCTGGTTCTAGACAAAATGCAAATGGGTTTCCCTCTGGCTGAAGCGATCCACAATATGCCCAAAAGGGTGCCTCTACAGGAAACAAACTTTCTGGCCATTGTGATAACTATTCAAGCGCAAGCTGGTGGCAGTCTGTCAGAGGCATTAACTAACCTTTCGAAAACGCTCCGCCAGCGGAAGGAAATGAAGGGGAAAATTAGGGCGGTTAGTCAGGAAGCCAAGTCATCTGCCGCCATTATTGGGTCTCTTCCTTTTCTAGTAACACTCATGCTCACATTGGTAGCGCCTGATTATATCCGATTACTTATAGATACGGATACCGGTTTGTTTCTTATTGGAGTTGGATTGTTTTGGATGTCGCTTGGCGTGTTGGTTATGCGCAAGATGATCGACTTTAAGATTTAGGAGGACTGACATGGATCTTGCTTATTTGGGAGAAAACAACTTATTCGTTGTTATCCTTACACTTGTGGCCGTGTCGGGGACTATTTATGCCCTCATGTCTCCTTTCTTCGAGCGAGACGAACTAAAGTCGCGTATGAAGTCAGCCGCTTTAGAGCGGGATAAAATCCGGACCCGCGAACGAAGTCGTTTGACGAGTGATAAAGAAACACAACGTGTATCTTTGAGGAGTAATCCTAAAGAAAGTGTGCGGGAATTTGTCGATAAATATGACTTGAAAAAATTACTTTCCAGTGACGGAGTAGTAAAGAAGCTTAAGATGGCTGGCCATCGCGGGGCATCACCTTTATATACCTATTTGTTTCTCCAAATTATTCTGCCCGTAGCATTTTTCTCTGCTGCATTCTTCTATTTATTTGTAATAATTAAAGTGGATATGCCATTTGTCGGTGTTCTCGCATGTTGTTTAGTTTTCGCCGCAATTGGCTTTTACGCACCCAGCATATTTGTGCAGAACCAGATTACGAAACGCCAGGAGACAATTCGAAGGGCATGGCCAGATGCAATGGATCTAATGCTCATCTGTGTTGAATCAGGTATATCTATTGAAGCGGCATTCAAAAAGGTTGCAGAAGAAATCGGTGCCCAATCCGCTGCCCTGGCTGAAGAACTTGTGCTGGCAAATGCTGAACTGTCTTATTTAGACGAACGAAGAATAGCCTATCATAACTTGGCGGAGAGGACCGGCCTTGATGGCGTTAAGAATGTCGTTGTCGCGCTCAGTCAGGCAGAAAAATATGGTACGCCAATCGGTTCTGCTTTGAGAGTCTTATCTGATGAAAGCCGACGGGAACGTATGCAAGAAGCCGAACGAAAAGCTGCTGCTCTGCCACCAAAGCTGACAGTGCCAATGATGCTGTTTTTCTTGCCGGTTCTATTTATTGTTATTATTGGCCCTGCCGTAATTCAGGTAACGCGTACGTTCTAATTATCTACGCCTTACCCAACATCGTCTTCAAGTAAGCAACGTTCTCTGCAGCTTGGCGTGGGTCCATATCGGCTTGTGCCACCTTTACAGCTTCGTCAAACCGGCCCTGCAGGCCCAGTGTGAGAGCTAGGTTTTGCCTAACCTGACTTCCAGCACGGCCGGTTTCCATGGCCATCTCAAGGGCTTTTTCAGCGTTTCTTAAATCGCCGGCTAGCAAGTAGGACATTCCAAGGTTGTTTAGGACTGTAGGCTCATTTGGTGAGATTTTTAAAGCTTGATTGTAGACTTGGCGGGCTTGTTTGGTGTCACCCAACTGGTCCAGTATCGCAGCTTTTGCTGAGAGCATTTTCCAATTTGGCTGCGCAGGGTCAAACGCGTTTTCAATTACGTTTAACGCTTCCTGCAGTTTGCCATTTTCAGCGAGAACTTTACCATAGCTGGCGGCGATCGTCGTGTTAGATGAATTTGCAATAACGCCACGTCTCAAAATGGCCTCTGCTTGATCGCCTTGATTATTCATCCGCAAAGCAGCTGCATAATTAAGGATTGTACGAGGATTTTTCTGATCCTTGGTATAAGCAGCTCCCCAATACGCGAGTGCTTTTTGCATTTCTGCAGAACCGGGTGAGAGTTGCTGTGTTTGGGACCTAGAAGGCCGTGCTTGAGGCCTTTGACTTGCGCAGCCCGACACGCTCAACCCACAAACGAGCAGCAAGGACAATGCTGTTGTTCTTTTAAAGATACCAGCCGGTATTTTCATTTTGCTTGTGCGTTGAAAGATGGTCATAGAACCCTCAAAATCGAAGAACTTCAAATATTGTTTGAAAATGAAATATTAACCCTAATTTCTGGTTAATTATCCAAGTTTCGTAATTCAGCTTCGTAGGGGAGCAGAGGACTGAGTGCCTTGCGGATAAGTTGCTTCGGCGCTACTTTGCACCAAGCGCTTTCCACGGAGAGAGCGCAATAGTTTCTCAAATCCCAAAAATGGAGCTCCAGGTGCACGATCCAATTATTCTTGCAGGTGATTCAACAAATCCAATTTCAGTTTCAGCAGTTCTTGCCGCGGAATTGGAGGAACATCTGGAGAGCATTGGTGGCCTATCAAAAGCCTGGTCAAACGCGCAGGGGTTTAAGGCAAGGTTCGGTGACACCTTGATTATCCCGAGTGCTGAAGGCGAAGTTGCAGCGGTGCTGTTTGGCTTTGGTAACGGCGAGTACGAAGCTCTTGAGACTGGCGCAGCTCTCAACAAAAACCTTCCAGCAGGTACATACGAGTTGTCGGATGGTTTTGATGATGTTGCAGGTGTAGCCTTGGGATTTGCACTGGCAGCTTATCGGTTTGATGCCTACAAAAAAGTTTCCCCTTCAAAAGCACAGTTGGTGATCTCTGATAAGGCGATCATTGATGAACTAATGCCGATTTTGGATGGAACTCGACTGGCGAAAGATCTCATCAACACGCCAGCCAATGACATGGGCCCTGAGGAGCTTGCCACCGTTGCTACCACGCTATTTGATGATCATGGTGGTTCTTCCAATATTGTGATTGGCGACGAGTTGGAAAAAGAATTCCCTCTCGTTCATGCTGTTGGTAACGGAAGTGATAGAGCACCTCGCCTTGTCGATGCGATTTGGGGCAAAGACACCGATCCAAAAATCACCTTGGTCGGTAAGGGTGTTATTTTTGATAGTGGTGGGTTGGACGTAAAACCAGCTGCTGGCATGATCCTCATGAAAAAAGACATGGGCGGTGCTGCAAATGTACTCGGCCTTGCTGCCATGATCATGAAGGCGAAGCTGCCTGTTCGTCTTCGGGTTATTATCCCAGCCGTTGAAAATGCAATCTCGGGTCGGTCTTTCAGGCCTTCTGATATTTTTATAAGCCGTAAGGGATTGTCTGTCGAGATAGGAAATACCGATGCCGAAGGCCGGCTGGTTCTTGCTGACGCTCTTGCCTTCGCTGATGAAGAAACTCCAGAACTGATTATCGACATGGCAACGCTCACAGGGGCTGCACGTGTTGCATTGGGTCCGGACCTTCCGCCTTATTATACTGATGATGAAGATCTGGCCGAGACCATTGCGGTTCATAGTGAAGCTGTGAATGACCCACTTTGGCGTATGCCTCTTTGGAAACCGTACAACAAGTACATCACCTCCAAAACCGCAGACCTAGCAAATATCAACACCAGCGGGGCTGGGTTCGCTGGTTCTATTACCGCAGCGTTGTTCTTGCAAAAATTTGTAGAGCGCTCCGGCAGCTGGGTTCATCTCGATATCTATGGTTGGACGCCGATTGAGAAAGATTTCAGAACCCATGGTGGAGAGGCTCAGGCAATTAGAGCTCTCTTTGACATGTTAAAAACTCGATTTGGATAAGGTTTCTCGGGGCCTTTACCTGTAAAAATTATCTAATATCTCAATCTAGTAAGGGTCCCGAAACAATTTGCAGGCTAGATTTTAGCCTGCAACAGGGATTAGGACGAAAAAAGTATGCCCGTAGAGATCCGCCCATCTCAGGCGCTCAAGCTATGGCATGATGTAGTGTTGGAATTGGTGCGTGCGGCAGATCAGGATTTGACTGCTCGGCAAATGTCTATTCTTTTAACTGTATATCTTGAGCCTCCACCACATACCGTCCGCGGGTTAGCCCTGAAACTTGGCGTGACCAAGCCAGCGATTACGCGCGCGCTTGATACATTGGGCACCAACAAACTGTTGTCTAGAAAACGGGATGAAAGTGACCGCCGGAACGTGATTGTGACCCGGACCGTGGCAGGGGCGCTTTATCTTGAGCGATTAGGTGATCTGGTTTCAGAAAAGGGGCAGGAGCTATCACGTTAATCGGGATGCGATCCTCCATTCTTTTATCGTATATTTGGCCACAACTCTGTTCTAAAGGCTCTCTTCATGACTGTTCAACTGGATCGCCGGTTACACCCTGTTCGCTCTGATATTGCTTCTTCGAAGTACCGTGGGCAAGTCTCCGCTGAGAGCTTTGTTGAAGGAACTGACTATTCTGTTTGTGCAGATCGAATTGAACTTCGACGAAATCCAGATAGGTCAACAGGGATCGATACAGAGCTAAACTTCGGTGAAGTCTTTCGAGTGTTTGAAACCACTTCAGAAGGCTGGTCATGGGGGCAGCAACAAACTGACGGATATGTGGGGTGGTTGCCTACTGAAGCCCTTGGCAAAGTTACGATGGCCACGCACAGAGTAGCGGCATTGCGAACTTACAGATATCCTGAAGCCGAAATGAAGCGGCCCGTTTTGGGTCAAATATCGATGAGCTCACTGGTTCATGTTGTTGGGCGTGAAATAACACGTGGCTTGGAGTTCGCGCAGTTATCTGATGGATCGTTTGTTGTAAAAAAGCACTTGGTTGAATGCAGTCATGGTGTTGACGATTGGGTTGCCGTTGCTGAGTCTCTCGTTGGAACTCCCTACCTATGGGGAGGTCGGTCTTCATTAGGGCTGGATTGTTCCGGGTTGATACAGTTGTCACTGCAAGCTGGGGGTATCCTGTCACCACGTGATGCAGACATGCAAGAAGCTTCCTTGGGTGCTCCTCTGGATATAACCAATGGTCTTCCCTCATTAAAACGCGGCGATCTTATGTTTTGGAGCGGTCATATAGGTGTCATGTCAGACGAGAATACACTCTTACATGCAAACGGTTATTCGATGACTGTTGCCTATGAAAACTTACAGGATGCACTCACGCGCATTGGTGAAAATGAGTTTGGAAAACTCACCTCCATTCGCCGGCTTTGATGTACAAAATAAAGTTTACTTTTGCTTAACCATAGTAGCGATTAGCGACCTTCTTTTTCAAACAAAACGCTGATGTTAGGCATTCGTTCACTAAAATAATCGCACAAATAACTGGTAATTTTTAACAGTTATTCGGTGGGGTTTACCGTGCTCAAGAAACTGCATAATCAGGTCGTCGCACGCCCGATAGCGTTTTGGTCTCAGATGTTCTGTGCTGCGGTGATGACTGCTGGTCTCGTTGGTGCAACGACATCGGCTCAAGCAGATGTCGAGGTCATTACGGATCAAGCTAAAGTCTTTCGGCTTGATGAGCCCGCTGAAACGATCATCCTTGGTAACCCAAGCATTGCAGACGTGACAATTCATGATCGCGTGACAATTGTAATCACTGGCAAGTCATATGGAACGACCAATCTGATTGTGTTGAATGCTGATTCTGAACCTGTTGTTGAAGAGCAGATTACAGTAACTGCTGCTACGGCCGGGTACGTGGCTGTACAACGAAACAGCAGCCGCTTCACGTATTCGTGCAATCCCGATTGTCACGAAGTACTTCGTCTCGGTGATGACAAGAAAAAAATTACTGACATTGCAGGCACGATTAGTGCGCGAAATGAGTTAGCAGAAAATGGCATTGTCGCAAATTCAGGCCAGTAATAAATGGACCAAAGCGTATGCGGTTTTTTAGAGGCGGGTACCGCCTTCTTTGTGGGAAGTCCAAGCAGTTTTTTCATGATACTCGTGGAGTGACCGCAATTGAGTTTGCTGGTATTTCGATTGTTTTATTTCCTCTGGTAATGGCGATCTTCGAGCTTGGGCTATCATTCCTTGTTGAAGTTCTGCTGGATAATGCTGTCTCCGAAGCTGCAAGGCAAATCCGAACTGGCCAAGTGTTCAATGGTCAGCAGAACGGGACCTACAATAAGACTAAGTTTAAAAATGTAATTCTTGAGAACGGCACAGGACTTCTGAAGTCGGTCGAAGATAAGATTTTTATCGATGTCATCTCCGTTCCTGATTTTGGAGATATTCCCGAAGCAAGACCGCTGATTGAAGATGGTAATGTTGTCATGACACAAAATTGGGATCCAGGCGGCGCCAGTGACGTTGTTCTCGTGAGAGTTGTTTGTGCATGGCCAATGATTACTTCAAAAATGATTGAGATTTTTGGTGCGTCAACAAATGGCAATCGTATTCTAGTCGCGACTGAAGTTTTTAGGAACGAGCCTTTTTAGCGAGGCAGAAGTGTAGAAGTTAAGGCATCCCATGAGATTGCACCAGCGAACAGCCAAAAAATTGCACTCTTTGTTCTCAAATGAAGTGGGTGTGGCTGCCATTGAATTTGCAATTGTTCTCCCATTACTTCTGTTCTTGTTTGTGGGTATGATTGAGCTGACCACAGCTTTGTCTTATGATCGGCGTGTGAGTAAAACTGGTTCCTCAATTGCTGATTTAGTCGCGCGTTCTGCTGATGTCACTGAGACTATGGACGATATTGAAAGAGCTATTGACCATCAAATGACCCCTTATGAGGATGCTGATGTTGATGTGAAAATTGGGATGGTCTTAGTCATTAAGAAAAGTCCTACTATCGTATGGAGCTGGAGGAATGGCCAGCGAAATGCGTGGTCGCAAGGTAGTGTTCCAGACGGTATTAAGTTTTCAGATACTATGCTAACCAACGGGCAATACTATCTTATTTCAGCGACCAGTGTGGAATACAACTTTATCCTAGGTGAGCTGTTCTCAGGGCTGAGTAAGATGCTCAAAAAGGGTAACGGCGAGGGTGAAGGTGCTTTAACTTCGATCTCATTAAACGATAGTTTTGTGTTACAGCCGCGACAAGTCTCATGTGTTGAATATAAAGGTAACTGTGCTAGTTACCCGTAATACGAACATTTACGTAAGGTTTGGTGCTGTAACCTAAATAGTGATGTGTCATAACTTCGCAGATCGCCGAAATCTGCTGTTTAGTGTTCTTTACCGATAGATTTGTTAGTTCAAATGGTGAATAAGCGCCTCAAGCTTGGCGAAGTATTTAACGCATTATACCGCCGAACAGTCACAGAGCAACGACAGTATGGCTGAGACCTCCCCTCAAAGCCCTGTCGCAATTAAGTTGAGCTTAGATGACTGGCGGTATGTAAAAAAGAGAAGAGGCTCTCAATGGCTACCAACCGGACTTACGACCAAATCAAAGTCGGTGATACTGTTACTCGTTCGCGTATTTGCACAGCAAATGACCTTTACGTATTTGCGCATGCATCCGGCAACGTCAATCCTTTACACCTGCCAAATGCGCAGTGGGAAGGAATTGAGAAAAAAGACGGACCATCTGCACCGTTCATGTGGGGTGCATCCCTGATTTCTGCGGTTGTTGGCAATTACCTTCCAGGCCCTGGCTGTGTTTACAAAGACCAGACACTCTCCTTCCACAACAAGGTGAAGGTTGGCCAGGTTCTTGACGTTACCGTTACTGTTCTTGCAAAACTCCCAAACAACATTGTTCGCCTTGCAACCGACGTAAAAGTTGATGATGGCACTTTGGTCGCTGAAGGTGAAGCTTGCGTAGAAGCGCCAACCACATCAATCTCCTACGATGCCGAAGAGCTGCCAGGCCTGCTGATGAAGCGCCACCAGCACTTTGATCGTTTGGTTGCAATTGCTGCACAGCTCCCTGCGATCCCAACCTCTGTTGTTTGCCCAGATGACGCCAACTCTCTTGGCGGCGCTGTAATGGCAGCAAAAGCTGGCTTGATCATTCCAATCTTGGTTGGTCCTGAAAAGCGCATTCGTGCAGCAGCTGAAAAAATCGGCGCAGATATCTCTGAGTACGAGCTGATCGATACGCCTGATGAAGGCTCTGCAGCAGCTAAGGCTATTGCGCTGGTTCATGACGGACGTGTTCGGTCTGTGATGAAAGGCCATCTGCACACTGATGACCTGCTTCGCCATGTTGTAAAACGCGAAGGCGGTCTGCGCACCAAACGTCGTTTGTCGCATTCGTTTGTTATGGATGTACCGGGCCGTGATACTCCGTTGATCGTGTCTGATGCTGCAATCAACATTGCTCCAGACCTGACGGCAAAAGTCGACATCACGCAAAATGCGATCGACATTGCGCGTTCAATCGGCATTGAACCTCCAAAAGTTGGTATCTTGTCCGCTTTGGAAACAGTGAACCCGGCAATCCCTTCCACAATCGATGCTGCTGTCCTGTCCAAGATGGCAGAACGCGGCCAGATCAAGGGCGGTATTGTTGACGGTCCTCTGGCAATGGATAACGCAATCGATCTGGAAGCAGCTCGCACCAAAGGCATCGTGTCTGCTGTTGCTGGCCGTGCAGAAGTGCTGATTGTTCCTAACCTCGAAGCTGGTAACATGGTTGTAAAGGAATTGACCTTCCTTGCTCATGCTGAGACTGCAGGTTTGGTAACTGGTGCTCTTGTACCAATCATTCTGACCAGCCGTGCGGACAATGACCGTGCTCGCCTCGTTTCTTGTGCTCTTGCATCCATGTATGACTACTACCAGCGCAATGGTGTAGCATTTACTGGTGAGCAGGATCTGGCAGCAGCTGCTGAATGATTTCGGGATAGTTGAGAAAATAATAATGAAAATTGAAACCATTCTAGTCCTGAATGCTGGGTCTTCCTCCATCAAGTTCCAGCTGTTCAAAGGCGAAAACAGCGTACTTTCTGGCCAAATCGATGGTCTGGGTGCATCTGCTTGGATCAAAGGTAAATCTGCTGAAGGCACAACCATTATGGATCGTGCGCTTTCTACAGACGAAGCGCAGAACCACAACTCCGCGCTTCAGGTCATTCTTGCGCTTTTGATCGAGTTTGATCCGAACCTTGAAGTGGACGCTATCGGACACCGTGTTGTTCACGGTTCTTCCAAGTACTCTGCTCCTGTTTTGGTAACTGATGAAGTTGCCGCTGAGCTGGAAACGTTCAATCCGCTTGCACCTCTTCATAACCCACACAATCTGGCTGGTATCGCAGGCTCTAAAGCTGCGTTCCCGGGTAAGCCAAACGTTGCGTGTTTTGATACTGCGTTCCACCGGACACAGGAATTCAAAAACGAAGCCTACGCGATTCCTATGAAGTTCTACGATGAAGGCATTCGTCGTTACGGCATGCACGGTCAATCCTTCCACTATATTGCGGAAGAACTGCACAATGTTGCACCAGAAATCGCAGATGGCAAAGTTGTTGTAGCCCACCTAGGCAATGGCGCGTCCATGTGTGCGATCGAAAACGGTAAATCTGTTACCACCACAATGGGTTTCACCCCTGTTGACGGTCTGGCAATGGGTACACGTTGCGGCCTTATCGATCCGGGCGTCATCTTCTACCTGATAGAAGAAAAAGGCATGTCTGTAAGCGAAGTTGCAAACCTGCTGAATAAAGAGTCCGGTATGAAGGGCCTTTCAGGCATTTCTCAGGACATGCGCGATCTGGAAAGCTCCGACAGCCCAGATGCCAAGCGTGCACTCGAATATTACGATAACCGTATCAAGCGTGAGCTTGGTGCGTTGGTTGCCGTAATGGGTGGCCTTGACGCAATTGTCTTTACTGGTGGTATCGGTGAAAATTCTTCACTGGCCCGCGCTGGTGTATGTAAGGGACTTGAGTTCCTTGGCGTAGAGATCGATGCAGAAGCGAACAAGGCACGTGCCAAAGACGCTATCGTTATTTCTAAGGCAACTTCAAAAGTTAAGGTCATGGCGATCCCAACCAATGAAGAAGCAATGATCGCTCGTCAAACCAGAGTAATCTGCGAAGCGTAATTCGTATTACACTGATACGCGAAGTGAATTAAAGCCGTTCGTCCTAGTGTGGAGGAACGGCTTTTCTTTTTATGACTTATACGTATTGCTACAGACTGGATAGTTGCGCAAACATATCTACATAGGTTAAATTATCAAGAAAAGTTATATATTGAGGTGTGCATCTCAATTAAAATAACTGTTACAAACACATTGGTATTCCTATGATCATCGCCGCAACCACAATAGCTCTTCCAGGCTCGTTAAATGCCGCAGAGTTGCGTTTGGTGGAATACCATAACAGAAACCTTGGGTATGTTGTTGTCCCGCGGGCAAGTCAAAAGCTTCCAGCTCTGCTCCTCTTTCATGACTGGTTCGGTTTAACGGAGGACGCAATTTCTCAAGCCGCAAAAATTGCTGATAGCGGGTATGCTGTTTTCATTCTTGATTTGTTCAACGGCAAGACCCCGGCAACCCGTGAAGAAGCTCAGGTGCTTATTGATGCAGCGTTAGAGAATGATGAGCAAGGCGAAGTGATTTCCAATGTTCAATCTGGGCTGAAGGCACTGGGTGCTATAGAAGAAGTTGAGGTGAGGGATGTATGCATCTCTGGCTTTGGAGTGGGGAAAGATATCGCTCGCAAAGTCACACAAAATGCTTCGATCGCATTGTGCGCTCACTGGAACTTGTAATCTTGTCCGTCCTAATACGAACACTGCCAATCTTTGTGATCTTGGCACCCAATTGACCTTGCTTTGCCTCCGTTGTCCCACTACCAATATTCCCAAATATACAGAGTAGCTTACACCTCAAAAAGGAGGGGCTGATGTCCTCACCGGTCAAAGCAGTTGTGTTTGATATCGGGAATGTTCTTTTTATATGGGATCCTGAAAATCTATACCGTGACCTCATTCCAGATCAGGAAAAACGAAAGCATTTCCTGAATGAAGTTTGCCCTTACGAGTGGAACCTAGAGCAAGACCGTGGTCGCTCCTGGGCGCAAGCAATCGCTGAGCGCATTGACCTTTATCCAGAGCATGAAGACCTTATCCGTGCTTACGACGAGCGCTGGGAAGAGATGCTGGGTGGGGTAATAGAGGGCAATGTTGCCCTGCTGGAAGAGCTTAAAGCGCTGGATATCCCACTATACGCAATCACAAATTTCTCCTCGGAAAAATTTGAGGATGCCAAGCGTCTCTATCCATTCCTGACGACCAGCTTCATTGACACTGTAGTGTCAGCAGACGAGCGCTTGCTGAAGCCTGATCCCGCAATTTACAACGTGCTTTTGCAGCGGAACCAGCTAGATCCGTCTGGCTTGGTTTTCATCGATGATACGTTGAAGAATGTTGAAGCAGCGCGGCAGGTCGGAATGCAAGCACTGCACTTCTCAACATCAGACAAGCTTCGCGGCGAGCTCAAGCAACTCGGAGTGCCGCTCCCATAAGGTGAGGTTAGCGGGCGCTAAATCTTGTGCCCGCAATGTCCTTCTTCAAAGGCCCAGATGCCAAGCCCTTCACCTTCCTCTAAGATAGCGTAGGTTTTGTGGATGTCGGTGGCCGTTGGAACGTCCACGCTGAACAGCGGTGGATCGGCATCGATGTCCTCACAAGTACAGCCAATCTTTTCCAGTTTGTCCCACTGTCTGGCAAATTCCTCAGCCTGTGTGCTGTCCTCAACCATAATGCGGTAAGTCGAGTGGCCTGAGGGTTTGGCAACCTTGTCAAACACAAGCTGCCCGCTTTCACGTTCCGCCAACAGCTCATCGCCATTTGCAACGCCATCGGCGAAGAAGGGGGTGTTTTCAAGCTGATAACGGTTACCGCCAAGAGCGCGAACCCACACGGTTTCACTGCCAATTCCATGCCAGTCATGTGGGTCCAGCTTGAAGACAAGTTTATGTAGGTTTGATTTGGTATTCATGGGGCCTCACAGGTTCTTAGCGCAATATACTCATGCAAAAAATCGACGCAACCAAGATACTGTTCATTTATGTTTATACCAGCAATTCCGGTTAGAACGCGGCTAGGTAAGAAGATCGTTACTAACAAAAAACCGGAGCAAATGCCCCGGCTTTTGAATTTTGAATGGAGCCGTGCCCTTAGTCGCGCAGCAACTCGTTCACAGAGGTTTTAGAACGTGTCTGAGCATCAACGCGTTTTACGATAACTGCACAGTTGAGATTTGGACCTGGGGTGCCATCTGGAAGCGGTTTACCTGGCATGGAGCCTGGAACAACAACAGAGTAAGCAGGCACTTCACCAATGAAGACCTCGCCGGTGGAACGATCAATGATCTTGGTGGTCGCGGAGATGAAGACACCCATCGCCAGCACTGCACCTTCACGAATGATAACGCCTTCAACAACCTCGGAGCGAGCGCCAATGAAGCAGTTATCTTCGATGATCACTGGACCAGCCTGAAGTGGCTCAAGAACGCCGCCAATACCAACACCACCGGAAATGTGAACGTTTTTGCCAATCTGCGCGCACGAGCCAACCGTCACCCATGTATCAACCATAGTACCTTCATCAACGAAGGCGCCAAGGTTTACAAAGCTTGGCATCAGAACAACAGATTTTCCGATGAATGCAGAGCGGCGAACGATTGAACCTGGAACCGCGCGGAAGCCAGCTTCTTCAAAGTTGACAGCACTCCAGCCGTCAAACTTGGAAGGAACTTTGTCCCACCAGGGCGCGCCGTCAGGTCCACCTTGAATGATTTGCATTGAGTTCAAGCGGAATGAAAGCAACACAGCTTTCTTAGCCCACTGGTTTACGACCCAATCGCCAGACGTTTTTTCTGCAACGCGCAGTTTTCCGTGATCCAGCAAGTTTAGCGCGGTAGTTACAGCATCGCGCACGTCACCGGTGGTGTTTGTGTTTACATTATCACGGTCATCAAATGCAGCGTTGATGGTGGCCTCAAGGGCCGCAAGATCAATCTGGCTCATTGGCGGCAGTCTCTCACAATTAATGGGTTTCGAATTAGAGCTACCGAGGCGTACGCAAGGGACAACCAGAAGTCAATACTATCAGAGTTCCGGTTGTCTCAACTATCAATTCAGGTTGCTTCACGTGCCTTGAAAGGGCGCTGAGATTGATCCATTAGCCACTTGTGGAATGAGGAAACGGGACGCGTGAGCGGACGATTGGAATTTCTCACAAACCAATAACCACTTTCCAGTGAAAGGCGGGGCCAGTCCGGTACAACCAGATGACCTGCAGCAACTTCCTGTTCAACAAAGCGCGTATCGATTGCAATTGCGCCCATACCGGCAACTGCCGCCTGAATAGCCATGTTCCGGCTTTCAAACATTGCGCCAGCGGTCTGGTCAGGATGAGGCAGACCAGTTCCTTTCAACCAACGCGGCCAGTCCTCGCGTCTGGAAGACGTATGAAGCAGCTTAAGCTTATCCAGCAGCTTGATATCCGGGTTCGGGTCGCCATTGCTGAGGTGCGGAGCAAAAGCAACAACCAAATCTTCCTGCCAGAGCATATGCCTCTCAACATGAGGCCATGCGCCTTCTCCTAAGCGGATTGCGCAATCATATGACTCTCTATCCAAATCTACGACGCGCATACTCGTCGATATGAGCAGCTCGATATCAGGATGTTTCTCCTGAAAATCTGGTAATCGCGGAATGAGCCAGCGCGTTGCAACCGTTGAAAGCGTTGAGATACGCAGTTCTGTCCGGCTACGGCGGCGAAAAGCCTCAACCGCGTGCTCAATCTGATCGAAGGAGTTACCAAGATTGGTCGTCAGTCGCTGGCCTTCTTCTGTCAGAGCAAGACCGCGGCCATCGCGAATAACTAAAGCAGCTCCCAGCTCGTTCTCCAATGATCGGAGTAGGTGGGTCAGCGCTGATGGGGTAACGCCGAGGTCTTCTGCGGCACGAGCTGCTCGGCCATGTTTAGCCAACAGTGAAAACGCATGTAGCGCGCGCAGTGAAACCATGACGATTGCCCTTCCTTATGAGTTCTTGAATTAATCTCAATAAAGGGAAAATAATCATTCGTCTAGTTGATACTGATATTTTTTCCATTTGAGCTTTTTTGTGCGCAAATATCGTGATTTCTAGCTTAAACTGCCCCTACTGGAGTTTCAGACGAGATATTGGGGTCTCATCATGCTTTTGCATAATTTATCTAATCCTTGAGTTCCCCAAGGATATTATGAAGAAATCCATCCAAATGATCAGTCACAAAGTCCACGTGTGGCTCCGCTCCATTAGAGAGTTCCCAGTCTTCGCGGAAAACTTCACGAGTTCCATCTGGGACAACCAGCACCGTCCGCATACCCATGGTGTTGGGAATAACCAGATTCCTGGAGAGATCTTCAAACATTGCCGCGTTGGAGGCCCTAATACTATTCTTATCCAAAAACCGTTTGTAAGTCTGCTCGGCTGGTTTCGGGATAAGACCAGCTTCAACAATGCCAAAAATATCTTCAAAATGATGGGTGATGCCCAACCGGTTTGCGACAGCTTCCGCGTGTTTGCGTGTGCCATTGGTCAAAATATAGCATTTGCCCGGCAGCTGATTGATCGCATCTGATAAGTATGGGTTCGGTTCCAAAACGGAATGGTCGATATCGTGGACATATTCCAAAAATTCGTCTGGCTCAATATCATGTTCAAGCATCAGGCCTCGCAGCGTGGTGCCGTATTCTTTGTAGTAGGAAAGCTGCAGCTCACGGGCTTCATCAGCCGGTTTCCCCGTAAGTTTTTGAACAAACTCAGACATCCTTTGATCAATCTGCTCAAACAAATTGGAGTGGTGCGGGTACAGAGTGTTGTCTAAATCAAAAATCCAGCTTTCAACGCGAGCAAACGGGGAGAGGGTCATTCGGTTCCATTCATCTATCGGTTAAACCGATAAGTGTTATTTGTAATCAGCAAAACAAGAAAGAATATGAATGGTAAGAGAGGCGAAATTAGTAACGCCTCTCTCTTCGTGAAATCAAGGAACGATAAGCGTGCCAGCACCGTGATCGGTAAACAGCTCAAGCAAAACAGCATGAGCGACTTTTCCGTCTACGATAACAACACCTTCGACGCCTTGTTCCAGTGCATCGAGGCAGGTTTCAACCTTTGGAATCATACCGCCAGAGATAGTCCCGTCTTCCATCAATGCGCGTGCACCGGCGCGGGTGAGCTGTTTGATCAACTTGCCGTCGCGGTCCAAAACACCCGGAACATCTGTCAAAAACAGAAGACGTTTTGCGTTGAGAGACCCTGCAATTGCACCCGCGAAGGTATCGGCATTGATGTTGTAAGTCTCGCCGTCCCGCCCCGGTGCGACAGGCGCTATAACCGGGATCAGGTCTTTTTCGAGGATAAGCTCGAGAACCTTCGCGTTGACATGTTCCGGCTCGCCAACAAAACCAAGATCCAAAATTTCTTCAATTTTTGAATCTGGATCGCGGTGTTTACGATGTAATTTGCGAGCGGTCACCATGTCACCGTCTTTGCCACAAAGCCCGACAGCACGGCCACCCTCACGATTAATATTCGCTACAATGCTTTTGTTGATAGAGCCAGCAAGAACCATCTCGACAATTTCAACAGTTGCCCGATCCGTAACCCGAAGGCCGCCTTTGAACTCGCTCTTGATGTTGAGGCGATCAAGCATGGAGCCGATCTGCGGGCCTCCGCCATGGACGACCACTGGGTGTACACCTGACTGGCGCAGCAGAGTGATATCTCGGGCAAACGCACGGCTGAGAGCATCATCCCCCATAGCATTGCCACCGTATTTCACGACGACGCGTCGATCATCATAACGCTGCATGTATGGAAGAGCTTGAGCGATAACATGGGCGCGATTACTGGATTCCAAGAAACTCATAGCGATCTATTCACCTGCGGGGAATGCAAAAAGGGTTCACACGCAAACCACACGGTTTGCGTGCAGCAGGTTATAGCCCCTTTGCATTCGGGTCACAAACGCTCAATTAGCAGAGCCTGCAAAGTTTTGCTCAATTGTAGGCGACGAAAAACTTAAAGACTTTCCCTTAGGTAAGTAACGAACCCATCTTCAGCCGCTGGTTGTAGAAAGAGGTATCCTTGTGCGTTGGTACAGCCACTCTTTTCCAAAAGTTGCATCTGCTCTTCATTTTCGACGCCTTCAGCTGTGACCTCCATATCCAATAAATGTGCGAGTTCGATCATGTGAGTACATGTGGCGCAGTGAATACTGGAATGTGGCACTCCGGATAGGAAGTTACGATCAATTTTGATGCGATCAACCTGGCAGTCCAGAAGGTGTTTCATGGAAGCGTAACCCGTCCCAAAATCGTCGAGCGCAACTGATACACCAAGTTCCTGTAGTTGATGCAGACTGTTCAAAGCGTGTGGAGCTCGGTCAATATCAATTTGTTCTGTGACTTCCAGCTCAAGCGAGCAGCCCGACATACCTGTTTCAGTGAGAATTTTTTGAATGCGAGATACAAGGTATTGGTCCGTAAACATTCTACCGCAGATATTGACGGATATCTTGAAAGTAGGGTCGACAAGATAAGCCCAGTTTGCCCTTGCTTTGCAAGCCTCGCGAAGAACCCAGTACCCTACATCTTTGCCTAGACAGCTTCGGCAAAGAGTGGTGATGAAACGGGAAGGGGGCAGAAGGCCATTCTCTGGATGCTCCCAACGAATGAGTGCTTCAGCACCCACGATCTTACGATCATGAACTCGCACGATAGGTTGGTAGTGGAGAACAAACTCATCCCGCAAATAGGCGGCGATTAAAGAACGCTCCAACGGATTTGGCCCAAACTGTCGTGCTTGGTACCACTTTTTGAGATCTAGCCCCGCAATGAACAGGGTCGAAGCGGTACTTGCAAGACGCCAGATATAAGTCTGCGCTTTAGCAAAGGCGTGATCAGGTGCCGACGCCCGATGTGAGGATATGAATGGTGTGATGTGCATACAATCATCCCCTCACGCCAGCTGTGAACGCACTGTGATTGCTTTTTTGATTATCTCTTATAGGCATTAGACGACCTCCCCTCGACGACGGTCTGGTCTGTATTCGGGGGGTAAAATAACCTTACGTCAATAGGGTAGCGGTTGAGGTTGGGGAAAAGGCTTCAAAATGTGAATACAAGAGAGAAACTGCACTTTGCAGGATAGACGCCTATCACTTTTTATGCTCAAGGGTTTTGAAAAGCGCAGAGTGAAAATCGTCTCTGCGCCATCCATTTATTAGCCAAAGCTGATGAGAATCGCAATCTCTGCGCGCAGCTCATCCATGCCCGAGCCATTTTCCGAAGAGGTACAAATAATCTCTGGGTGGGCTGCAGGGCGTTTGGTAAGTATTTTAAGTGTCTCTTCTTTCAGCGTCTCAAGCTGGCCAGGTTTGATTTTGTCAACCTTGGTAAACACGATCTGATAGGGGACGGCGGCCTTGTCCAAAATAGCCATCGCCTCCAGGTCATTCGGTTTAATTCCATGACGGGCATCAATCAGTGAGAACACACGGCGCAGGGTGCTTCTTCCGCGGAGGTACTTAAAAATAAGCGTGGTCCACGCGTCGACCATGTCTTTGGGAGCTTGTGCATAGCCATAACCCGGCATGTCAACAATTCGCAGCTGTGTATGCTCAGCGCCAAAGAAGTTCAGCATCTGTGTGCGGCCTGGAGTGTTGGATGTCCGTGCCAGTGCTTTCCGCTCTGTCAGCTTGTTAATGAGGCTGGATTTGCCAACATTTGAGCGACCAGCGAATGCAATCTCAACACCGCCGAGATCAGGCAGCTGGTGCATCTCTTTAACACTAGTGATGAAATCCCAAGTCCGAGCAAATAAAAGGCGTCCCGCCTCAAGCTGCTCTGCTGTTAGTTCTTTTTCCAAGCTCATAAACCGCCTTTTAGCTTGCAAAAGGCTTTTGGTCGAGAGCTCTTTAGCGCTGCGACTGTAATCTCTTGCTTCTGTTGTTTGTTCCCTAAAATGGGAGCTTCGATATATCGTATTTTCTACGGAATACCAGCGTTTTCTAGATAATCATAGGAAAGTGCTGAAGTTGCCTCAAACAAAAAACGCGGCCCGAAGACCGCGTTTTAATTCATTCTAACAAGAGAGCCTATTTGCTCTTGCCTTTCGTTCCCTTTTTGAAGGAACTTGTAATGTTGCTGAACAGTTCAAGCTTCACACCCTGACGACGCATGATGACGGCCTGCTGTGCAACGGACAAGGAGTTGTTCCAAGCCCAGTAGATAACAAGACCAGCTGGGAAGGTTGCCAGCATGAAGGTGAACAGCACAGGCATCCAGTTGAAGATCATCTGCTGAGCAGGTTCTGCTGGGGCTGGGTTCATCTTCATCTGCAGGAACATGGTTACACCCATGACCAGCGGCCAGATACCAATCATCAGGAAGCTTGGTGGATCCCAAGGGATCAGTCCAAACAGGTTGAAGACTGTCGTTGGATCTGGAGCGGAAAGATCCTGAATCCACCCAAAGAACGGCGCTTGACGCATTTCGATGGTAACGAACAGAACCTTATAGAGCGAGAAGAAGACTGGGATCTGAATGACCATCGGCAAACACCCTGCCAACGGATTGATCTTTTCAGTCTTATACAGCTCCATCATGGCTTGCTGTTGTTTCTGCTTGTCGTCCTTGAACTTCTCGCGGATCACAGTCATTTGCGGTTGCACGAGCTTCATTTTACTCATGGAGACGTAAGACTTGTTCGCAAGCGGGAAGAACGCTGCCTTAACAAGAACGGTAACCAGCAGAATTGCGATACCAAAATTGCCAACAAGACCGTAAAGCTTGTCGATCAGCCAGAACATTGGCTTGGTCAGGAAGTAGAACCAACCCCAATCGATCATCAGATCGAAGTTCAGGATATCCAAGGATTCTTGGTAGCCGTTGAGAAGGTTGGTTACTTTCGCGCCAGCATACAGCAGTGAGGAGTTTGAAGCAGTGGCTCCGTTATTAGCCTGGATAGCGCTGCCAAGGTAATCTGCCTGGAAGTTTTGAGAAGCGGCGCTGTAAGAGAAGTTTGGCTGGAAATCACTACCTGAAGCAGGGATCAGAGTTGCAGCCCAGTACTTGTCCGTAAAGCCAAGCCAACCTTTGTTCGCTTTGCCTGGACGTACACTGCCGTCGTCAACCAGATCACCGTATTTGATTTCTTGCAGACCTTCATCGCCGATAACGCCGATAAGACCTTCGTGAAGCACGTAGAAGCCAGCAGTTTCTGGTTCACCGTTACGAGCGATCAGGCCGTAAGGGTAAAGCTGAACGAGGTTGCCAGATGTGTTCTTAACTTCTTGGTCGACAGTAAACATATAGTTTTCGTCGACAGAGAAAGTGCGCTTGAAGACAAGGCCTTCGCCGTTGTCCCAGCTTAAAACCACTGGAGAAGTTGGTGTCAGTCGGCCAGAAGTCTGTGGTGTCCAGATTGTATCAACTTTTGGAAGCTTAACGTTCACACCCGGATCAGCAACCCAGCCATGTTCTGCATAGTATGGCTCAGGGCTACCCTTTGGTGAAAACAGAACTACGGTCTCGCTGTCTTTATCAAGGGTCTGGCGATAGTCCTTCAGGCGAAGGTCATCCAGCTTCGCGCCTTCAAGATTGATAGAGCCAGAAAGACTTGGGCTATCAATTGTAAGGCGCGGTGAGGCTGCCAGTGCTTGTGCGCGACTGACGAATGATTGCACAGCTGTGCCAGCTTCAGTCCCTGGGGCAGCCGCTTGTCCGGATGCGCCTTCAGGCAATGCAACTGGTGAGCTCGACCCGGCTTGTTGTGCGTCGTTTGCCAGCTGCGCCTGTTGCGCTTCTTGCTGAGCTTCGAGCTGAGGTCCGGCAATAAAAAATTGCCAACCCAATAGCACAACCAGCGACAGGACGATCGCTACGATCATATTGCGATTATCGGTCATCGACTGGATCACTCATTTTCAAAAGGTTGGAATAAATAATCATCACTGGTCAATCTGCCTGCACTTTATCTAATGGAGGTTTAGAATTTACCAGCGAATGCGATTTAGGGCTGATAGAGCGAGGTTTTCGTGGCTTGAATGCGCCCTTAATGCTGCCTTTTAGATCCCTGAGAAGGTCCTCAAAAGGTTGCGATAAGGCTCCCTTGCGGCCGACAAGTACGTAATCGGCGCCAGTTTGCGCAATATCTATATCAAGGGTTGCGACAGCGGCCCGAAGTCGGCGCTTTATTCGGCTTCGTTCAACAGAATTTCCGGTTTTTTTGGTAACCGTATAGCCCATCCGAGGGGCACCATCTTCGCGGGTTTTAGCCGCTTGAAGCACAAAAGCACGCCGAGCAACCCTGCCGCCTTTTGCAACGGAAAGAAACTCGGAGCGCTTTTTAAGTGTTTTCATGTCTTTGCGGCGGAACTTTTGTTCAATTGAAATGAAATGAAGGCCGCCGCGTAACGTCACGGTTTAAGCGCTAATACGCTTACGGCCTTTAGCCCGGCGACGTGCCAGAATCTGACGACCATTTTTAGTTGCCATACGTGCCCGGAAGCCGTGGCGACGCTTGCGAACAAGGTTGCTCGGTTGGAAAGTACGCTTCATTTTATTACCCTAGCAGAGCCATCGGCTCCAACTTAACATTAATTTGGATTATGCGTCATATCCCCGAAATCTCTGCAACTTTATTCAAGTCGCAGGACTTTGCGCATGGGATCCGCACTCCTATTCGAGGGCGCTTATATTAGTCTGCGTGCTTCAAGTCAATAATTTCAACGCTGGAATCTACGATATCCTGACAGTTTATTGCTTCACAAGCTCGTGTGTCTGTGTGACCCCCCATTCAAAACAGAGTGAAACTACGGGGAACGCACGAACCTGTGATTATCCCGGAGGTCGTTATGATTGTAAGAAAAATCTAACGTATCCGTTTATTGCCATGAAATCATGCGCAAGGGACATAGTAACGAATTCGGTTTAGACAGATTATGGAACGCATGAATAAAGCAGTTCTTTCAATGCCTGAGCCATGAAAACCTCTGAGGAAGAATACATGGGAATCACGGAACACAACGATGACAAAACGCCAGCAGTTGGGCTCGGAGGTTTCCTGAAACGGTGGGGCCTGTTGATTGTTATCTTTGCAGTCTCCGCCTATGGACTTTCCCAAGGATGGCACCAAAATATAACCATCAGCAATCTTATTAAAAACCAGCAACTGCTGGCGGATTATCTGAACCAGTACCCGATTCTCACTCCGCTCATTTATTTTGCGGTTTATACGCTGGCAGTTGCGTTGTCGTTTCCCGGCGCGTCCTTGCTGACAATTGCAGGCGGGTTTCTGTTTGGATGGTTTTTCGGTGGGTTACTGACTGTATTTGCCGCAACCATTGGCGCTGCACTCTTGTTCTTTGCTGCAAAAACCTCAATTGGGGCAGTTTTGAAAAAACGCGCTGGACCATTCCTGGACAAAATGTCTGAGGGGTTCCGCAAAAATGGCTTCAGCTACCTTTTGTTTCTGCGCCTTACACCGGTCTTTCCATTCTGGCTGGTCAATATAGCGCCGGCGCTGTTTAACGTTGCTTTGCCAACTTATCTCATTGCGACATTCGTCGGCATCATCCCAGGCACATTTGCTTATGCATTCGTTGGCGCTGGTTTGGATAGTGTAATCCTAGCACAGGAGCAGGCGAACCCTGGGTGTTCTGCAGCCGGTACATGTGAAGTTCAAATCTCAGCACTCATTACGCCTGAGCTGATTTGGGCATTTGCAGCTTTGGGATTGGTGGCCCTCATCCCACCAGTCATTCAGCGCATTCGTGGCCAATAAATCTCAGAGACCATCAATTTAAAAATTACGGACCTTCCCGATGACAAAGAACAAAACCACAAAAACATTGACCCCGGACATTTGTGTAATTGGCGCTGGCTCAGGTGGGCTTTCCGTCGCTGCAGCCGCAGCAGCCTTTGGTGTGGATGTTGTGCTGATTGAAAAAGGCAAGATGGGCGGTGATTGTCTGAACTATGGCTGTGTCCCATCGAAAGCGATCATTGCGGCTGGTAAAGCGGCAGCAACCTTCAGAGGCTCGGAGAAGTTTGGTATTGCTGCGCAAGAACCGCAGATAGACTTCTCTCAAGTGAATGATCACGTTCAGGGCGTCATCGCGACTATTGCACCCCATGATTCCGTTGAACGGTTTCAGGGCTTAGGTGTTCATGTCATTCAGGGAGCAGGCGAATTTACTGCGCCTGATACGGTACAGGTTAACGGTCAGAACATCAAAGCCCGCCGCTTTGTTGTGGCGACAGGGTCCCGTGCAGCGATTCCACCTATTCCGGGTGTGGAAGACACTCCGTTCTTAACCAACGAAACGCTCTTTGAGCTGAAAGAGCGACCAGAGCACCTCATCATAATCGGCGCTGGCCCAATCGGTATGGAAATGGCACAGGCGCATCGTCGCCTTGGCAGTCGCGTAACTGTTATTGAGGCGCTGCGTCCACTCGCTGTGACAGATCCTGAACATGCCGCTCAAGTCATCGAGACGATGGCGTCTGAAGGCGTGGAAATCCTTGCAAATACCAAGGTCAACAAAATTGAGAAAACTGAGGCTGGTGTGAAAGTCTCAGTCAAAGTGGATGATGAAGCCGAAGGAACAATCGAAGGCAGTCATCTTCTAATCGCAGCAGGTCGTGCACCAAATGTCGCTTCTCTTGGTTTGGAAGCCGCTGGTGTCGAATATTCGCGTCGTGGCATCAAAACGGATGATGGCTTGCGCACCACCAATAAGAAAATCTACGCTATTGGTGATGTTGCTGGTGGTCCGCAGTTCACTCATGCCGCAGGCGCACATGCCTCTCTCGTCATTCGCTCAATCTTGTTCCGTATGCCAATCAACCATAACAGCATCACCATGCCAGCTGTAACATATACAGAACCAGAGATCGGTCAGGTTGGGTTGTCCGAACAGCAGGCTAAGGAGCAACTTGGCGATAAGCTTCGTGTCTTAACTGCGGAATTTTCCGGCAATGACCGCGCACTTGCTGAAGGTAAAGGCAAAGGTCAGGTCAAACTACTCGCAACCGCCAAAGGTCAGTTGATTGGCGCCTCAATTGTAGGGCCAGGTGCAGGTGAACAAATCGGCTTGCTGGCACTGATGATCTCGCAAAAGCTCAAAGTAGGCGCACTCCTTGGTGTAGTTTTACCCTACCCGACGCTAAATGAAGCAATCCGCAGAGCTGCACTTACGTATTATGCCGATGCCCCAAAAAACCTTTGGGTCCGCAGAGTTCTGGCGATTTTGAGAATGTTTGGGTGACGAAGTCGTGATGTGTTGTAACACAAGTGTGTTGCCTAGCACTCATCATCTGTTAAAAATGAGTAAGGCATAGCGCATAACAACAATTAGCGCTGCACGATTATTGTGTACCAACTCATCAGGTAGGTGAATGGCTGAAAACAAAGGAAAAGTGACCTCAGAAGCGGAGGTCACGCCAGAAAAGTTAGATTCGGAGGGAACTTCGAACATTAAGCGCCGCAAGCTATTTCGCGGCGGAATGGGCCTTTCTGGCAAACTTCTGGTGCTGACAATATTGTTTGTCATGTTGAGCGAAGTTTTAATTTTTGTTCCTTCCGTCGCAAATTTCAGAAATATTTGGCTTAATGACAGGCTGAAAGTTGGCGGTGTTGCCGCCACCTTGCTATCAGATAGCGAAACTCTTTCGCCTGAGGTTCAGCAACGGCTGCTGGATGCAACAGGAGCGCAGGCGATCTCTCTTGCTATGGGGGAACGCCGACGGCTGATCGCCCTGGACGGATCGCCAATCAATATCACTAAGACTATAGACATGACACTGGATGCGCCTTGGGAAGCTATTGGCTGCAGTCTCCAGTTCTTGATTGGTGCGCGGACAGGACAAATCCGCGTTATTGGTGAAGTTGATATGAGATCCGGTGGCCGCGTCGATATGGTGCTTCCAGCAAGCCTTCTTCGTGATGATCTGCAAACATACGCGCTTAATATCCTCAAGCTGTCCCTGTTGATCTCTTGTTTGACGGCTGCGCTCGTCTACCTGTCCATTCGCTCGTTGCTTCTGCGTCCACTGCAACGCCTCACAGGATCGATGATGCGGTTTGCTGAATCTCCAGAAAATGCTCGGGAGATCATTAAGCCAAGTGGCCGGACTGATGAGCTGGGTGAAGCAGAGATGCAGCTTCAGTCCATGCAGAAATCATTAAATCAGACATTGAGCCAACAACGTCGTATGGCAGCGCTCGGGCTGGCGGTCTCCAAGATCAACCATGATATGCGCAACTTGCTGGCATCCGCCCAATTGTTCCTTGAGCGTTTGGAATTGCTGCCTGATCCAACAGTACAACGCGTTGCACCCAAAATCCTTGCAACACTTGATCGTGCAGTCAGTTATACGAGCGCCGTGCTGTCTTACGGTAAAGCTCAGGAGGCGGCGCCAGAACTCCGCGTGATCCGCTTAGCGTCCGTTCTAAGGGACGTGGAGGAGGTTTTGGGCCTATCTCGGCATGTCGATGGTATTGAGATGCATGTTGATGTGCCAGAGGCGCAGGAGCTTGAAGCGGATCCTGAGCAGATCTTCCGTGTCCTCCTCAACCTTTGCCGCAACGCTGTACAGGCAATGGAGGCATCCAAGTCTGGGTCTGGTGTTGTATGCCGCATTGAAATCAAGTCAGAGGTAGAGGGCGATATGCTCTCCATTTATGTGACCGATACAGGACCGGGAATTCCCAAGAGAGCTCAGGAAGGTTTGTTCAAAGCATTCCAGACCTCTGGCAAGGTCGGTGGCACCGGCTTGGGTCTTGCCATCGCTGCAGAGATTGTGGTTGCTCATGGTGGAAAGATAACGCTGGAAACCAAGGTCACAACAGGGGCCTGCTTTAAAATCCAGTTGCCCTATAAACAGGGGCAGCGGAGCGCAGAAAAAATTACCCGGCTCTTTCCTGCGGACAGCAGTAAGTGACGAAATGAGGAAAGCTGCACTATGCAAGCACAGCTTTCCTCACGTTTAGGCTGCAACGCTCTACGTCTTTGTTCTGATAGTCAGAAATTGTTATCCCCAAAACGCAAATTACCTTCAAAAAACTTCTCTAAAGCGCTTGCCAAGGTCCAGTAAGGCAGCTAGATAAGTCTCCGTTCCGCAGGGAACGCAGATGCACCGGTAGCTCAGCTGGATAGAGCACCAGACTACGAATCTGGGGGTCAGGGGTTCGACTCCTCTCCGGTGCACCATTATCTTCTCCTGATAATTCAGGTGATCCTAATGGGCACAAGACCAAAATGATTACTTCTCGGTCGCGAGAAAAAAGATGCACCGGTAGCTCAGCTGGATAGAGCACCAGACTACGAATCTGGGGGTCAGGGGTTCGACTCCTCTCCGGTGCACCATTTTCCCTTTTGAAATTTTATAGATTACGAGACACAATTCGATGTGCTCGCGCAATCTATTTTGCTTCTTCACTTAATCAGTTGAGGCAACTGTTTCTTGAACTGCTGCACCTTGCGGTAGATTTTCTAGCAAGAACCTAATTATATTTTCTCCCATGACCGCTGCTATCTGATCTTCGGTGAAGCCTTTTTTCAAAAGCTCATTTGTTAGGACAGAATATTCTGAGCTATCAAACGCGGTCGTAACCGACCCGTCGAAGTCAGAACCAAGCGCCACATGATTTATTCCAGCAAGAGAAACTGCATATTCGATTGAATCTGCAACACCTTTCGGGCTGATATCACAAGCCGCCGCATCCCAAAATCCAATCCCGATCAAACCACCCTTAGTAGAAATTTTCCTGACTTGTTCATCTGTGAGATTGCGGGGTGTATCGCAAATGCCTTTAACGCCAGTGTGAGACACAACAATCGGGCGGGTTGCCATCGCCAGAACATCATCGACAACTGCCGGTGATGAATGCGCAACGTCGACGATCATCTCTTTGCTCTCCATTTGGCGAACGACTGCTCGGCCAAAGTCGGTGAGGCCAGCTTTAGATTGCCCGTGCAGCGAGCCGCCAAGTTTGTTGTCAAAGAAATGTTGCAAGCCCATCATACGCAGCCCACCGTCATAAAGCCGGTCTATGTTCTTCAGGTCACCGTCCAGCGCATGGCCGCCTTCGGTTCCAAGAACCCCAGCTATTTTATTGGAGCCACCAGCTCTGTCTTTCAGAACATCCTCGAGCTCTTGTCTTGTATGAACGACTTTAACGTTGTTTGGGTGCTTCTTCTCCAGCTCGTAGAGGCGTTGCGCCTGCAGCAGAGCGCGATCAGACAAGTTGTTCAACGCATTTGTTTGCCAGCTCTGTAACCAACCCAATAGAGTGATGTTGTCAAAGGCTTCAGAGGAGTTTTTCTTGTAGTTCTGCCCACGTGGAGATTTCGTCACGCTTGTGAAAATCTGTACGCCCACATTCCCCTTGTTGAAACGCGGCAGATCGGAGTGGCCTATTTGAGACTCATTGGAAATATCCCGATCCCACAAAAGCACGTCATTATGTAGATCCGCGACGCGTAGCTTTTGGTGAAGCGCTTTAGCTTTTGCGCTGATAGAATACTCCGCGTGCTCAACAACCACGTTTTGCGAGTTGTCGACGTAGCTCGCGACATAACCCGTACGAACAAGCCCATATCCAATAAGGGCAACCCCGACGACAGCTGCGAAACCAACCTTTAAATAAGAAATACCCATAATATGCATCCAGTATCGATATGGCCTGTCACGGCAGGAGATATCAAATTACCTTAGGGTAATCTCTGGCGCTGTCCAGTATTTTCAACTTATTGATGTGAAGGTGCTATTCTGATTTTTAAGTTGCATAAGCTTGTCAGTCAAGCCGCCCTCTGAGTATTATAGGAGACGGTTTTTATTGGTTTTAGAGAGAGTTAAACTCAAGAGGCTTCTAAATGACAGCAGATCAGTTGATCGAACTAATATCATCCAGAACCTCTGCTTCGCTCAAGCGTATGGAGGCTCCGGGACCTTCTGCTGAAGAGTTAAAGGCTATCGTGGAGGCCGCAGCAGCAGCTCCTGATCATGGGAGGTTGCACCCGTTCCGCATCCTGGAGATACCTTCCGATGCTCGGAATGCTTTGGGAGATCTTTTTGCGCAAGTCATCCAAGAGACCCACGAAGACCCGACAGAGGAAGCTTTAACGAGTGCACGAGAGAAAGCACAAAGAGGCCCCGTGCTTTTGGTAATGGTCGGGTGTTTTCATGGAAATGACGAAACGCGCATCCCTCAGTATGAGCAGATGCTTTCAGCAGGTGCTGCCATGCAAAGCATGGTGCTGGTTGCACATGCATTAGGTTATGCATCACGCATCACAAGCGGAGAGTCTGCACGTGCAGAGACCTTCCACAAAGGATTGGGTCTGGCAAAAAATGAGGAATTCCTTTGCTTCATCTCCCTGGGCAAGGTGGCAGACGCCAAACCAGCTAAAGGCAGACAGGAAGCTCAGGAAATCCTCTCAACATGGGTGCCAACCTAAATCACCGGCTATTTCGCCTTTGGGCGGAATGCAACAATGACGTCTGGATCTGTTTCAATTCGGCCTGCGCCGATAAGGTCCAGACAATATGGGACAGCTTGGAAAACCGCATCGAGGCACGTTTTGATACTTGTGGGTTTGCCGGGTAGGTTGATGATCAGGCTTTTGCCACGGGTGCCGGCTGTTTGACGAGATAGAATCGCTGTTGGCACTTCTTTCAGGGAGAGCTGGCGCATCAATTCACCAAAACCACGCAGCTCTTTCTCCATCACCAGCTCCATCGCTTCAGGAGTTAGATCACGCGGTGAGGGGCCTGTGCCACCAGTTGTGAGAATGAGATCAACGCCGTCTTCATCAGCAAGTCGCTTCAAGGTGCTACTAACGCTTTCAATTCCATCCGGGATGATTTTATGAATTGGCTCCCAAGGGCTGGTCACCGCATTCTCAAGATATGCAAGAATAGCAGGACCGCTCTTGTCCTCGTAGGTTCCATCGCTGGCACGGTCAGAGATAGTAACTGCTGCAATTTTCATGGGTGTCTCACATTAGACTCTAAGGATTTAGGTAGGAGATTAAGGCCGTAGCTGCTTGGGTTCAAATATTTTTAGCGTTCAGAACCTCTTGTCCTCTTATTCTTATTTAGCTCCGTCCCCAACAAATAACGATAGCTGGAAGCCAGATACCAGTCCGATACCCCATGTGTTTCTCAGTGTGTATTTTGAGAGACTGACGCCTCTTTGTTTAGGCGTTACTATTTCGACATTACAAAAGAATTCAGTCAATTTAGGCATGGTTGCTTAATGAGGGTCTTAACCTAAGTGAGTCTAAGTTTAGATCCATAGAAAACATGCGGATGACGTAGAGGTGGATGTAATATTCTTCTTTGAAGATCAAAGATACAGGGGTTTTCAATCAACCACCCTAGTGACTCTTTCCCCTGAATAAATTGTGAATGGGGATACCCATGAAAGCAACTGTGCTGTTTAGAACAATTACAGGAAATCACGTAGAGTAGCTTGGTAGTCAAATTTTAAACGAAAGCGCTCAATCAGCAGTGGTGCTGTTTAGCATGAGGAAGTCGCTTAATGCATAAGGTGCAAGTAGCTGCATTTGATGAGCTTGAAGATCGTAAACCCGTCCATGCATTGGTTAGCGAGGTAGATCTCGTTGTTGTGCGTTTTGATGAAGACATTTCTGTCATGTATGGCCGCTGCCTTCATCGGGGGGCGCTGTTGTCTGACGGGTATGTGAAGGGCCGCAATCTCTATTGTGGAGTTCATCAGTGGGATTACCGGCTGAACTCCGGCGTGAGCGCCTATGACAACAAGGAAGCTCTGCAGAAGTTCACTCACTTCATCGAAGACGGCAAAGTCTATGTAGATGAGGACGAAGTTAAAGCGTGGGCTGCAGATAACCCTCAGCCGTATTTCCGAAAATCTTACCTTGGTAAATTTGCGGATTTCCACGGTACAGAAGATGAACCTCACACCAAACTTATTCAAACCTATGCGCGTGCGGGCTTGAAGCAAACAGGGCACCACGGCGCGGTTGAGGCGATGGGTGTACCCGGCCCAAAACTGCCTCTCTGGGAAGACATCCAGATTCTAACCGCACAATTGCATAAACCTCCTCGCTTGGATGAGGAACCGGTCGGGACTGATATTATCATCGGTCCAGGCGCTCAAAAACCTCTCCATCTCAAGATCCCGCTTTTTGTTTCAGACATGAGCTTTGGCGCTCTTTCCGAACCAGCAAAGGTTGCGTTGGCTCGCGGAGCGGAGAGCGTCGGAACAGGTATCTGTTCTGGAGAAGGGGGCATGCTCCCAGAGGAACAAGCTGAAAATACCCGCTATTTCTACGAGTTAGCCTCTGCCCGTTTTGGGTTCTCATGGGAGCAACTGGAAAAAGCACAGGCCTTCCATTTTAAAGGCGGTCAGGCGGCGAAAACTGGGACTGGTGGACATTTGCCAGCAGCCAAAGTTACTGAGAAGATCGCTGCTGTTCGCGGCTTGAAAGTAGGCGAGGGGGCTATTTCTCCTGCTCGTTTTCCTGACTGGATGAAACCTGCTGACTTTAGAGCCTTTGCTGATGAAGTAAGAGACAAAACGGGAGGTATCCCGATTGGTTTCAAACTCTCCGCACAGCATATTGAAAAAGATATTGATGCCGCACTAGAAGTCGGCGTTGATTACATTATTCTGGATGGTCGAGGCGGTGGTACAGGCGCTTCACCGTTGATTTTCAGAGACAACATCTCAGTTCCCACGATTCCGGCGCTTGCCCGTGCCAGACGCCACTTGGATCGTAATGGGCGGCGTGATGTGACACTTGTTATCACGGGTGGTCTCAGGAAACCTGAGGACTTCGTAAAAGCGATGGCGCTCGGCGCCGATGCCGTCGCGCTGGCAAATGCTCCTATGCAGGCTATTGGTTGCCTGGCAATGCGGGCGTGTCACACAAACAACTGTCCGGTCGGCATCGCAACGCAGCAGCCCCATCTGGTTGCACGGTTGGAAGTCGAGAAATCTGCCAAGCGCTTGGAGAAATTCTTCACTGCATCAGTGGAATTGATGAAGGTGTTGGCGCGGGCATGTGGTCATGCGCACATTTCTGATTTTAGTCACAACGATATCACCAGTTGGAAAAAAGAAATGTCGGAGCTCGCAGGCATAAGCTGGGCTGGACATGGCCCTCTGGATTAGAGAGCCATGAAAGGAAACACTAGGATTAACTCAGTAGGTCGCACATATGGTTATTGCTGAAAGCATTATTCTCATTGCACAAATTTATTGCGTGATTGGCCTTGTCGTTGCGCTCTGTTTCATCTCGATTGGCCTCGGGCGCATTGAACTTGCAGCCCGTGGTGCATTCCTTTTCCGTCTGCAGATTGTACCGGGGCTGATTTTGCTTTGGCCGGTTGTCATCATGCGCTGGATCGCCTTGGAGCGAACAGGCGAAAAGCTCTTGCTTGATAAAGAAGAAAAAGAGCTTCACGAAGAGGAGGAGGGCAAAAAATAATGCAACGCGCCTTTCGTAAAGCTCACCGCACAATTTGGATTGTTTTGGCTTTCCTCATCCCCTTAGTTTTAGGGCTGGCACTCATGTTGCGCCCTACCGGCGTCCATGAACAGCAACCTGTTCCGCTCGATGACAAAGCAAAAGCTGTTCAGGAGACAAGCCAGTGAGCGTCAAATACGTACCCGTAATCTGGAACCGGACCAAATTGGTCTATGATGTTGTCGTGCTTGCTATTGTTGGAGCATATTTGGGGATCTACATTTATGTGGCGCCCACGTTCCAGAATGTAACACGGCCTATTGATTGGGATATTTACAAAGCGCAGGCATTCGGGACCTGCGTTTTCTATCTTCTCACATTTATTCTCTGCATTGGCCCGCTTTCGCGATTGGATAAACGGTTCCTGCCGCTGCTTTATAATCGTCGGCATTTGGGTGTGCTCACGTGCATACTCGCGTTTTTCCATGTCGATAATATTCTAGGTTGGTACAACGCGTTTTCACCGGTCAATAAATATACATCTATCTTTATCGTAAACACGAGCTTTGACCGCTTTCTCGGCTTCCCATTTGAATTGCTGGGTTTAGGTGCTCTTTTGATCCTGACTATTCTGGCGGTTACCAGTCATGATTTCTGGTTACATTTTCTAAAACCAACGTTTTGGAAAATTCTGCATATGGGCATCTATCTGGCCTATGCATTGATCATTGGGCATGTGGCCTTGGGTGCTCTTCAAAGCGCAGCAGGTCCCTTCATGACCAGTGCAGTTGGCGTGTCCGCAGCTCTGGTCATCACGCTTCATTTGTTGGCTGCCAGAAAAGAGCGATTAGTTGATTCCGAACAGAATATCATGGATGATTCTGGCTCATGGGTGGATGCAGGTGACCCGCGTGAAGTGCCAGACAAGCGTGCTAAAATTATTGCCATTACGGATGACGAACGTGTTGCAATCTTCCGGGATGGCAAAAAGCTTTCGGCTATTTCCAACGTGTGCGCGCATCAAAATGGACCACTTGGGGAAGGTAAGATTGTCTATGGCTGTGTCACATGTCCTTGGCACGGTTACCAATACCGTTTGGAAGATGGAAGATCGCCGCCGCCATTTACAGAGAAGATATCTACCTATCGGCTCAAATTGGAAAACGGGAAATTGTGGTTGAACATCAACGCACTTCCTCCAGGGACACGTGTTGAACCTGTCATTCTGCCGATGATTGCGGAGAAAAGCTGATGGCTAAAAAGAAACCAGATCCGTTTTTCATTGGGTGGGCTAAAAAACCACCCAAAAGCCTTCAAAAGTTCTTGTTTTTCATATCTGCAATTGTTGTCGGCGTGGCAGCAGGAGTTGCTTTTGGAATTGGTTCTTCCGTACCCGATCCGGGAGACGCCCGATTTGCTTGGGGAGCTGGATACCAAACCTTCACAGGCTATGTGGATGCAAAACCCTATCCCATCCTACGGTTACCTGCTGGCGAAGATGGACGTAGCAAGCCTCATGCGATGATAATGTCTGGTGTTGGCAAAACCGGAATGCAGTCACTAGCTGGCCCACTCAGCGGGCAACCCGTTGATGCCGGAGGGATTCTGCTCAAGCGTGGTGATATAGATATGCTGCAGGTTGGCGGTCGTGTCTTACTACGTGCCGCGGAAAATCCTGTCGCAGATTTCACACCTGCACCGGCTGAGCAGCTCGGTAAATGGCGACTGACAGGCGAGATTTGTGATGGGAAATGCTATAGTGGAGCGATGCGTCCGGGCGTTGGTCTGGCCCACAAAGCCTGTGCCAACCTATGTATCATCGGTGGAATTCCACCTGTCCTCGTTACGGTTAGCCCACTTCTAGGTCACGAGTTCTTTGTGTTGGCAAACAAAGATGGTGGACCGCTAACGTCTGAAGTGCAGGATTGGACAGCGCTGCTCATTTCTCTTGAGGGGGAAGTTGAACGCAGGGACGATATGATGATCTTCAAAGTCGATCTTGATACTGCAAAGCAGTTATAGCAAAACTCAGAGCTTTGGATGCCAATGCGGGGAGGATTGATTTCTCCTCAATTGGGCTTGATGCCCGAAGGTTGTAGTGGCTTACAAATCCAGAGGCTGCTAAAAACATCAGGTTTGCAGTGCAGCACAATTAGCACCGCTCCCCTTTTCCGGGCGTTAAATGTCCGTTGCATGTTCCCAAGCATGTTGGCTAAACGCTCGGTTCAAGAAGCATTCTGGTGACCTAATGATACAATTTTTTGCCTATTCGGAATCCGTTTTCTGCGCCAAAGTTCGAATTGCCTTGGACATGAAAGGCTTAGAGTACGCAGAATTGCCGCCACCAGACGGATACGGATCTAAAACATACAAAGCAATCATTCCCTCTGGCTCTATTCCCGGCCTAAAAGACGGGAATGCTGGGTTATCTGATTCAAATGCAATTTTGGAATATCTGGAGGAAACGGCTCCGTCTCCGGCACTACTTCCCGAAGCGGCGGCAGAACGCGCCTTGGTTCGAATGTTAATGGGCATGCATGATACGCGAATTGAACCAAGTGTTCGTGCGTTCTACGCGCCAATCAAAGCTGGTACGTCTCCCAGCGATCCCTGTTACCACCAGCTCATAGAGAATATGGGTGCCGCATTCGAGCGTCTGGAAGACCTAATTGAAGCAGCTCCTTACGCTGTCGGTCATCATGTAACGTTGGTAGAGTGTGCTTATGCAACTACATTCTCACAGGCTCACCAATTGGCAACAATGTTCGGTGGAGAGCTGAAGCTCGGTCCAAAATGCCAACGCTGGTGGCAGGAAATGCAATCCCTTTCTCATGCTGCGACGTCCATTGATATAAACCGCAAGGCCATGCAGGACTGGGTGGCAAAGTTCATTCAGGTAGATGCTTAAGTCCCAATTCATATTGTTGAACATACAAAAAAAGCGCTGCTATCAATGCAGCGCCTTTTTGCATTTATGAGAGCAAGGTCTTATTTTGCAAGGCCCCATTTCTGGGCTGTGCTATCAAGGAAACCATTCATTCTCTTAACTTTGATCCAGTTGTTGACGTAGTTAATCCAGACTTGGTCGGTCTGCGGCATCAACATCGCAATTGGAGTTGGATTGCGGCTCTCTTCTACTGGCACATTCACGATAGTCGGGAACTTGGCCTTGAGCGTTGCACCTTCTATGTTGGACGTGATGAATACATCTGCTCTACCAGATAGAACTTCCTGATAGCCACGTGCCGGAGCTTCAACAACTTTTATGGAAGCATTCGGGAACCACTCTTTGCTGAGTTTTTCGAAGGTCGTGCCCAGAGTGGTCGCAACAATCACGCTGTCTTGGTTGATGCTGTCCCAGCTGTTGTATTTGTCGACGTTTTTGCTGAGGGTGAACGGCAGAATTTCAACGGAAATGTAGCTGTCAGAGTATCCAGAAACTTTCATACGGCTTGGCGAAATGGAAGCAGATCCTGTTAGGTCATATTTACCAGCGATAATCCCATTGACCAGCGTTTTCCAGTCAGTTGGGATGAAAACGAGCTTCACGCCAAGGTCATTGGCTAGTTCATTCATAATATCGATGTCATAGCCCTTATAACCATTGCTGGCAGGATCACGAACAGACATCGGATTCCAGTCCCCTGTGGTTCCAACTTTCAGTTCGCCGGAATCAAGAATTTCATGGAGTGCTGATTGCGCGAAAGCGGAGCCCGAGAATAAGAAGCCCACTGCGGAAATTATAGCAAGAAATGATCGAAGCATCGTCTTTGAGTCCCTTGAAACACGATTTGAGATCTGGCTCATTGCAAAGTTATTGATTTTATTGGGCCCCATAATGCCCTTGTTCGACAGAAAATGCCTTCAAATTATTGTGTGCGGTAATTCCCTGTAAGCTTTGTATAAATACGTGCGATTCTCGCGGTTTGACTTCCAACAAAACGACCTATGTCGGAGCAGGTGCGAAAGCTGCCGAAGTCGTGAAGGGCACAGTCAGCTTAAATTACTCTTGGAAGGTAGATACCTTGAAACTCCAAAATGCAGCGGTTCTTGTCGCTTTGGCATTCGTGCTGGCGGGATGTACAGGAGATCAATGGGGCTGGTATGTCGTCTCTCCCAATACTGAAACTGGCCGAATTAATCTCAGTTTTATGATCTCGGGATTGAAGGAAACACTTGTTGTTTCGCTCACGGCAATCATCATTTCTATGATTGTGGGGCTGTGCGTTGCATTACCGGGTCTGTCTGATAACAAATACGGGCGTGCATTCAACCGCACGTATGTTGAGGTTGTCCGCTCCGTTCCAAGTCTGGTGCTAATTTTCTGGGTGTATTATGGGCTGCCAGTGGTTGCCAATATTTCCATTAATGTGTTTTGGGCAGGGGTCTTGGCTCTCGCACTGTCAGATAGCGCCTTCCAGGCAGAAATCTTTAGAGCAGGAATTCAATCGGTCGATAAAGGCCAAATAGAAGCAGGCCGCTCACTGGGGCTACGTTACGTCCAACGCCTACGTTTCATCATTCTGCCGCTCGCAATAAGACGCATGCTGCCGCCATTGGGTAACCAGCTTGTTTACATGCTGAAAATGTCGAGCCTCGTATCTGTGATCGGATTGCAGGATTTAACGCGCCGTGCCAATGAGTTGGTCGTGACTGAATATCGGCCACTGGAAATCTATACGGTGCTGGTTTTGGAATATTTGGTGTTGATCCTGATCGTCTCTCAGGGCGTCCGTTGGCTGGAGCGTCGCTTTAATGCTGAGCACATCTAAACGATATCAATCATCGGAAGGTTGCCAGTTGGCAAGCAGTGCTTTCAATTCTGGTTCATGAACCGCCCGTACAGCATCGCGCACGGAAAACCATTTTCGTGTGCGCTCTTCTCGCTCAGGCCATTCATCCAACATGTCATCCACTTCCAGCGGATACACTTTTACACTGCATGGAATTGGTTGTTTGGTCACTCTGAGCTTTGGGTAGTGATAAATCCCTGCAAGTCGAGTGGAGAACTTCCCCCGAATACCAGCTTCCTCAAACGCTTCCTGAGCTGCCGTCTCGCAGCCGCTTAGGTCCTTCATCGGCCAGCCTTTGGGAAGAACCCAACGCTTGGTTTCACGAGAAGTAATGAGTAGTATCTGTAGCTTGCCCTTTTTGTTTTTCCTGAAAGGCAGAGCAGCATACTGGCGTTTAGGTTCAAGCAACCGTTGCGGCTCCGTCTTCCTTAGGGCCCTCTTCATGTGCATCTTCCTTAAAGTGGCCCGACCTCATCCTATTGTTGTTGATGCGGAGTTCCGGTCTTGAACAGAGTTTTGATCTGCCACTTATGATCAAATGTACGGCCTATTATTTTTCAGCGCTATTGCAAGATGTCGCTGTACGGCAGGTTATATCTGAACAGAATCGTTTCATATACCCCAAATTTGGAATAATTGTTCTGAACTCTACGCCTAATGCATTTTACCTAGACTTTGAGGCAAGACTGTTGCTAAAATTACTTTAAACTTGAAATATTCCGAAATGGAATCGCCGCATAAAGCGGGTTTGATGCCAACATTGTGCGGTAGTAATTCAAAGGGTACAGGGGACGTGATTGTGGAATTGGATGCAATAAGCATTGAGCAAAGAGACGAGCAGGATCAACTTGCCCACCTTCAGCAGTTTTTCTCGCTCCCGGATGATGTGATTTATCTGGATGGTAACTCCTTGGGTGCTCTGCCGAAAAGCGTCTCCGCTGCATTAACAAACGCGGTAGAAGAACAATGGGGCAAAAGCCTCATCAAAGGCTGGAACTGCCACAACTGGATCGACTTGCCGAGCAAGGTTGGTGATCGTATCGCTAAACTGGTTGGCGCAGATGAAGGGACGCTTGTTTGCGCAGATAGCACGTCCCTCAATGTGTTCAAGGTGCTTGCGACCGCAATCAAAATGCGTCCTAGCCGAAAAGTCATTCTTTCAGATACAGGCAACTTCCCGACTGACCTTTATATGGCACAGGGTTTGAAGGGTCTGGTTTCAGAGGATCTCGAATTGCGCCTTGTCGCACCGGAAGACGTAGAAAACGCTCTGGATGAGAGTGTTGCTGTTATGATGCTGACTGAAGTGGATTACCGCACAGGTCGCAAACACAACATGAAGGAACTGACAGAAAAGGCACATGCTGTCGGGGCTCTGGCAATGTGGGATCTTTGCCATTCTGCAGGGGCTTTTCCGGTTCATTTGAAGGCTGCTGAAGCAGATTTCGCTGTTGGATGCAGTTATAAATACTTGAATGGCGGCCCAGGTGCTCCGGCATTTGTTTATGTTGCGCCGCAGCATAAAAATGCAGCAGGAAATCCACTGACAGGGTGGATGGGGCACAGTGCTCCGTTTGCGTTCGATCTGGGGTACGAACCATCGGCAAAAACAGATCAGATGCGTGTTGGAACACCACAGGTTCTGGCCATGACAGCTCTGGATGCCGCATTGGATGTGTTTGACCAAACCAGCCTTGAAGCGTTGCAGGCAAAATCCATTGAGTTAAGTGAGCTCTTTATTTCCGAAGTAAAACGCCGCTGCCCGTCGCTGGAACTTGCATCTCCAACAGACCCATACAAGCGCGGGTCTCAAGTGTCGTTTTGTCATGAGCACGGCTATGCAATTATGCAGGCATTGATTGATCACGGTGTTATTGGCGATTTTCGGGCTCCAAACATCATCCGCTTTGGCTTTGCTCCGTTGTATCTAACCTACGCAAATATCGTCAAAGCAGCAGAAATTCTTGGTGAAATTATTGCAGGCAACCTTTGGGATACTCCTGCGTACCACCGCAAGAGTAAGGTGACATAATCATGGCTGAAACTACGAAATCCAAATTGGAACATCATGGCGCGGAGCTCTCTTTCAAAGAGAATATGTCTTACGGGGATTACCTTCGTCTGCCTGATATTTTGGGAGCACAAGCGCCCTTAACAGATGCCCATGATGAGCTGCTCTTTATCATTCAGCACCAAACCGCAGAGCTTTGGATGAAACTCGCGATCCGTGAGATGTCCGAGGCCTGTACCGCCATGGCAGAAGATGAGTTTGCGCAGGTTTCCAAACTCATGGCACGCGTGAATAAAATTTTCTTCCAGCTCACCGGTGCTTGGGACATCCTGCGCACGATGACGCCAAGCGATTATACCAGTTTCCGCGATAGCCTCGGAAAATCCTCCGGCTTCCAAAGCTACCAGTACCGCGCAATTGAATTTGTAGTTGGCAACAAAAATGCAGCTCTCATGAAACCGCACGAACATATGCCTGAGGTCGCCAAGTGGTTACAGCAGATTTATGAAGCACCGGGAATTTACGACGAGATGGTTCGTGCATTGGCGCGTGCTGGTTTTGAAATCTCAGCTGATGTGCTCAATCGTGATGTGACTAAACCCTACACGGCAGATGCCTCCGTTCAGAAGGCTTGGGAAATAATCTACCGCAATCCGCGCGACAATTGGCATTTTTATGATCTTGCCGAAAAGCTTATCGACTTTGAAGACTTCTTCCGGCGTTGGCGTTTCAACCATGTGACGACAGTTGAGCGCATAATTGGCAATAAAATGGGCACTGGAGGCACGTCTGGAGTGTCATATTTGAAAAAAATGCTGGATACCGTGCTGTTTCCAGAACTTTGGCAAGTGCGTGGCGATCTGTAAGATTGCTGCGTAATTCTGCAGTTTAATGAAATTATTATGTTCTAAAAAACATTCAATTTACGCATATAAGTGGAAATATCTATATAGATCAGGCAATATATGCGCAGTCGAAGCTATGTTTGTTGCAATATCTGGGAAGGTTGTGATCAAGCAGAGTCCGGAAAGTTTCACTCAGCTTGTTCGGCCAAAAATAGAATAATCGAGTGATTGTATTGCAAAGGGGACTTTCTTCTATCTTGAAATAATATGCCGCTAAGGGCATTAGGTAGAGGATTGACAACAATAATAATCCAGTCCTTTGCAGTCTGGGGGGATAAGAATGCTGGAAATCGAACAGCTGTCAAAGCAATTTGGCGGGTTCAGGGCAGTCAATAATTGCGCATTTTCGGTTGAAAAAGGCACAATCACTGGTTTAGTTGGCCCGAACGGTGCAGGTAAAACCACGACGTTTAATCTCATAGCCGGGGCTTTAAAGCCGACCAGCGGGAAAATTCGTTTTTTGGGCGAGGATGTAACCGGGCTCAGCTCTGACCAGCTGTTTCATAAGGGGCTCGTGCGCACGTTTCAGATCCCGCATGAATTTCATCGCCTGTCCGCGTTGGAAAACTTGATGCTGGTTCCTCCGGCACAAAAAGGTGAGAGCCTGCTCCAGAACTGGATCGGCTATAACAGCGTCAAAACGCAAGAAGAAGAAATTCGCCAGAAAGCAACGGAAACGCTTGAGTTTCTGGAGCTGTCTCATGTCGCACATGAACGCGCAGGCAATCTCTCTGGTGGCCAGAAAAAGCTTCTTGAGCTTGGCCGCACCATGATGACGGACGCCAAGCTCGTATTGCTGGATGAGCCTGCTGCTGGCGTCAACAGAACCTTACTCCGCCGATTGGAAGATAAGATACTGATTTTGAACAAGGAACGCGGCTACACCTTCATCCTGATCGAACACGATATGGAGATGATTGAGAAACTCTGTAACCCTGTCATCTGCATGGCCGAAGGCTCCGTTCTCATCGAAGGTGATTTCCAAACCGTACGTTCCGATGCGCGTGTGCTCGAAGCTTACCTCGGTGAAACCGTCGGGGAGGCTGCACTTTAATGACGTCTCAAGCAATTGCAGAGCAACCTATGTCAAAGCAGACAGCGCAACAGAAATACTCTGGCAAGCCAATCCTCACCATGACAGGTGTTCGCGGTGGGTATGGGGACGCGGACATCCTGATGGGTGTCGACCTGCAGGTAACTGAACAGGAAATCGTTGTGATCGTCGGCCCCAATGGCGCTGGTAAATCAACAGCGATGAAAGCAATCTTCGGCCTTTTGAAGGTGCGTGGTGGGTCCATCATCGTCAATGATACGGACATTGCAGGCTGGAGACCCAACCGGATTGTTCAGCACGGCGTGTGTTATGTCCCGCAGGTCAACAACATCTTTCGTGAGATGACCATTCACGAAAATTTGGAAATGGGCGCTTTCCTACGCAAAGGCGACATCTCCGCAAGTCTGGACAGGGTTTATACCCTTTTCCCTGATCTCAAAGAACGCAGAACTGCAATGGCAGGCAACCTGTCAGGCGGTCAACGCCAGATGGTGGCGATGGGCCGAGCCCTGATGCTTGATCCGTCCTTGCTTCTTCTGGATGAGCCAACCGCTGGTCTGTCTCCTAAGTATATGGAGCAGATTTTTGAGATCACCCGCAACCTGCGTGATGCAGGTCTTTCGATCTTGCTCGTAGAGCAGCACGCAAAGCAAGCGCTTGCTTTTGCTGACAAAGGCTACGTTCTGGCAGCTGGTAACAACCGGCACGAAGGAACGGGGCAAGAGCTGCTCGCAGATCGCGAAGTCGCTGAAATGTTCCTCGGTGGGTAATAAGGGAAAATCCAATGCCTTTTATGGAATTCGTCAATTTTTACCTCATGCCGGGAATCGTGCTGGGGTCGATCTACGCTCTGGGAGCCGTCGGGATCACGCTTGTTTTCGGTATCTTGAGATTTGCGCATCTCGCACATGGTGATTTAGCAACCCTTGGCGCATTCGCCGCTCTGGGTGTCGTCACCGTTTTCGGTGTGAGCCCATGGGTGGCTCTGCCTGTTGCGATGGTTGTCTGCGCCTTTATGGCAATCGGTATCGACAAGGTCTTTTATGACTATCTGTCTGACCGACCAAAAATCATTGTTGTGATGTCGTCACTCGGCATCGCGCTGATGTTGCGCGCTGTCGTACAGGTTGTTTGGGGTGTTGATACAGAAACCTACACGCGCGGTATTGTTCGTCCGGATGATTACTGGGGCATTCGCATTCGCGACCGTGAGATCTACACTATGATCGCAATGTTCGTGATTGTTGGAGTGCTTTGGACATTCTTGCAAAAAACCAAGTGGGGCAAGGCCATGCGGGCCATGTCCGACAACCCGGATCTTGCGCTTCTTTCCGGTGTCGACAACCGCAAAATCACAATGCTCACCTGGGGCATTGTCGGAATGTTGTGTGCAGCCTCCGGGTTCTTCCTCGGCATTAATACCGAGCTGAAGCCGTTGATGGGTTGGACCATGCTGCTGCCCATGTTCGCAGCCGCAATCCTCGGCGGGGTAGGTCGTGTTGAAGGGGCCGTAATCGGTGGTCTCATCGTCGGTATTGCCGAAGAAACATCCGTTCTTTTCATCCCCGGAGAGTACAAGGCCGCGATGGCTTTTGCGATCCTTCTGCTCATTCTTCTTGTGCGGCCCACTGGTCTGCTCAAGGGCAAAGTACTGTAGAGGGAGAAGAACCATGGAACTCATCGGCTTGCTCAACTACGCGGTGTACATGGCGATCTTTATCGGCATTTACTCTCTTCTCGCACTCGGTCTCAACATTCAGTGGGGCTTCTCGGGGCTCTTTAACGCCGGGATTGCAGGCTTCTTCGCAGTAGGAGCGTATGCATCTGCAGTTTTGACTTCCCCGGAATCAGCGGTTCATGTGGGTGGGTTCAACCTGCCTGTCGTGTTCGGCTGGGTCGGGGCTATGATTGCGTCTGGCTTGATCGCATGGCCAATTGGCAAAGTGTGCCTGCGCTTCCGCTCAGATTATCTCGCAATCGCGACAATCGGTGTTGCTGAGATTATTCGTCTGGTTGTGAAGTCTGAAGGCTGGATGACCGGCGGTGCGCGCGGTGTCAACAAGATCCCACGTCCGTTTGGTGACCTGTCCTATCTGTATTCGCAGCTCGCGTATCTGGCATTGGTCATTGCGATCGTTGCGATTGTTTATTTTGCGATCGAGCGTCAGATTTCCGCACCTTGGGGCAGGATGATGCGCGGCATTCGTGACAATGAAGATGCCGCAACAGCAATGGGCAAAGACATCAAGGCGCGTCGTTTGGAAGCGTTCATCTTTGGTGCTGCAATTATGGGATTAGGCGGCGCATTGTTCGCGCATTTTAACCGTTCCATAACCCCAGAAGCAATTGATCCCATGATCGCCACATTCCTGATCTGGATTATGTTGATTCTCGGCGGCTCAGGAAACAACCGTGGCGCATTGCTCGGCGTGGCTGTTGTCTGGATCATCTGGTCCGCTTCAGAATTCGTGACAGATCAATTGCCAACGGAATACGCCATTAAGGCGAAGTACATGCGTGTCTTCATTATTGGCCTGCTGTTGCAGCTGGTTCTTCGGTTCCGCCCGGAAGGTATTCTTCCCGAACCTCAAGGAACGGCAAGCAGGCCCGAAGAAAAACTTTCTCAAAAACAAGAAGGTGCAGCGGAATAACCCCCAAGCACTCGAATGAAAATCAATTTTACAGCCCTGGTCCGATACGGATGTCATATGAAACAGGGTTCTTTGGAGGTGAACTGATGCTTAAGAAAATCGCATTGGCAGCGAGCTTGTTCGGCGCAACTGCATTGACAGCACAGGCTGTTCAGGCAGACGTGAAAATTGGTCTTCTTGGTGGTATTTCTGGCCCGATTGCGGCTATGGCACCACCAATGTTGGAAGCAGCTCAGCTGGCATTCCAGCAGGTGAACGAGCAGGGCGGTATTCTGGGTGGCCAGAAAATCAAGCCAGTTGTTGGCGACAGTGCTTGTAACCCGCAGAACGGCGTTGATGCCGCGACCAAGCTGGTGAACATCGAACAGGTTGCTGGTCTTGTTGGCCCGCATTGCTCTGGATCTGTTCTGGCTGTTGCAAACTCAGTAACTGTTCCTGCTGGGATCACCCTGATCACACCGTCAGGCACATCTCCGGAAATCACTGGTCTTGAAGACAAGGGCCAAGTGTTCCGTACTGTGCCATCAGATGACTTTCAGGGGCGTTCTCTTGCTCGCACTTTGCTGAACCTCGGCACCAAAAAAGTCGCTGTCGCCTACCTCAACAATGATTACGGCAGCGGTCTTTCCAATGCGTTCAAAGTTGAGTTTGAAGCAAACGGCGGCGAAATCGCTGGTTACGCTGCACACGAAGAAGGCAAAGCGTCTTACCGCTCCAACCTTGCTGAATTGGCTCGTGGTGGCGCAGATACTTTGGTGATCTTCGATTACGGTGACGGCACTGGCCTTACCATCCTTCGTCAGGCTCTGGAAAATGGCTTCTTCACCAACTTCGTTGGCGGCGATGGCATGAAGTCTGATGCGCTCATTCGTGAGCTTGGTGCAGAAAACCTCACCAACTTTATTGCGTCTTCTCCCGTTGGTGAAAAGTCAGATAGCCTTGAGCTGTTCAACGAAGCCTACATTAGCGTTGGCGGTAACCCAGACGCAATCTTCGTGACAAGCTCTTACGACGCGGCATTCCTGATGGCGTTGGCACTGGAAAAATCTGGTGGTGTTTCCACCAAGGTTTCCACATCGATGGCTGCTGTTTCCAACGGTCAGGGCGAAGCTGTTCGTCCAGGCGAATGGAAAAAGGCTGTTGAGCTGATCGCAGCTGGCAAAGACATCGACTACAAGGGCGCTTCTGGCGACCTGAACTTTGACAATGCTGGCGACGTACCAGGATCTTATGGCCTGTTTAAGGTTGATGGTGATGCGTTCGTAATGCAGCAGGACTTGAACTAAGTTCAATCTTTGAAGCGAACCAAAAGCGTGCCGGCCTCATATGGGGCCGGCCGTTTTCGTTTGGAATGCTGGTTTGTCGAGCAAATGCAGTTGAAGCCTGAGCTTTCCATAATTACTTAGTAAGAATCAGTTTTCCAAGCTTTGTGATAGAAAGTCGGTAGAGATTCTCACGGTGTGAGATCGTGATCTCCCGTTCCTGACCAAACAGGTCCTTGCTATCAACCATCTTCTCATGTGATTGATTTTCAATGCATTCTTGAGATTTATCCATGGCATACATCCGTCCCTGTCTTTCCCCGATAAGCGTTACAGTGCATGGTCGCGATACTCACATTATTACTATTTCATCTAGCGTGTTTAATTCTTGACTTTCATATTCAAGTTTTATTACAAGTGCAATGCCTACTCAAAAATTGCTGGAGTCGCGTCCTCTCGCAAACCGTCCTTGAGTAGGGTATGTATCGGTGCGCAAGCCAGCTGTTATGCTCTCCCTCAACAGTCAGCCAGCCCACGATATCCTTGATATCTGCGACTGATTTGCATTTGCAAATATATTTATTTTATATGTTGGGGCCCCATGAACAAGCTGGCTAAGATACTTTTACTCGCGGTTCTTCCGTTGTGGATAACGCAAACAGGCTTCGCGCAATCCACTGAAGGCGCAAAAGAGCCAGTCATAGCGCTTCAACTGAACAAGGCCGAAACCATTAATGCAGGGTGTCGGGTCAGCTTACTGGTCAGAAATCACCTCAACGACGAGATCAGCCAGCTTTCACTGGATTTGGTAGTGTTTGACAGCACTGGTGGAATCTCCGACTTTCTGAGCATGAAGACGGGTCGTCTTCCCACTGGTAAAACCCGTGTTCAGCAATACGATCTTCCATCAAGCGAGTGTAACCAAATCTCGTCACTGCTGATCAACGATGTGTCTCAATGTGAGGGGTCGGCTGCGGTGTCTCCATCCAGCTGTTTGGACGCATTGCATGTGTCCTCCCGTGCTGCAATAGAACTAACCATGTAAATTTCCTCATTATCCAGATTTGATAGAGAGCTGCGAGACCGCCAGAAATGAACGCAATGATCGAAACTTTAGGCCTGACATCCGCCCTCAGTCCTTTTATGGGCCTTCTCGAAAAAGGCGGTATTGTTGTCGGCCTACTGCTGGCTGTAAGTGTGCTGGCTTTGACGATAGTCTTTGCAAAACTCTGGCAGTTTGGTGTTGCTGGTGTTGGCCGGCATCGCAAAGCTCAGCAAGCTGTCGCATTTTGGCGCGTCGGTAAACGAGACCAAGCCTATCATCTGGTCGTAACGGACCGCTCTCCGGTTTCTGATGTGCTTGCCCATGCCATGCGCGGTCTCATGAAGCCTCAGGTGCCAGAAGAAAAAATCCGCGAGGATGTCGAGCGCGTTTGCTTCACGCATTTAGGTGATCTTCGCAGCTATTTGCGCCCGTTGGATATGATCGCTCAAATCGCACCTTTGCTCGGTCTGTTTGGCACTGTGATTGGTATGATTGGCGCATTTCAGGCGATGGCTGATGCGGGATCTCAGGTTGACCCATCAATGCTCGCCGGAGGCATCTGGGTTGCACTGCTCACGACAGCCGTAGGCTTGGCAGTCGCAATTCCAGCATCTGTAATGCTGTCATTATTTGAGGGCCGCATCGAACGCGAGCAGGGTGCAATGGAACGGATCGTCACTGAGCTGTTTACTGGCGCAATCACGTCTGTTGTGGCTCAGACGGACGAAAAAGCGACATCCAGAGAAATGGCACGCTTCGAGGTTGTCCACGATGCGCCTTAGTGCTGCTCCCAAGCGCAGCCGAGCACCCGGCCTCACATCCTTGATTGATGTGATTTTCCTATTGCTGATGTTCTTTATGCTGGCATCTACATTTTCAGTTTACCAGCGTTTGGATGTTGGAACTGGGAAAGAGGGCGCAGGGCAAATGAAAGAGGCGCCTGTGCTCCTGCGTATTTTTGCAGAAGGAAAGCTGACACTCAATGGAGATGCATTGCAGGCTGAACTCCTGCTGCAATCTCTAAAAGAAGCAGGAATTGAGCAGGGCCGGCCCATCGCGATTTTAGCTGCGAAAGAGTCTACGGTTCAGGATGTGGTAACCGCGCTGGAAATGTTAAAAACAGCAGGTTGGTCCGCAACCCTCGTCGGCAATTAATTAAGTAACTTCGCCAAAAGAAGAATTTGAAATGCGTCTACAGACAAAACCGCAGAAGAGAGCCCTGGAGAACACGATCCCGTTGATCAACATCGTGTTTCTCATGCTGATCTTTTTTCTCTTCGCGGGGTCAATTGATCGGGATGATGCCAAAAACGTCAAACCCGCGGAGACGCGCGAACAAACCAGCCGGGAGCTCATCGCAGGAGCGCTGATCATGGCTGCTGACGGCAGCATATTACAAAATGATCAGCCCGTAGACGTTGCTGATTTGGTTCCAATTGGATCTGAAAGTAGTCCGTTGATGGTTGTAGCTGACAAAGCCTTGTCCGGCCAGACTCTAGCAAGAACACTAGCTGCTCTCAAAAAGCAGGGTTTTGCAGAGATCACGCTCGTAACCGTCAGGGCTTCAAAATGAAGCGGAATGGATCTGGAAAATTAGGTGGCTCAGCCCTAACCGCCGCCCTGCTTATCTCTGTCAGTGTTCATGCTGCCGGCTTTGCATGGTTCTACACCCGCACTCCTGAAGTTCAAATCGCCTCAAGCCAATCAACTTCCGTATCTGTTGTGGGGTCCATTGAAGACCTGATTGCTGGGTCGCGTGAGGTTATAGAACCAATCGAGCAAGAGCAGCCGAAGGAAATCAAACCGCGCGAGATTGAACAAAAAGAAGTCACTCAGGAACCACGGGAGATAACGCCTGTAAAACCGGTTGAGGTTGTTGAACCCGTCATCACTCCAGCCAAACGCATTGTACAGCTAATACCTCAAACGGTTGCGCCGGTTATCGTGCCGCAAATTGAAGGTATCACGCAGAAAACTGAAATTTCCGAAGTTAAGCCTAACGAAGAAGCCGTGCCCGCTACTCCAATTTCTGTAAGGGAAGTGACGGCCTCCAGCGAGATTGATGCTCTTAAGCCTGTCGAGCTGACACAGGCACAGTCAACTCAAGCTGATTTGAAAATTAAAGCGAGGGAGAAAGCTGAATCCGTTCAGCCGGAAGCAGCAAAACCTCTTCAACCTAAAGAGCTTGAGACACCTGTTGAGCTGAAAGAAGTGAAGCCTGTTGAAGCTGAGACAGCAACGCGAGTTGAAGAAACAAAAGAACTGGAAGCGAAGCCGGTAGAAACCAACGTCGCTGCTGTGACTGTTCCAATACCGCGCGCCGCGCCGCCGAGACCAAAGCAACCAAACAAAGCAAAGCCAAAAAAGCAGAAAAAGCCACCACAACGTGCAGGCAATGCGCAGTTCAATCAGAAAAGAGGGTCCGACGTTACCCGCAAAGGCACAAAAACAGCTAAGAGCGGAAATAATGTCGCCGGCTCAGGTGATGGCGCAGGCAATGCGGCAAAGGATAATTATTGGGGCAGTGTTCAAAGGAAGCTGCAAAGAGCAGCGGAACGTAAATATCCTAAGCGGGAAAAAAAGCGCAAGAAAACGGGCACTGTCCGCGTGACGTTCACTGTCCAGCGAAGTGGGACTGTGACAGCGGCGACGGTCTCGCGCTCCAGCGGAAACAAAAAGCTAGATCAGGCTGCTTTGAAGGCTGTGAGAGCCGCTTCTCCGTTCCCCGCATTTCCTCCGTCTATGAGAAAAAACTCGATAAGCAGAACGGCGCCAATAGTTTTCCGCGTCAAATAACAAAAAAGGCAGCGAATAGCCGCTGCCTGATCATCTCACATATCACCCCCGGCTTATTCAGCGGCAGCAATGTTCTTTGGCAAAAGAGGATCTTCGATCTGCAACAGATGACGAATGCCAGCACGATTATCTGCAAGATCCGCAATCGTACATTTGTCCAGCACACCAAGGAATGCTTCCAGCGCTTCATGAAGAACAGAGTTGAACCCACAGTGATTGACCAGAGGGCAATCCTGTCGGCCACTGTCAAAACATTCTGCTAGCAGGAAGGATTCTTCCGTTGCACGAACAACCTGTCCAACACTGATTTGTTCAGCAGGGCGAGGCAGAACAATACCACCGTTACGCCCGCGAATAGTCTTCATCAGGTCAGAGTCAACAAGCACCTTCATAATTTTGAAAAGATGCGTTTCCGACATGGAAAACGAAGCCGCAATCTCTGCAACCTTGCTTGGTCTGCCAGGGTTAGCCGCGCAATACATGAGAGCACGAACGGCATAATTGGTTTGTTGTGTCAGTCTCATATCTAAAGCTATGCGTCTTCCGAAGTGTGTGGTCAATAAAAATATGCATTTCTAACTCAACAATAAACCATTCCTAGTTTAGAGTCATTAAAAACTTCGCGAGTCGCGCAACGAAGGTTGGCACCGTTGCTCACGAGAGGGCGCCTCGCAAATATATTAAAGCGAGAGTGCTTATTCAATAATAGTTCCACAAACATGAAGATATGCCAAAACTTCTCCATTAATGGCCGGGGTACTACTGCATGGGGCTGCTCTTTCCACTGTTTGATCTGGTTCGCGTGCACGTCAAAGTCCTGAGCTAGTTCATTTAAGGTCTTCTCTCCGCGAATAGCAGCAAGCGCCACTTTCGCTTTAAAAGCCGGACTTTTAAAAGCCGGACTATGGTTTCGGCGCGGACGTCTGCTCACGGGGGGCTCTCCTATTCTTGGCATAATGCCACTTTCAGGAGCTAAATCCACTTACACTACTTGCCCAAGAAACCTGAGCCAGCTCAGCATACAGGTCGCATGGGGCGTTGAGCATATGATGGGAGAATTCTACTTGAGTAATATGTTTGCCGGTGATGAGGGACGTTGCATGTCATATCTATAACATTGGCTTGCTTTCTAGCTGAGGAATGTGCTGGCGCGGAATACCTATGCTTTGATCTGCTGATGACTCCTATCAGGTTGTTTTACCGTAATTTCTTCCTCTGCTTGTGTTTGTTCTTATTTATGTTTGTGTTGTGAGTTTGCGTAGACGGGCTCTGCCTTGAGGGGCCATTTGTTTTCGATATTCGGTTTTCAAAGAGCTGGGCTTTGCGCCGCTATGGATGTCTGAGTAGGCGTTGCACTGACGATGAAAGGATGGAACAGTTTTTGATCTTGATCCATTCCCGTAATGTTCTTCCTGAGTTTGTTTTGGCTGAGGTTTGTTGGTGAGAACGAGGTGCTGAAAAGGCGCTGATCGATATTGCGGGCTTGCTCTAACGATCTTGGCTCGTTGTAAGATGATCCCGATGGTTGGTTGTGTTTGGAGTAGAATGCGGAATAGGCGTATTGAGCAGACTGGCCGAGCGCGGGCATAGATATGTATTGGTGAGGGGACAACTTAGCTGTCGGCTTGCGCGCCTGTAGTGACGGTTTTCGCGTCTTATGCTATGATCTGAACATAAGAACGCGGATTTGACATAAAACACGCATGGCTTTGCGTTTAGGATGCAAATGATTGTTTGAGAGTTGCGGATTATTCTGGACCGTGTTTTTTGGCTCACCGCTCACCGCTCACCGCTCACCGCTCACCGCTCACCGCTCACCGCTCACCGCTCACCGCTCACCGCTCACCGCTCACCGCTCACCGCTCACCGCTCAATGTTTTGGTAGGTTATTGGATCGACATTGGTGATGTATTAGAGGGTTGTATTTACTCATTGTTATGGGTGTAGGGAGTGTCTTGCTAGACTGGGCGCGTGAAGTGTTTGATGAAGTTGGCAAATACACGTCTCTGTGCAAATTGAGTATTTGTTAGGGTTTGGGTTGG